>NZ_JBKKJR010000001.1:0-304689 GCF_046614755.1 Megasphaera indica
ATTGATGGCATCCTTGGCATCTCGTAATTCACGTTTCAAACGAGCGATTTCCTTGGCTTCATCAGATGCATAGTTTCCGGATCCGCGATATGGCATTTCCCCATTATCCCGCAATTGCTTTTGCCATCGGGACAGTGTCTGTTGGGAAATTCCTAAATTATGGGCACACCCAATCAGTCCTAAATCACGATGATCATGGTAATATTGGACAGCATCCACTTTGAATTGTTTGTTGAACTTCGTCATACTAAGGCCCCCTATATATACTTTTATTGTATCACTTTATGGAAAACCTCAGTTTGACTTGTCCTATTTATATGCTAGCACCAGCATATATGGTTACTGTTTTCGGATATAGTGCACCTAAAAGTGATGCAGAAGCAGTTTCGATGATGAAAAAAGCGTGGGGCTCGGTCAACGAAAGAAATTTAGAAGAAATTGAGTTGATTGATATTAGAGATGAAGAAGCTGTCATAGAATCATGGAGTGAGTTCATCCACACACATCACTACTCGTATAATACCAGCTTTTTTGATTCGACTTTAGCGAGATGCCCAAGAAGAACTTGTGAAGCAACTTTTGATAGGTTGATGAATTGTATTTGGCTTGATGGCAGTAAAGGTTTCAAAGATAACATGAGTTTTGCAGACATAAGCAAGTTTATCTCTCCGCTTGTTGTTGAAGAAGAAAGCGCCAAAGGCAAGGGAATTATTCTTTCTAACCCATATCAATAAACAGCTTACATTAGGCAGTCACGAGAAATCGTGGCTGCTTTTTTATGCAGGAAAGGAGACTTTTATGAGCAAAGAACCGTTTGAAACCATGCCCGATGTGATGGACGCAAAGCAGATTGCGGAGGCGTTGCAGATTTCAAAAGCGGGCGCATACAACCTTTTGAACAGCCCGGATTTTCCAACTTTGCGGATCGGCGGGCGCAAATTGGTGATGAAAAATGAGCTTGTGGAATGGCTGAAAAGCTACACAAATCGAAAAGCATGAAAACACGGCAAGAGCCGGAAAAGTGGCAAATCCGCCAATAGCAATAGCCGGAACATACTCCGCATCGTTTGGAGCATTTCTGTCGGAAAATCGCTTCACTTTTCCAATTCAAGAGCCGGAAAAAAATTGTGAAAAACAGGAGGTTTTATGAGAACAGGACTTACTAAGAGAGAAAAGACAACTGCCATCTATTTTGACGAGTATGGCAGCATGATCGAGGTGCAGACCCACAACACCGATCTGAAAAAGCGGCTGACGGCATTTGCGAAAGAATATCCGCAATGCTGCCGCCAGATTGACGATGACGAACAAGGCGGGCTGACCTTTGAGATTGAAAAAGGCAGATTGAGTTTCCGGCTGACTGCACCGTACAGCGAGGAACGGAAACAGGCAGCAAGCGAATTTGCAAAAAAGTTACGAAATTTCTAAACTTGCAACTTGAGAACTCGGGACTCTTTTGATATAATATATTATGAATTGATCTATAAACAAGGAGGTGTGGATATGGCAAAGAACAAACTGGTTGCCCCTGTTGTCAAATGGGTTGGAGGAAAACGCCAGTTGTTAGACGAGATTACTCCCCTACTTCCTAAGCGGCTCACTTCTTATTGCGAGCCTTTTTTGGGTGGTGGAGCCGTTTTATTTTCTATTCAGCCATCCAAAGCAATCGTAAATGACTTGAATGGAGATTTGATTGCGGTTTACGAAATTATTCGTGACGATGTCGAATCTCTCATTACAGATCTCAGAAAGCACGAAAACACTTCAGAGTATTTCTACGCAATACGAGATTTAGATAGAGACAAAGAGGCATATCAAGCCATGTCAAAGGTTGAGCGTGCATCACGATTGATTTATTTGAATAAGACTTGCTTTAATGGTTTGTTCCGTGTTAATTCATCGGGGGAGTTTAATTCTCCGTTTGGTCATTATAAAAATCCTAACATTGTGAACGAGCCTGTTCTGCGGGCAGTAAGCAAGTATTTTTCGTCCGGCAATATCACATTTTGCAACGAAGATTTTGCTGTGACGCTAAGTAGAGTTGGCAAGGGTGGATTTGTGTATCTTGACCCACCGTATGATCCTGTTTCTGATACAGCAAGTTTCACCGGCTATAATAAAGGCGGATTTGACAGAAACGAGCAAATCAGACTAAAGCAATGTTGCGATGAGCTGACGCAGCGAGGCATTAAATTTTTGCTATCCAATTCTGCCACAGAGTTCATAAAAGAACTGTATAAGGACTACAACATATCCATCGTGCAGGCAAAGAGGGCAATCAATTCAGATGCAAGCAAGCGCGGAGCGATAGAGGAGGTGCTAATTAGAAACTATGGGACTGAATGATGCCGCATGGGAAAGCCTATTTGACAAGTATCATATTCTTGCTGAGATTGAGCGAAATGGACAGTTCGTCATTTCGGCAAACCAGATAAAAGAGTTCAGAGAGCCTCGGTTAATGACCAAGTTTGACCACAAAATAAATCTTCCAAATATCTTTGTTGCTAACAACTTGTCAATTTTGCCGATAACTCGTGGAGATTATGTTATTTCCTCTTTTTCGGCATATAAGGAATTTGACGAGCCATCCCAAGATGTTCAGCGGATTTCAATTCCAGCACATATTCAGAGTCTAATGCCGCAGTTTCTTGTGAGCGAAGCGATTGCGTTGAATTGCGCTAATGCCTGTGGAATACTTAATGACTTTTTAGAGGACGATGAGCTTGTTCCAACAGTTAGCGGTCGCATGAGTTCTGGCAGTTTTGAGTTTGGCATTAACACCGCTTTTGGCACGAAAAATATTACCGTAAGCAATTCTCAAATTGAAATTGATGCAGCATACGAAGGTATCCATTATCTTTCTTTATTTGAAGCGAAGCGGGATTTATCTGATGATTTTCTTGTTCGCCAACTTTATTACCCGTTCCGTGTTTGGAGTGAACGAGTAACGAAAACAGTAAAGCCTGTTTTCTTGATTTTCTCAAATGGTATGTTCAATCTGTATCAATATCAGTTTGAAGATCCGCAGAACTACAATTCTCTTATACTAGTAAAACAGAGGAACTATATAATTGCAACAGAGATTTGTTTGGCGGATATTGAAAACCTTTTGAGAACTGTTCCTTTGGTACAAGAGCCAGACATATCATTCCCACAAGCAGATCGTATGTCTCGGATAGTCAACCTTGTCGAGCTGTTAAATGAAAAGCCGATGACTAAACAGGACATTACATCGGAGTATGCTTTTGATGAACGCCAAACTAATTATTATACAGACGCAGGACGGTATCTAGGACTCATTGACAAAACCCATGATGAGGATGGCAACATCCTATTCCAACTTTCTGCCTGTGGACACCGTATAATGGGTTTGGAGTATAAAGAACGCCAGCTTGCGCTTGTAACTCAAATATTGATGCACAAAGTATTCAACGAAATCCTAAAACTTCATTTGCAATGTGGAGAGATGCCGGATAAACAAACCACAATTCAGATAATGAAACGATCCAATCTATATCGTGTTGAAGCTGATAGCACATATTTGCGGCGTTCTTCTACGGTTGTTGGTTGGGTGAATTGGATTCTTGGAATTATCGAAGAATAATTTAGTGTTTCTCAGAGAGGATGGTATCTATGGCAACGAACAAGGACAGACCTATTATTCAATCACACGGTTATAACGGTAGTGAGCCAACTCGGATTTGCCCCCATTGTGGCAAAGAAAAACCGCTAAGTGAGTTTGGCTTTAGAAAAATGGAAAAAAGCGAAAAGGGGCTAATAAGAAATCAATCTTGGTGTAAAGATTGCCGATAACCCCTGTATGTCAAGCTCGCTTGCCGTTGAGGTAGGCGGGCTTGTTTTTAGTTTTTATAACACACGACAAGCACCCACAAAGATCCCTTTGGAACAAAGGGCGCACTTCTATACTGGGGGCAAGCCCTGTATGTGCGCTCTGCGAGGCAGACAGCCCGGACGATTGATGTTCGGGCTGTTTTGCGTCACTCCGTTCCGAACAAGGGGCTGCACCCCTTGCGGCTTCGCCTATCCCTGCGTACTTGTCATATGGAAACGGTTTTGACAAACCATTCCCAAACGACAAGTCTGAAAATCGAACACATTACATAGACCGTTTACCGATTATCGGTAGGCGGTCTTTTTATATCTCCACACTTAAAATCAAGGAGGTCATGCACTATGGCAAAACAGAAAACAATCCCCGAACTAGAAGCTGAGAAAGCGGAAAATGAACGCAAGATCACTCAGCTCCAACACAAAAAACAGCAGCTTGAAAACCGTATCACCTACTACGAAAAGGGAGATCGGCGCAAGCGGGCGCACCACCTTATCACCCGTGGCGCAGCCATTGAAAGTGTTGCACCGCTGACAAAGGTTTTGACCGAAACCGAGTTTTACTCCTTTGCTGAAAAAGCTCTTGCCGTCCCGGAGGTCAAGGGCTTGCTTATGGAAGCGGTCAACGAACACAACCGGGCAGAACAGAAAGAGAGGTGTTGAGTATCGCACTATATCATTTTCATGTGACACAAATCAAGCGCAGCGCAGGACAATCCGCTATTGCATCTGCTGCCTATCGCTCCGGCGAAAAGCTGCACAGCGAATACTACGGTGAGGACAGCGACTACACCAAAAAAGGCGGCGTGATCTGTTCGGAAATCCTGCTACCGTCCTATGCCCCGTCCTCGTTCTCTGATCGAGAAACACTCTGGAATGAAGTAGAGAAATCGGAACGAGGAAAGAAAGCACAGCTTGCATACAGCTTTGACATTGCTTTGCAGAACGAGTTTTCCATGCAGGAGAACATCGAGCTTGCAAGGCAATTTTTATTGGAGCAGTTTGTGAGCCGTGGCATGGTGGTGGACTTCGCCGTTCACTCTCCCGACAAGGAGGACGGCGGCATTTCCAATCCCCACTTTCATGTCATGTGTCCCATCCGCCCTCTGGATGAACACGGCAGATGGGGCAACAAACAGCGGCGGGAATATCTGCTTGATGAGCATGGCAACCGCATCCGTGATGAAGCAGGAAACTATGTGTTCAACGCTGTACCAACCACCAATTGGGGCAGTCCCGATACCTTGGAGCATTGGCGGCAAGCATGGGCTGATCTCTGTAATCAAAAGTTTGCGGAAAAAGAATTGGACTGCCGGATTGACCACCGCAGTTATGAGCGACAGGGCATCGACCAACTCCCCACCATCCATGAGGGTGTGACCGTCCAGGCGATGGAAGCAAAGGGCATCCGCACCAACAAGGGCGATCTCAACCGCTGGATCAAGGTAACCAACGATTTGATCCGTAATCTGAAAAAGAAAATCTCTGCGCTGCTTGACTGGCTGAAAGAAGCCCATGAGGAATTAAGCAAGCCACAAGCCCCCAATCTGGCGCATCTACTCAGCGATTATTATTCTGGACGCAATGCCGGAGCTTGGAGCCAGAAAGCGAAGATCGGCAATCTTAAAGAGTTCAATGAAATCGTCAATTATCTCATGCAGAACAAGCTGACAACGCCGGAGGAATTACAGGAGCGTGTGTCTGCGCTGAGTGAGCGCATCGACACTCTGAAAAGCTCTATGCGTGGCAAATCCGAGCGTATGAAAGAGTTGGACGAGCTTCTCCGCATGGTGCAGCTTTACACCGAAGGCAAGCCCGTTGCCGACAAGTTAGCAACGATCAAATGGAAAGGCAAGCGGGAGCAGTTCATGTCCGAAAATGAAAACGCACTCCGCCTGTATCACATGGCAGAGCGCAAGTTGAAGCCGTATTTCAAGGACGGCAAACTGCCCATCACTGTCTGGCGCAAAGAGCGTGACCGTCTGGAACAGGAGTACAAGACCGAACAAGCAGAGCTTTCTCCCATCCATGCAGAAGTGAAAAAGCTATGGCAGATCAAATACAAGGTGGAGCAGGTCATTCATGCACAGGAAAAAACGGCGCAGCGCCGCACAAAGAAACATCAAATCGAGCATTAAGGAGGATTTCAAAAATGGAACTCAACTGGAAAGAGGACAATAACCTCGTAAGAAAAATTGCAAAAATACTTCTCGGAGATACACTGCCGAATGGTGAGCCTGTAAGTTCGTTGGTTTTGATTGACGCTGCTTCACGGGCTGAATTACAGCGATGGGCAGATATGAGTGATGCAGAATTTGAAGCTGCACGACAAAACGGTGATACCATCCACATTGATGTGGATGATGAAATCAAGCGCATCACGGAGGAATATGGGCTTGATCCGAATTTCTTGGATGATCTGCTTGCCGAATTTGATGAAGACGCAGACGATGACATGGAAATATTTTCAGATGCAGAAAGTGAAACGACCAAGACCTTTTGGCAGAGATCGAGGAATGGAAGCAGCAGGAGCATGACGAGCCGGAGGGATATTACTTCTCCAATCCTGACCCGTATCTGAAACCCGCGCCGCTGCCGCCCGACCACCCCAGACACAATTTCTGGTTTGATGAGGACGGACACATCCGTGTGAAAAATCCATCTGCTTTCTGGCTGCCGGAGTTCACTTTGCAGAAAGAGATTGGCGGCACAATCTACTCCATCACAGGCACTTATGACGGAACGGAAACGCTGGATAAGAAGATGGAGCGCATTATGGCTGAAAAGTTTACAGAAAAGTTGGAGGATAGCGAATGACAAATTCACAGAATCTTGGTACAATAGAAGCAACCAATCCTGTACTGGCAGTTGCCCCTTTGAAGGAGGAAACAGAAATGTTACGGGCAACTGATAAAATCACCGCACTCTACTGCCGTCTATCCGTGGAAGATATGAAAGAGGATAAAAAGGGCGGCAAAGAAGATGTGTCAAATTCCATTCAGAATCAAAAAATGATCCTGCTCCAGTGCGCTAAAGAAAATCGCTTTCCTAACCCGATCTTTTTCGTGGACGATGGGTACAGCGGCACGAACTATGACCGCCCCGGCTTCCAAGCCATGCTTGCGGAAATCGAAGCAGGACGAGTGGCAGTCTGTATCACCAAAGACCTATCCAGACTGGGACGAAATTCCTCGCTGACCGGGCTTTATATCAACTTCACTTTCCCGAAGTACAATGTGCGGTATATTGCCATCAACGACCACTTTGACACCATCGACCCCAACAGCACAGACAGCGATATTGCCGGTATCAAAAACTGGTTTAACGAATTTTTCGCCAAAGATACAAGCCGCAAAATCCGGGCTGTGCAAAAGGCAAAGGGTGAGCGTGGCGTACCGCTGACTACCAATGTTCCGTTCGGGTATCTCAAAGCCCCAGAGGACAAGACCAAGTGGATCGTGGACGAAGCTGCGGCTGTGGTAGTCAAGCGAATCTTCAAGCTGTGTATGGAAGGACGGGGACCGATGCAGATCGCAAAGCTCTTGCAGGAGGAAAAGGTGCTTAACCCCACCGCTTACAAGCGCAGGGCGGGCATCAAAACCCCAAGCCCCGAAACCGATGATCCCTACCATTGGAATACCAATACCGTTGTTCACATTCTGGAACGGCGGGAGTACACAGGCTGTACGGTCAACTTCAAGACCTACACCAATTCCATTTGGGACAAGAAACAGAGGGAAACGCCCGTTGAAAAGCAGGCAGTTTTCTACAATACCCACCCGGCGATCATTGAGCAGGAGGTCTTTGACAAGGTGCAGGAAATTCGCCAGCAGCGTCACCGCAGGACAAAGACGGGCAAGAGCAGTCTGTTTTCCGGTATGGTCTACTGCGCTGATTGTGGAGCAAAAATGCGCTACTGCACCACCAACTACTTTGAAAAGCGGCAGGATCATTTTGTATGCGCCAACTACCGCAGCAATACGGGAAGTTGTTCGGCACACTTTATCCGTGCTGTTGTTCTGGAAGAATTGGTCTGGATGTACATGAGAACTGTGATTTCCTATGTCAGTTGGTATGAGGATCATTTCCGTGCCGTCATGGAGCAGAAGCTCCGGCTGTCCAGCGAAGCCGCGATCCGTGGACACAAGAAGCGGCTGGCACAGGCTGAAAAGCGGCTGGGAGAGCTTGACCGTTTGTTTATCCGCATTTACGAGGACAATGTGGCGGGGCGCATCACAGATGAAAAGTTTTCTATGATGAGCAAGACCTATGAGGACGAACAAGCGCAGCTTAAAGCGGAAATTCAGGCTTTGCAGCAGGAAATCGAAGTACAGGAACGACAGATTGAAAATTTGGAGCAGTTTATCCAGAGGGTACACAAATACAAGGATTTTGACGAGCTTACGCCCTATGCTCTGCGGGAACTTGTCAAGGGAGTTTATATCGAAGCCCCCGACAAGAGCGGCGGCAAACGGCGGCAAAATATCCGCATTTCCTATGACCTTGTAGGCTTTATCCCACTGAATGAACTGATGAAAGAGGAAACGGCATGACCAAAGTCATGCCGCTCCTACAAAAATACGATATTACTTTCTTACGACCCCCGACCATTTGCGACAGGCCTTTTTTCAATGCGCACAAGGATGAATCTTGGCGATAGCTTGTAAATCATAAGGTGTTTCTTGATAGACGATATTCAGCCAGTTGTGATAGAACAGATGGGCATAGCTGCACCACATGAAGTATGGCCTCTTCGTATCGTTGTCATTCGGGTAGTAGTTCTTGGGCACTGCAATGGGCAGGCCCTTTTTCTTATCCCGCAGGTATTCCTCTTCCAGGGTCCGCCGATCGTACTCGAAGTGACCGAGGACGAAGAAACGGCGGTGATCCGGCGTACCGATGATGTTGATGCCGTTTTCGACGGACCGGGAGAGGATGTCGAGCTGCGGCGTATTGTAGACTTGGATGTCGTTAATCGCCGTATGCCGCGACTGGGGGATGAAGTAACGGTCATCGAAGCCCCGCAGGAGGGGATGGTGCTTCTGGGTCAGCTGGTATTCAAAGATACCGAAGAGCTTGGCCGGCAGGAGACGCTTTTCGATGCCATAGTAGTAATACAGGGCTGCCTGGGCGCCCCAGCAGAAGTGGAGCGTCGAGAAGGCATGTGTCTTGGCCCATTCAAAGTAAGTCTTCATTTCCGGCCAGTAGTCGACAGACTCGAAGGGAATCTGTTCGACCGGGGCGCCGGTGATGATGAAACCGTCGTAGTAGTTATCCTTGATTTCATCGAAGACGTAGTAGTTTTCTTCTAAATAAGACGGGTCGGTGTGGGTGCTCTCATGGCTGTCCGTATGGCAGAAGTCCACTTCGACCTGAAGCGGTGAATCACCGAGGAGGCGGAGAAGCTGCAGCTCTGTCGGTTTCTTCAAAGGCATCAGGTTGAGGATAAGGATGCGCAGCGGCCGTATATCCTGATGGAGGGCCAGCCCCTTATCGATGGTGAAGATACCTTCTTCGTGAAGTTTTTCCTTGGCGGAAAGACCGTCAGCAATTTTAATAGGCATAGTGCATTTCTCCTTACAGTAGTCTTAGATGGTTGCCAGTGCTTTTTCAACAGCGGCGAGGAGGTCTTCGATGTTTTCGAGGCCTACAGAGATACGGATCGTACCCGGTGTGATACCGCAGGCACGCTGAGCTTCTTCCGAAAGCTGCTGATGTGTCGTCGAAGCCGGGTGAACGAGGAGGGACTTGGAGTCGCCGACGTTAGCCAGGTCGGAGAAGATGTCCGCATTGTCGATGAATTTACGGGCAGCTGCATAGCCGTCTTTTAATTCAAAGGAGAAGATCGAACCGGTTCCCTTGGGGAAGTATTTCTGAGCCAGTTTGTAGTACGGCGAAGACGGGAGGGACGGATAGTTGACTTTAGCGACTTTCGGATGGTTTTCCAGGAAGTCGGCGATTTTCTGGGCGTTAGCGACGTGGCGTTCGATGCGCAGGGACAAGGATTCCAGGCCCTGGATGAGGAGCCATGCGTTGAACGGGCTGATGCAGGCACCGAGGTCGCGGAGGGCTTTGGCGCGGATACGGGTTACGAAGCCGGCACCAGGGATATCCTTGGCGAAGTTGACGCCATTGTAGGATTCGTCAGGCGAAGCGAATTCTTTGAAACGGCCCGAGCCAGCCCAGTCAAATTTGCCGTTTTCAACGATGAGGCCGCCGAGGGTCGTGCCGTGACCGCCAATGAATTTCGTAGCCGAATGGACGACGACGTCAGCACCGTGTTCGAGCGGGCGGAAGAGGAACGGCGTAGCAAAGGTGTTGTCGACGATGACCGGAAGGCCGTTGTCGTGTGCGATTTTGGCGATAGCTTCGAAGTCCGGAATGTTGATGGCCGGGTTGCCGAGGCTTTCGAGGTAAATGGCTTTGGTCTTGTCGTTGATGTATTCGGCAAAGGACTGCGGGTCGTCGGGATCGGCGAAGTGCGTCGTAATGCCGAGGTGTTTGAAGGTTTCGCTGAACAGTTCGACTGTGCCGCCGTACAAGGTCGGAGCGGCGATGATTTCGTCACCGGCACCGGCGAGGTTGATGATGGAGTAGGCGATAGCCGAAGCGCCGCTGGCCGTGGCCAAACCGGCTGTGCCGCCTTCGAGGGCTGCGATACGTTTTTCCAGGACGTCCTGCGTCGGGTTGGTCAGACGGCTGTAGATGTAGCCGGCGTCTTTCAAAGCGAAGCGGTCTTCGGCCTGCTGTGTATCTTTAAAGACATAAGATGTGGTCTGGTAAATAGGAACGGCGCGGGCACCCGTTGCCGGATCCGGAACCTGACCTGCATGCTGCTGTAATGTTTCGAATTTGTAGTTTGTGTTTTCGCTCATAATACATTTCCCCCTAATATTAAAAAATATATAATGTAATATAAACTTGAAAGCCTTGTAATAAAAAAGGCTCCCGTCCCAAGTAAGGGACGGAAGCACCGTGATACCACCCAATTTCACTCATCCCTCACAGGATGAGCCTCTTCAGGTACGCAGGCGAATGAGCCTTGAATACCATAGTGCTGTAACGGGCACGCCCGGACGGCCTAACTGTTCGACCAATCTGCTCGGAGTCCATCTTCCACGATGACCCTTGTATTCCCTTTCACCAAATGGGAACTCTCTGTGCCAATTCCTATCGTGTACTCTTCTCTTCATTGCAACACTATCAAGTTGTTGACGTAAGTCTACCATCAAAAACGGACTTTGTCAAATGATTTTCGCAAAAAAATTCAAGTAAATTGACGTTAAACGTTATATGTTTCAACAAAACGCAGTGAATTATTAGGAGACAGTTCGCAGGCCGCCGTGGTCCTGCGGACCGAAAAAATACACGGACAGCGGCCTCGTGCATAGGGGCCGTCCCAGAGCCTTTTTGAACCGTTAGGGCCGACAGGACCGAATTTCGATGAACGAATAATCAGTACCGTATCCACTTTGGGCTGTGAAATTCATGGTTATTCCGGGTATGCGCCTTCCATATAGTCTGAGGCGATGGGTAATAAAGTAGTCATAATGGGTCCTCATTTGGGTCTAATCCTTTACGGATGGCCTTATTATACGGTACAATAAGATATGACACAAACGGTGATTTAGCATGTATGTCATGACGAAATGGGTGAATAAGTGATATGGATAGTATAAAATGTCAGGCGTTGCTCCTGGCGATTCAATATGGCAGTCTGACGGCGGCCGGCAAGGAACTGGGGTATACCCAGTCGGGGATGACCCGTATGATCCGTTCGCTGGAGAAGGAAATCGGCTTTCCTCTGCTCGTGCGCAACAAGCAGGGAGTCCGGCCGTCGGCCAATGGCCAGCAGATGGTGCCGGTCTTTCAGGAAGTCGTCAGGGCTTCGCAAAAGGCTGCCGACTTGGGGGCGGCCATTCAAGGCGTCCTGGCCGGGGTCCTCAATATCGGCAGTTATTATAGTGTCGCCGCGGCGTGGCTGCCGAAGATTTTGCGCCGTTTCCAGGCCCAGTATCCCAAGGTGGAAGTCCATTTGTTAGAAGGGACGAATCAGGAATTGGCCCAGTGGCTCAATGAGAAGGCCGTCGACTGCTGTCTGGCCGCCAAGCCCGGAGCGGATGTGGCCTATGACTGGATTCCCTTGAAGGACGATGAGCTCGTCGTCTGGCTGCCGCCGGATCATCCCTGGACGGCGGAAAAGGAGATTCCCGTAGAATGGCTGAACGGGGCGCCTTTTATCATCCCTCTGCCGGATCACGATACGGATATCGACCGCTTCCTGGCAGCCAATCAGGTCCAGCCCAATGTCCGCTTCACGACGACCGACCCGTATACGGCGTACTGCATGGTCGAAGAGGGTTTGGGAATCAGCGTCAACAACCGTTTGACGACGGAGAAGTGGGCTGGCCGCGTCGAACTTAGGCCTCTGGCCCCGGCCCAGTCGATTTCGTTGGGCATCGCCGTCCCAGACATCCAGGAAATGTCCCCGGCAGCGGGCAAGTTCGTCGCCCAGGTCTGGCAGGCCGTCAACGGTAGCCCGGAAAAATAGGAGTTTGACGACTAAAAGACTATAAAATTTGGATATTCTATGATATAATTTATTGTTATGTGACCTGATAACATACTTTGGTACTGGAGGTATAAGAATGGCTACAGTTCAGGAAAAGATTGACCAGCTCCATGAAAAGCTCGCGAAAATCGAGATGGGCGGCGGTCAGAAGCGAATTGATTCGCAACATAAAAAAGGCAAGATGACAGCCCGCGAACGGCTGGCTAAGTTATTTGATGAAGGCAGCTTCACGGAAATGGGGCAGTTCATCCATCATCGCTGCATGAATTTCAACATGCAGGAAAAGGAAATCCCCGGCGACGGCGTCGTTACCGGCTATGGCACGGTCCGCGGCCGTTTGGTCTTCGCTTATGCCGAAGATTTTACGGTCGAAGGCGGTTCGCTCGGCGAAATGCACGCTCATAAGATCGCCCAGATGCAGGAAATGGCTCTGAAGATGGGAGCCCCTGTCATCGGCATCAATGATTCCGGCGGTGCCCGCATCCAGGAAGGTGTCGATGCTTTGTCCGGTTTTGGCCGCATCTTCATGAATAATACGGCCGCATCGGGCGTCATCCCGCAGATCGCCGTCATTATGGGACCCTGCGCCGGCGGTGCCGTATACAGCCCGGCCCTGATGGACTTCGTCTTCATGGTCAAGAATACGTCGGACATGTTCCTCACGGGCCCGGCCGTCATCAAGTCGGTTACGGCCGAAGAAGTGACAGCCGAAGAATTGGGCGGCGCCATGACGCACAGCTCTATTTCCGGCGTGGCTCACTTTGCCTGTGAAAATGAAGACGACTGCATCGAAAAAATCAAGGCCCTCCTCGACTTCCTGCCCAGCAACAATATGGAAGAAGCGCCGGTCGTCGAATCGGACGATGACCCGAACCGCGAAGACGAAAGCCTCAATTCGGTCATCCCCGACGACAGCAGCATGCCTTACGATATGCTCGACGTCATCAAATCCTGCGTCGACGACGGCAATGTCTTCCAGGTCCTGGAAAACTATGCCCTCAATATCATCACCTGCTTCGCCCGCTTTGACGGCCAGACCGTCGGTATCATCGCCAACCAGCCGAAATTCCTTGCCGGCTGCCTGGATATCAACGCATCGGACAAGGCGGCTCGTTTCATCCGCTTCTGCGACAGCTTTAATATCCCTGTCGTCACCTTCGTCGATGTACCGGGCTTCCTGCCTGGGACGACTCAGGAATACGGCGGCATCATCCGCCACGGTGCCAAGATGCTCTATGCTTACTGCGAAGCGACGGTCCCCAAAATCACCGTCGTCACCCGCAAGGCCTACGGTGGTGCCTATATCGCCATGTGCTGCCGCCAGCTCGGCGCCGACATGGTCATGGCCTGGCCGTCGGCAGAAATCGCCGTCATGGGTCCCGATGGCGCAGCCAATATCATCTTCAAGCACGACCCGGAAAAGGAAAAGAAGAAACAGGAATATATCAATGAATTTTCGACGCCCTATAAAGCAGCCGAACACGGCCAGATCGATTGCGTCATCGAACCGAAGGAAACGCGTCCGCGCATCATCAGCGCCCTGGCTATGCTTTACAGCAAGCGGGAAGAACGGCCGTCGAAGAAACACGGCAACATGCCGTTATAAGGAGGCTGCTGTATGATAGAAATTCAATTTGCCGTCATCATCCTGCTGGTCGCCATGACATTGGTCCTGAGCCGGTACTATAATACCCGCTTCCGCGCCCTGGAAGACAAGATGAAGGACGTTGCCGACTTCCAGCAGAGCGTCAAGGAACTGGCCGAAGCTGTACAGGATTTGAAGGACGCTGTCAAGGCGGAAAAAACGGTCCCGCCGGAACCGGAAGAAGAGGAAAAACCGGAGTTGACGCATCCCGTCGTTCCTGTCGGCCAGCGCCAGCCAGCTGTCGTCGCAGCCCGGCCGATGGCTGTCGTAAAAGAAACGGCCCCCCAAGGTTCTCAAGATGGCCTAGACGATGAAGTCGTCGCCGTCATCATGGCCGCTGTTGCCGCCTATGGCTATCCGCCGTCGGCAATCCGTTCTATTCGTCCGCAGAAACGCAGTTATAAACGCCATCGGGAAAACTGGGCTATGGCAGCCCGCCTGGGTGGTATGAGTCGTTAATGAAGTGAATATTTAAATCCAGGAGGATTATATATGAAAAAATTCAAGGTTACCGTCAATGGAAAAGCATATGAAGTAGAAGTCGAAGAAAGGGGAGGCGCTCCGGCAGCGGCTCCGGCTCCGCAGGCTGCAGCCGCACCGGCCCAAGCAGCTCCGGCAGCTCCCGCAGCTCCCGCAACGGCTCCGGCTGCCACTCCGGCTCCCGCCGTAGGCGGCCCGATCCCGGAAGGTGCCATCACCGTCAAGGCTCCCATGCCGGGCAAGATTTCGGCCCTCAAAGCTGAAGCCGGCAAAGCCGTCAAACGAGGCGACATCATCCTCGTCCTGGAAGCCATGAAGATGCAGAACGACATCACGGCGACGGCAGACGGAACGCTCCACGAAATCCGCGTCAACCCCGGCGATAACGTAAAGACCGGCGACGTACTGGCTGTTATTGTGAAATAGTGGCTCGTTGTTCGTGGCTCGTAGGGGACGCCCAAAGGGCGTTCCGCAGGCCGCAAAAAAAAGTGGCTAGCCACTAACAATTTAAAAGGGATTGTCGCATGTGCGACAATCCCTTTTTTGAGCTTGCAGTTGCAAGTTTGATGTGGGGGGAGCAAAAATTTAAAAGCCCTCCGCTAACTGCTAATCCCTAGCTGCTAACAGCTTAAACGCGTCGGCGGGCCGCCTTGACAGGACAACCCCTACGAGCCACTAGCCACTACTTTGCTGCAGCTTTTTTGGCTTCGGCTTTGGCGAGGAACGGTGCCGATTCGATGATGAAGCGGTCGTGGGTGGCTTCGCCTACGAGGCCGGCTTCGTCGTGGGCTTCGATTTTGAAGGTCAGTTTTTTGCGGTCCTGTTCTACCAGGGTGGCTTTGGCCGTGACGGTCAGGCCGATAGGCGTAGCGGCGACGTGTTTGACGTTCATGGCGATGCCGACGGTGTTATAGCCTTCCGGGAGCTGAGGGTCGCAGGCGTTGATGGCTGCGTTTTCCATGAGAGCTACCAGGGCCGGCGTTGCGTAAACCGGGGATTTGCCGCTACCCAATTTGATGGCCGTATTGTTTTCCGTGCATTTTTCAGAAACTTCTGCTGTCGAGTTGGCTTTGATGTTGAATTCCATAGTGGTATAACCTCCTAAAAAAATGGGAATATGCCTGAACCGTATAGATTGAGGCGATTTACATAACTATATCATATCATACTTTCCTCTTTTTTGACAGACAAAGCGTCATGAGATACAATGGACGTGTCATTGTGTAAGAAAAACGAGGAGTGAAACCATGAAAATTAAAGCAATCGTGCTGGTGGCAGCCGCTGTCTTGGCGATGGGGACGGCCGCCCTGGCCAAGGATAAAGGGACGCTGTCGAAGTTCCCCAACTGGGGCGTCATCACGGTCCCCGATGATATCTACATGCAGTCCGGGCGGCAGCCCATGCTGACGGCTGCTGATGAAGGCAATGATGTCATCGCCCTGTTTGAACGAATTTTTCCTATCCAGCCGGAAACGTATCAGGTCGTCAAGAAGGACGATGCCGATTTCCAGTATGCCTATC
The DNA here is from genome assembly GCF_046614755.1 of Megasphaera indica. NCBI lineage: Bacteria > Bacillati > Bacillota > Negativicutes > Veillonellales > Veillonellaceae > Megasphaera > Megasphaera indica. The sequence continues at coordinate 16,068 of NZ_JBKKJR010000001.1, forward strand.
TGCTGCATTATACGGCGACCATCTGGGACGTCAAGGCGGCCGTCTATGGGGAGAACCGGGAAAACTCTTATCTCCGCGATATCGGCAGCCGGCCGGATATGCGCATCCTCATGAACCGGCTGAACCAGAATATGCCGGGACGCCTTCCAGAGGGCTTCCGCGTCGTCTCGCCGGTGACGGCGAAAAAGACCAATGGCCATCTCTTTTATGAATGGACCATCGCCAAATCCCTGGTCATCAACGGCAATCCCTTCACGGAAACCATCCATTGCCTGGCCTGGCAGCACGGCGATACGATGGAAGTCGCCGCCATCCTGGGCAACATCGCCAAAGAAGGCGATGACGACATCATCAGCGCCGTCACGGATATGTTGAAAAACGCAGAAAAGATGCCTAAGAAATAGTTTGTAAGAAAAAGGCGCTGTCTTTATGGGACAGCGCCTTTTTCTTATAACGTTTTCATCAGTTCTTCCAGATGTTCTGTGAGTTTCATGTTTTCATCGTAGTCGATGGGGCAGTCGATGATGACTGGTTTGTTCTGCTGGAAGGCTTTTTTCAGGGTCGGCAGGAGGTCTTCGGTCTTGGTGATGCGGTAGCCGATGGCGTGGAAGCTTTCGGCCAGTTTCACGAAGTCCGGGTTGGTGAAGTCGACGTACTGGTGATGGCCGTACTGCATGTCCTGTTTCCATTTGATCAGGCCATAGCTGCAGTCGCTGAAGATGAGGGTGATGAAGTTCGTGCCCAGGCGGTAGGCCGTTTCAAATTCCTGGACGTTCATCAGGAAGCCGGCGTCGCCGGTGATGGCCAGTACTTTCTTGTCCGGATGGACGAGTTTGGCCGAGATGGCGCCGGGAACGGCGATGCCCATGGTGGCGAAGCCGTTGGAGATGAGGCACGTATTCGGTTCGTAGCAGTTGTAATGGCGGGCAATCCAGACTTTGTTGGCACCGACGTCGGAAATGACGATGTCGTCTTTGCCCATGACGCGGCGGCAGTCGATGAGGGCTTTCTGCGGCTTGACCGGGAAGGACATATCGTGGGCGTAGCTTTCGTGTTCGTCGACCATCTTCTGGCGGATATCCAGGAACTGTTTCGGTTCAGCCAGGCGGGCGGCTTTGGCCATGATGCGTTCCAGCGAGTTGGGGATGTTGCCGACGACTTCGACTTCGGGCTGATAGTTCTTGTTGATATCGGCCGGCATGGTGTCGATGTGGATGATGTCGGCATTGGTCAGATGCCATTTGGCCGGGGCGTATTCGATGATGTCATAGCCGACGGCGATGACCAGGCTGGCCTTTTCCAGCATTTTCGTCTGGTAATCGTCCATAGGGATGCCGACGGTCCACATGGAATATTTGTTGTCAAAGGGAATGGCACCTTTGGCCATCATCGTGTTGATGACAGGGAGCTTCAGTTTTTCCGCAAAGGCCGTGAGCTGTTTGGCCGCTTTGCTGCGGATGACGCCGCTGCCGGCCAGGATGACCGGGTTCTTGGCATAGGAAATCATGGAAGCCGCTGCTTCGATTTGCGATTCCAGGGCTGTTTCCGGCAGGATGCTCTTATGCTGCAACGGTTTTTCATCGTCGGCGACGGGCATCTTGCTGATGTTGACCGGCAGGTCGATGAAGGTAGCGCCCGGTTTTTCCCGTTCGGCATATTTGAAGGCCAGGCGGGTGATTTCAGCCATCGTGTCCGGACGGACGACGGTATAGGCCCGGCGGGTGATTGGTTCGAACATGGCCCGCAGGTCGAGGTACTGATGGGCCGTGATGTGCATTTTATCGGTGCCGACCTGACCGGAAATGGCGACCAGCGGGGCCCCGTCGCAGTCGGCATCGGCGACGCCGGTGATCAGGTTGGTAGCACCCGGGCCGAGGGTGGCCATGCAGACACCGGCTTTGCCGGTCAGACGGCCATAGACGTCGGCCATGAAGGCTGCGCCCTGTTCGTGGCGGACTGTGATGAATTCAATCTTTGAATGTTCCAGGGCATCCATGACGGCGAGGTTTTCTTCGCCGGGAATACCAAAAATATAATGGACGCCTTCTTCTTCCAGACATTCGACGAGAAAGTCAGCTGTGTTGCGCGTCTTCTTTTGTTCCATGGTGTGAACACTCCTTTGACGATAGATGGATAGGTTGAAATTCGTGTTGCAACCTGTATTATAATATGGTATAGCTTGTTTTTCAATATATTTAGGGGAGCCGATGTGCTTGCCTTTTTTAGGATTTCACGTTATACTAAAAACAGAGATAGTCCGATGGCTGCACATCGGCTCTCCTCTAGGTTAACGATGTTGAAGAAGGCCGCCGTTGCATAAAGATTTTTCATCTTTCTGCGCGGCGCTTTTTTTTTCAATGTTTGAAGTTTGCAGTTTGTAGTTTGGAGAAGATGGATTGAGGTGAAATTATGAACGTTCTAATCAGTGCCTGCCTGCTCGGCCAGTACTGCCGCTATGATGGTCAGACGAAGGTTTATCCGCAGGTGCAGGATTTGCTCGGGCGGGATGATATCCATTTGATTCCCGTCTGTCCGGAACAGGCCGGCGGCCTGGCGACACCGCGTCCGCCGGCAGAACGGCAGGGAGAACGGGTCGTCACGGCAGACGGTACCGATGTGACGGCGCAATACCGGCGTGGTGCCGAAGCGGCCCTGTACTTGGCCCGCCTGTTCCATTGCACGAAGGCCATCTTGAAAGAGAAAAGTCCGTCTTGTGGACACGGACAGATTTACGATGGCACTTTTTCACGGACCCTGACGGCTGGCGACGGCGTGACGGCGGCGTTATTACGCGCAGAAGGCCTTGAAATCGTAGGGGAAAGCGACCTGCTCTGACCCTTGCTTTTATACCCCTGGTTTGCTACAATATACGAGTACGCAAGTGAGGAGGTTTCAGCGTGAATACGTTTCTACATGAAGTTTACGAATGGATTTATTCCATTATCATCGCGTTGGCCATTGCCATGGTCATCCATATCTTCTTCTTCCAGCCGACACGCGTTTCCGGTGAATCGATGATGCCGACCCTGCACAACGGGGAATACCTCATCGTATCCAAATGGAATCACGTCCTGGGGGAAGTTCCGAACTATGGAGATATTGTCATCATCGACAGCCGCGTCCAGTATCCGCGCACGTGGAAAGATGACGTCGCAGAACCGATGAACAATTACATGGCTTTCTTTAATCATGATCTGCAGACCAAGAACATCTGGGTCAAGCGGGTCATCGGCCGTCCTGGCGACACGCTGGCGTTCCATGATGGCAAGGTATGGCGCAACGGCCAGCCTTTAGATGAACCGTACATCAATGAACCGATGGAATACAGCCGCAAAGGGGAAATCAAGATCCCCGAAGGCTATGTCTTCTGCATGGGTGATAACCGCAACCACAGCAGTGACAGCCGCTTCATCGGCCCGGTCCCCATCGACCACGTCTTAGGCCACGTCATCTGGTAGGCCTCAAAAGAGCATACGACAGTTCGCAATCCATCCTGTCGGTAAACAAAACTAGGAAGCATTACAATGGTATCTTGCAATGCAGACGGGATTGTTTCGGCAACCCCGTCTTTTTTTCTTTTCTTTGGAAGGAGGTTACGCCTATGTATAATTTTCTCGCGAATACGAAACGCATGACCGTCGCTGCCATGGTCATGGCCCTGTACATCGTCATCTTGTACGTCACTCAGGGGATTTCCTTTGGCCCCTATCAGATCCGCATCGCCACGTCGCTCTATGCATTGGCCTTTGTATATCCTTTCCTGGTGGTCCCCTTGGGGCTTGCGAACTTCATTGCCAATTTCCTCTTCGGCGGCCTGGGCTTCATCGACATGATCGGCGGCTGCTTCGTCGGCATGGCCACGACATGGCTCATCGTCCAGATCCGTCGGCGTCAGTATAGTCCATGGCTGGCTGCCCTGCCCATCTGGTGGGTGCCGGCCCTCTGCGTCAGCGCCTGGCTGTCGTACCTGCTCGATTTGCCCTACGCCGTCCTGGTCAGCAGCCTGGCTGTCGGTCAGCTGCCGCCGGCCATCTGCGGGGTCCTGCTCATCCAGGCCCTGAGCCATCGTTATGTTTTGAAGAAGGAGTTTTGATATGAGCCGAAGTAAAGAAGAACTGCAGGGCGTGACCCAGCTGGGCAATCAGCACACGACGTATGCCCAGGACTACGACCCGTCTTTGTTGGAAACATTTGTCAACAAGCATCCTGACCGGGACTATTTCGTCAAGTTCAACTGTCCCGAATTCACCAGCCTCTGCCCGATGACGGGGCAGCCGGATTATGCGACGATTTACATTTCCTACGTCCCTGGTGAGCGCATGGTAGAAAGTAAATCATTGAAACTCTATCTGTTCAGCTTCCGCAATCACGGTGATTTCCATGAAGACTGCGTCAACATCATCATGGACGACCTCATCCGGGCCATGGACCCGAAATATATCGAAGTATGGGGGAAATTCCTGCCCCGCGGCGGCATCAGCATCGATCCGTACTGCAACTACGGCCGGCCCGGCACGCCCTGGGCTGACGTGGCCTGGCAGCGCCTGTCCCAGCACGATTTATATCCTGAAAAGGTAGATAATCGCTAAATCTATTACCTTTTACGGCTGTTTCATGATATAATAAGTCTAAAAACAACAGAAGTAAGGGGTGTTACCTGTGAAATTGAAAAAAATGCTTTTGGCCCTGGGATTCTCCCTGGCCTTGTCGGCATCGGTCTTCGCAGCGGATAATATGTGGCAATATAACCAGTATACGTCCATCGACATGAACTCGGCCAAGCTCTATTACGATATGGGCCGCCAGATCCTGTCCTTTGAGACGGTGGAACAATCCGGCGAAACGACCGACTACTGCACCTATGTGTATAACATCGATGACCAGACGATCCAGCTGAAAAAGATGATTACCAAGACGAAGAAGCATAAGTATAAGAGCAGCTTCTATCCGGAATCCATCAAAGACGGCAACGCCGTCATCAAGGCCAGAGCCCGCATGGCCAATGATGTATTGGCCAAAGTAAAGGAAAAGGATGAGAAAAAATAGTGTGGGAGTTTGTAGTTTTCAGAGAAAACCTTTAAATTTAAAGCCATCCGCTAACAACTAACTGCTAGCCACTAACAACTTAAAAGGGCTTGTCGTCGTGCGACAAGCTTTTTTATACGATATCATTTCCCCTTGACGCAGATACTGAGCCATTTCGGCAGTCTGTGTTCGACGACGGCCCAGGAATAGACCGCGGCACAGGCTGTGACGATGATGTAGATGGCGATGATGTGGACGGCCCGCAGGTAGATGTGCCAGTGGGCGGCCAGGCCCGTGCAGGCACTGAGGAAGACGGGATGGACCAGGTAGATGGGATACGAGTAGTCGCCCAGGAGGGAGAAGACCTTGTGGACCCATTGCGGGACAGGCCGGCATTCCCACCAGTAGAGGAGGAAGAGCATCGTCGACAGGGTATAGGCCATGCCGATAGGGCTGAGCTGATGGATAGTGAAGACTGCCGACAAGGGGTCGTAGCCCAGGTAGTGCATGACGCCGTAGTAGGCGGCCAGCATACCCGCTGTCGTCGCTGCCTGGAAGACGTTGACCAGCGTGCCGTGGCGTTTCAGCCAGTCCGTCACGGCTGTGAAGTGTTCTGCCGTAAAGGCACCAAACATGAAGATGAACAGGTAGTGCAGGACGACGTAGTTCAGGCGGAAGTTGAAGGCGTCCTGGATGAGGGGATTGTCGGAATGGACCGTCCAGATGTAGCTGGAATAGAAGTTGAAGACCATGTTGGCGAAAAAGAGGATAGTAAAAGAGCGCCACGGCGCCTTGTCCATGAAGCGCAGGAGCGGCCGCCACAACGGCATGAGGAAGTAGAACCACAAGAGGATGACCAGGAAGTAAATGTGATACATGGCCAGGCCGTACCATAAGGTACGGAAAAAGGCGTAAGGCTGGAAGACACTGAAGTTGTGGCTGATGACCGATACGTAGACCATGTAGAACAGGGACCAGGCCAGGTAGGGGACGAAGACCGTCCGCAGGCGGCGCCGCAGGTAGTCTTTGTAGACGAAGGGCTGGTCCAGGGGCTGGCTGTAAAACATGCCGAAGGCCGACAGGAAGAAAAAGGCCGGTACGGAAAAGCGGGACAGGATTTCCAGGATGGCCACCAGTCCCAGATTAGGCGACGGGTTGACGATAGCGACGGATCCGACGTGGATGGCGATGACGCCGAGCATGCAGAGACCGCGCATATAATTGATGGAATGAATGAATCGTTTTGACATCTGACACCTCGAAAGATACAATAAAGATAATTGGGATAATGACATATCCTATTATAACAAATTTTTCCAGCTTGGACAGGGGAGGCTTTATGACAGAAGATATAAAAAATGTGACCCGTACCGGGCTCATCCTGGCCGTGACCTTGATCCTGCAGGGCCTGCGCCTGGTCATCCCCATACCGCCGCAGGTCAGTATGTTCGTCGTCGGCTCCCTGGTCAATGCCTGCCTCATCGTGGCCGTCCTCACCGTCGGCCGCCGGGCCGGCCTGGTCGTCGCCGCCTGTACGCCCGTCTTTGCCTGGCTCGAAGGGATGCTGCCCTTTTTTCCCTTTGTTTTTCCCGTAGCCTTGGGCAACAGTTTCTACGTCTGGGCGGCCTGGCGCTGGCAGCGGTACGGCCTGCCGGCTTTCTGCGGCGGCGCCCTGGGCAAGGCGGCCATCCTTTACGGCTCTTTTTACCTGCTCTTTGCCTGCATCGCCTTTCCGCCGGCTGTGCGGCATATGCTCTTGTTTGCCATGAGCTGGCCTCAGGTCGTGACGGGCGTCATCGGGGCTGTCATCGGCAGGGAAGTGAGCCGCTTCGCCGCTTCTCGTCCTGAATAGAAAGGAAGGTATTATGTTACTGCATATCTTTTATTATCTCCCGGCCATCCTCGGCGTGCTGTTCATCGCCGTCGGGACCTATCACGGCTGGAAATTCCGCGGCATGACGCGGCGCTGCAAGGTCGCCGCTGTAGGGACGCTCATCGGGTTTGAAGAAAAGAAGATGAAGAGCGGGACCTTGTATTATCCCGTCGTCCGTTTCCAGACGAAAGACGGCCAGACCTATCAGGCCCGTTACGCCTTTGGCGATGCCGAATGGGACTATACGGCCGGTGACGAACTGGATTTGCGCTATAACCCGGCGGATCCCCAGGAAATCTATCTCGATCACGTACAGAGTATCTGGCAGCAGTATGCCAGTCCCTTTTTCATCATCGTCGGCGGCCTTATCTTTATCGCTGCGTATTACTTCATTTTATAAATAAAGGAGGAGCTAGTTACGTTGGAAGAAAATGAAAGAGCCGTGGCTGCGATGCGGCAGTTTTTAGAGGCCCTGGGACTGGACCTTCAGGCCCTGGGGATGGAAAAGACGCCGCACCGCGTGGCCCAGGCTTTTGCTGATTTTTTCTCAGGCCTCAAGGAAAATCCCGATGACGAGTGGCAGGATCCCATTGCGACTCAGACCGATGGCCTGGTCGTCGTCCGCAACATCCGCTTCCACTCCATGTGCGAACACCACCTGCTGCCCTTTTTCGGCTCCGTCCATGTGGCGTATTACCCGAAAAAGGGGACCATTGCCGGCTTCGGCCATTTCGTCCGCGCCGTCGATATCCTGGCTCGGCGGCCTCAGCTCCAGGAACGGATGACTGACGAACTGTGTCAGTCCATCCGCCGCGGCCTCGACCCGGAAGGCGTGCTGATCGTCGTCCAGGCGACCCATCTGTGCCTGACCATGCGCGACCGCCTGGCCATCGACTCGAATATCGTGACGACGGCGTCGTCAGGCTGCCTGAAAGAAGGGACCGCCGCTTATGATCAGGCCTGGAAACTGCTCATGGAGGAGGAAAAAGATGGATAAAATCGTCCTGACGGGACTTCATTTCTATGGCTATCATGGCTGTCTGCCTGAAGAAAAACGCCATGGCCAGCCCTTTCACATCGACCTGGTACTGGAAACGGACCTGGAACGGGCCGGCCAGACCGACGACTTGACGCAGACCGTCGACTACAGCGCCGTCTATGGCGTCGTCAAGGCCGTCGTCGAAGGGCCGTCGTATGACCTCATCGAACGGGTGGGCCAGGTCATTGCCGACCGCATCCTGGCCCAGTTCCCGCTGGTCCAGGCCCTGACCGTGACCGTCCACAAGCCGCAGGCGCCCATCGGCGGGCCCTTTGAAGACGCTGCCGTCGTCCTGGAAAGGCGGCGCCATGGCTAAGTTCTATCTCAGCATCGGCGCCAATCTGGGTGACCGCATGGCGACGCTTCGCCAGGCCGTCCGCCTCCTGGCCGATACGCCGGGCGTGACGGTCACGGCTGTTTCGCCTTTTTATGAGACACCGCCCTGGGGCAAGACCGACCAGCCAGCCTTCATCAACGGGGCCGTGGCTGTCGAAACGGAAGGGTCCGGACAGGAGCTGCTCGATGCCTGTCTGGCCATTGAACGGCGTTTGGGCCGCGTGCGCCATGAAAAATGGGGCGCCCGGACTATCGACATCGACCTCGTCTACAGCCCGGACGAGGCGTGCCAGACGGAAACGCTGACCTTGCCCCACCCTTATGTAACACAGCGGGCTTTCGTCCTGGTCCCCCTGCGGGACCTGGCGCCGGACCTCATCCTTTGCGGCCGGCCAATCGGCGACTGGCTGGACCGGTTGCCGGATACAGACTCTATCAGAAAGAAGGACAGTAACTATGGAAAAAATACTCATTGCAGATGATGAACAGCTCATGCGCCAATTGGTTATCGACTTCTTGAAACCCGAAGGCTATGAAATCCTGGAAGCATCGGACGGCAAAGAAGCCCTGGAAATCTATGACAAAGAACATCCGGACCTCATCCTCCTGGACGTCATGATGCCCGGCTATGACGGCTGGACGGTCTGCCGCGAAATCCGCCGCGAATCGACGGTCCCCATCATGATGCTGACGGCGAAAGGGGAAGAAATCGACCAGCTCTTCGCCTATGACCTCGGCGCCGATGAATACATCACCAAGCCCTTCAGCCCGAAGATTTTAGTTGCCAAGATCAAGGCCCTCCTGCGCCGTTCCCAGAATGAACAGGAAACGCATGAAGCCGACGACGGCGTCGCTATCGACCGCGATGCCCGCCAGGTCGTCCTCGACGGCAAGAACGTCGACCTGAGCCCGACGGAATACAAGCTCCTCAACTACCTCATGAGCAATACCGGCAAGGCCCTGAGCCGCCGCCAGATCCTCAACCAGGTATGGAACTACGATTACTACGGCGATCTGCGCACCGTCGACACGCACATCAACCGCCTGCGCATTAAGCTCGGCGATAAAGGCCGCTATATCCGCACAGTCCGCGGCTACGGTTACCGCTATGATGGCAAATGAGGAAAGGGCGCTGGTCGTTAAAATTTAAGGCCGGCCTCTATGTCGGCTTTTTTACGATTTTCTTCATTATCACTCTCATGGTTGCCGTCGGCTTCGGCTTTGACCGCTACTATTATTCCATGAAAAAAGAAGCTATGGTCGAAGCGAGTCAGAAAATCAGCAATATCTACCGGAAAGAGGGCGGTTCAGATGAAAGTTCGCTGGACGACCTGAGCCAGCAGTATGCCTTGGATGTGCTCATCGTCGATCAGGGCCAGCTGGTCTATTCGTCCCGGCCAGGTCGGAAAGTCCACCTGCCCGTGGAAAAGGATATGAAAGATGAAGAAGTCATCGTCCAGGGGAAGGAAAATGAAGCGGCTGCTGACAAGCCGGCCTTCCGCCTGCCCCTGCATATTGCCGAACTCCGGGATCTGCTCGATGGCAAACAGCCGGAAGAAGAGATACTGGGCAAGGTCCAACTCTATAAGGATATGCCCGATTTCGAGCATTTCAACCTCATCGACCGCATCCAGGACGGGACGTATGTCATCATCAGCCAGTCCGTTGCGCCCATGCGGGAGAGTATCTACATCGTCCAGCGGTTCATCATCGTCTGCGGCCTCATCTGGCTGGTCCTGGCCATTATCGGCACGATTCTCCTGACCCAGCGCATGACCCAGCCTCTGCTGGAACTGAAGAACCTGGCCGTCGCCATGGCTCACCTCGATTTTTCCAAGCGCTGGAAGGGGAATTTCAATGATGAAATCGGTGAGCTCGGCGACAGCATCAATACGCTGGCCAACCAGCTCAACGTCGCCCTGACGGCTCTGCAGCAGTCCAATACGGAATTGCAGAAGCAGCTCGACAAGGCCAAGGAAGTGGAACACATGCGCAAGTCCTTCCTGTCGGCTGTTTCCCATGAGCTGAAGACGCCTCTGGCCATCATCCAGGGCTATGCCGAAGGGCTGGACACGCTGGATATCGACAAGGAAAGGCAGCAGCGCTACTGTGCCGTCATCCGCAGTGAAACCCAGAAGATGGATAAACTCGTCAAGGACCTGCTCAACTTGTCGCGTCTGGAAACGGGCTCTTTCAAACTGGAACAGACGGTCTTTGATTTCACGGCCCTGGCCGAAGAAAGCAAGGCCCGCTTTGCCAAGGCTCTGGCTGATAAGCATATCCTAGCCAAGTGGGAACTGCCAGCTGAAATGAACGTCTATGGCGACCCGGAACGGATCGATACGATTCTGACCAATTTCCTGAGCAATGCCATCGACTATACGCCCGTCGGCAGGCATATCCACGTCTTTGCCGATGACCTGGGGAAGCGCTACCGCATCTGTGTCTACAATGAAGGCAGCCATATCGGCGAAGAGTACCAGCAGCGCATTTGGGAACCGTTCTATAAGATCGATTCATCCCGGGCCCGCAGCCCGAAACGCGTTTTCGGCGGCCACGGCCTGGGTCTGGGGACCGTCGCGGCCCTGGTGAAACTCCACGGCGAAACCTATGGCGTCCGCAACGAAAAAGACGGCGTCACCTTCTGGTTCACCATAAAGAAGAGATAGTTCGTCGTTCATCGTAGGTCGTTCGTCGATGTAAGGGATAAAAAATGGGACCTCGCACGAAGGTTTTTGCCATCATGCGAGGTCCCATTTGCTTTATAGTTTGTAGAAGATGACTTTAAATTTAAAACCATCGGCTAGCCACTAACCACTAGCCTTTTTTGGAAGAGAACCCCTCAGACGCCTGCGGCGCCAGCTCCCCTTCGCAGGGGAGCCGAAAGCGGTGGAGGGGTTCTTCCCATCAGAACGACCGCTTGCCTAAGGTGGGGTGGCTGCATTTTTTCAGGGTCAGGTGGTCGACGAGGTAGCCGGCCCGGTCCAGGTCGACGTCTTCTTTTTGACCGTCGTGTTCAAAGACGCAGAGCGGCTGGTCGGTCCCAACTTCGCCGCCAGGGAGGTAGATGTATTCACCCGTTTCGGCGTCGCCGAAGATGATGCCGGCTAAGAGGTGTTTTTTGGCTATTTGACTCATCGCAGGGCCTCCTGTCCGTCGAATTTGATTTCTAAGAGCTTGCAGTCCCGGTAGTCCGCCGAGACGAGCTGGAGCAGCGTCCCGTTGTAGCGGCGCGGGAACATGGTCCCAGGCTGCATGCCGTGGAGATGGCCGAAGACGCAGAGTGGGACGTGATATTTTTCCAAAAGGTCCGTAAAGCCGCTGGGTTTGGTCAGATCGCAGACCGGCGGGTAGTGGAGCAGGAGGATGGTGTGCTTGCACTGCAGGGCCTCGGCTTCCTGCAAGGTCCGTTCGACGCGCAAAAGTTCCCGCCGATAGGGCTTGGCGTCGCGGTCTTCCTGGTAGTGGATGTCGCCTGGGCAGACCCAGCCGTGGGTGCCGCAGATGGCGATGTCCTTGTCGCCTAGGACGGCTGTCGAGCCGTAGAGGTACTGCATATTATTCTCGGCGTCCATCCGGTTCAGCTTGCCGGCACTTTCCCACCAGTAATCGTGGTTGCCGCGGATTATGATTTTTTTACCCGGCAGGGCCCGTATCTGGTCCAGGTCTTCCTGGGCCTCCTTGAGGTGCATAGCCCACGACGTGTCGCCGGCGATGAGGACGACGTCGTCGTCACTGACGCGGCTCTTCCAGTCGGCGGCGATGCGCTGCCAATGGTTCTTCCAGCGGCTGCCGAAGACTTCCATGGGCTTTTTGGGGGGATTGCCTGATAAATGTAGATCACCGATTGCAAATAAACGCATAGAGTTGTAATAACCGTCCTTTCTTATACTTCATGCAAGCGCTGTTGCAAGGCATGAATGAAGCGCGCTGAATGGCCTCCGTTGGCGATTTGGGGAATCATATAGCCAACGTAGAGGGGGTTGGTCAGAAAGCGCGGGATAATTTTGACATACAAGGCATCGTCAGCCGGGAAGTCATAGAAAAAGATATTATAACTGTCGTTGAAGCTGACAAAGGAGTGCATGAAATAATCTGCCGTCAGCTGCATATAGCGGACGAATTTCCCCAGCTTTCCCCGGTCTTTGAGGATGAGGTTCACTTCATAAAAGCCGATAATCGGGCGCTGGGACAAGTTGACCGTCAGGCCGTCTTCTTCAATGATGGAAGGCCCGACGAAGTGGAAGGGTTTGATGTCCTGGTGATAGTCGTAGTCCTTGAAGCCGACAATCTGCGAATGGGGGTGGTGGATGGTGCCGCCGGCCATGTAGCCGTGGTTGCGGTAGAAGACGACGGACCGGAATTTTCCCATGTCCTTGACTTGCTGCCATTTTTCCAGGCCGAATTCGATGAGCTTCAAGGCGTATTCCGGTGTATACAATGAAAATTCGCCATCGCAGTCATCGCTTTCGATGATCAGCGTCTGCCACGAATCCTTGAGGACGGGGTAGGCGTTTTCCAGCCAGATCATAGGGCCCCGTTTTTCCATGACGTTCTTCAAGTGGGCTACGTCACAGAAGGGACAATACTTTTCATCGCGATGGACCGTGTCGGGCTTGGTCTTGCCCAGGTCCAGATTATATTCCAAAATGTGAGATAAGGGATTTTCATTCATGACGACCGCTCCTTTTGATACCTACTATACATTGTAGCATAGAGATAGCCATTTTCAAACCATGTGGTATAATACAGATATGCTATTTTTAAGGAGGAATTTATCATGAGTCTTCATATTGCTGCTCGTGACGGTGAAATCGCCGACCGCATCTTGCTTCCCGGCGATCCCCTGCGGGCTAAATATATTGCTGAAACTTTTTTGGATGATGCCGTCTGCTATACGGATATCCGCAACATCCTCGGTTATACGGGGACCTATAAAGGAATCCGTCTGTCTGTCCAGGGTACGGGCATGGGCATCCCGTCCATTTCCATTTATGCGACGGAACTCATGCGCGATTACGGCGTGAAGAAGCTCATCCGCGTCGGAACCTGCGGGGCCATGCGCAAAGATATCAAGCTCCGCGACGTCATCATCGCCCAGGGGGCCACGACGGATTCGTCGATCATCCGCAACATCTTCGGCGGCTCCATCAACTACGCGCCACTGGCTGATTTCACGCTCCTGCGCCAGGCCTACGAACAGTCGGTCAAACAGGGCATCCCGGCGCGGGTCGGCAACATCGTCTCTGTCGACCGCTTCTACGATGACGAAATTGACAATGATAAACTGACCCAGTACGGCATCATGGCCGTCGAAATGGAAACGGCCGGCCTCTATACGCTGGCTGCCAAATACGGCGCTCAGGCCCTGGGATTGTTCACGGTCAGCGACCACTTGCTGACGGGCGAAGCCTGCACGCCGGAAGAACGGCAGACATCCTTCGACGATATGATCCACATTGCCTTGGAAACGGCTATTCAGGAGTGATCGCCTATGAGAGCTAAAGAACTACGGGTCATTGACAGCCACTTCCATTTTTGTGATTACGTCGGCTTCAACCAGATTGCCCTGGCTGCGGGCTATACTAATACGGAAGAATGCCTGCACAAGGCCTTTCAGGACAACAACATCGTCCACGGCGTCGTCATGGGCAACAAGACCCTGGACCCGGCAGGCCATCACTACCCCGATTACATGAGCTACTGCATCGGCCTGGACAGCAACGTCTTTTACGACGATATGGACCTCATGACGGCCCAGGTCGAAGAGAACCTCAAGCGCAAGCAGTGCTGCGGCATCAAGCTCTATCCGGGCTATAACCACGTCTACGTTTACGATGAGCTCTACGACCCCATTTACGAGCTGGCCCGGAAGTATAACAAGCCCGTCGCCATCCACACGGGCCTGACGGCTACGGCCAATGCCCTCTTGAAGTACAGCCATCCCATGACCCTCGATGAAGCGGCCGTCAAATATCCCGATGTCCAGTTCGTCATGTGCCACATCGGCAATCCCTTCCTGCAGGATGCCATTGCCGTCCTGGAAAAGAACCACAACGTCGCCGTCGACTTGTCAGGCCTCCTGGAAGGGAAGATACCCGACATGGTCACCTTCCTGCGGGATAAGCGGGGCTATATCTCCATGCTCCGGGACTGGCTGAACTACCTCGGTTCCTACGACCGGGTCATGTTCGGGACCGATTGGCCCCTGGCTAATTTTGCCGATTATATTACCTTTGTCAAAGATTTCATCCCCGAAACGTATTGGGATGACGTCTTCTTTAACAATGCCAACCGCATCTACCAGCTGGGATTATAGCCGGCCTTGCGTCAAGGGAGGAACGCTTTTTGTATACTGTAACCAAGCGGATGGAAATATCCGCTGCCCATCACCTGGTCCTCGATTATGAGAGTAAGTGTGAGCATCTCCACGGTCATAACTGGATCATCTATGTGACCTGCCAGGCCGAAACACTGGACCGAAACGGCATGGTCGTCGATTTTAAGAAAATCAAGGAAATGGTCCATGGCAAAATGGATCATCAGAATCTGAACGATGTCTTCGACTTCAACCCGACGGCGGAAAATATCGCCAAGTGGATCTGCGACACCGTTCCCCATTGTGTCAAAGTGACGGTCCAGGAAAGCGAAGGGAACGTGGCCACTTATGAATTATAGCCTCTGTGTCAACGAGATTTTCGACAGTATCGACGGCGAAGGCAAGAAAGCCGGTCAGCTGGCGACGTTCATCCGCCTCTGCGGCTGCAACCTGCGCTGTTCTTACTGCGATACGGCCTATGCCTTTAACGAAGGCCGGCACATGGACATTGCCGATATCATTGCCCAAGTGTCCTATCCCAACGTCACCCTGACCGGCGGCGAACCGCTGTGCCAGGACATCCACGCCCTCCTGGAAGGGCTCAAAGGGCACAGCGTCAATATCGAGACCAATGGCAGCATGGACATCGAGCCGTATTTCAAATACGACCACGTCTGGTTCACTGTCGATTATAAGAGCCTGTCTTCGGACATGGCCAATCGCATGCTGCCGGAGAACTTCGAGAAGCTCCGGCCTCAGGACGTCCTGAAGTTCGTCGTCGGCGACGAAGCCGACCTGCGCCAGGCTCTGGGTGTCTATCAGCTGTACCGGCCTAAATGTGCCGTCTACGTCGGCGCCGTCTTCGGCAAAATCGAGCCGCGGCGCATCGTCGAGTTCATGAAGGAACACCGTTTGACGGACTGGCACATGCAGCTTCAACTCCATAAGATCATCTGGAACCCCGACGACCGGGGCGTCTAGCTGAAACGACGAAACGCCGTTATCCGCTGATTTGCGGGTAACGGCGTTTTTTGAAGATGGCCTGGTCGTCATCGAGCATGTGCTGGAAGCAGAAGAGCGTCGCGTCCGTATCGGTCAGGCTGTCGTGCCAGTTGCGGCCGTGATAGCCGTAGTGGGCGGCGCAGTTCATGAGCTTTTCATAAGTAATGGTCTTCGTTTCCTGGTAATGGATGAGGGAAAAGGCTTCGGCCAGGTCGAGGTAGATGTCCTTGTCCGGCAGGACGACGCCCGACGCGTGGAGCTTGGCAATGTCGTTGAAGGTACTGTAGCCGACGATGAGGTCTGCATCCATGAAAAGGCTGCTGACCGTGTCGGCCCAGAGGATGAACGGGTCTTCACAGGCGACCTGTTCCGGCGTGATGTGATTGACTTCCATCGCTTCATCCCAGCGTTCCGTGTAGAGGGGCTTGAAATAGCGGTTCATGAGGACGTCGCCGCAGCCGTTCATGATGGACAGCTGGATGATTTCGGCGTCGGCCGTGAGGCCCGTCGTCTCCAGGTCCAGCGTCAGGATGCGCGCCGGGTCGAGGCGGCGGATGGCCTGTTTAATCTGCGGCGACCGGCGGATGCTCTGGCGCCGGGCCTTTTCTTTCTTCGACAGTAACTTTTTCATGGAAAAACCTCCTTTCTTCTCTGCAATGGCTTTATTATAGGAAGAAAGGAGGTCCTTGTCAATCGTTATTTCTTGGTGCTGGCACCGGTCGCAGCCTGCGGCGGAGCCGGCCGGTCGACGGTGGCAAAGCCGTAGACGGCCGTACAGGCCAGGAGCAGCATGAGCAGGAGGGAGATGATTTTTTTAGCTGTCATAGGAGAAGTGTCCTTTCGTGATTACTTATTCGTATAAGCCGCTGGGCTTTTCCGAGAGGTTGATGAAGATATTCTTGGTCTGCATGTAATGGCGCATGGTCGTCTTGTCCGTTTCGCGGCCGATGCCGGAGAGCTTGTAGCCGCCGAAAGGTGCGCCGGCCGGTAGGGCATTGTAGGTGTTGACCCACATGCGGCCCGTTTCCACGCCTTTGGCTACGCGCAGGGCCCGGTTGATGTCGCGCGTCCAGACGGCGCCGCCTAAGCCGTATTCGCTGGCGTTGGCCAGGGCGATGACTTCGTCTTCCGTCTCAAAGGGCAGGATGCAGACGACAGGGCCGAAGATTTCTTCCTGGGCAATGCGCATATCGTTGGTGACGTCGGCGAAGATCGTCGGTTTGATGAAATTGCCCTTGTCGAGGCCGTTGGCGGTTGCCTTTTCGCCGCCGCAGACCAGGCGGGCGCCTTCCTGCTTGCCGATTTCAATGTAGCTGAGGATCTTTTCGACCTGACGGCCGTCGATCTGGGCGCCCATCTGCGTGTCTTCCAGCCAGGGCAGGCCGACTTTGACGCGGTTGAAGCGTTCAGCCAGTTCGGCGACGAACTTGTCGTAGATCCCTTTCTGGACGAAGATGCGGGAGCCGGCGCAGCAGACCTGGCCCTGGTTGAAGAGGATGCCCAGCTGGGCGCCGTCCATGGCCATGTCCCAATCGCAGTCGTCGAAGAAGATATTCGCCGATTTGCCGCCCAGTTCCAGTGTCGCCGGGATGAGTTTTTCCTGGGCTGCTTTGTAGACGCCGCGGCCGATTTCCGTAGAGCCCGTGAAGGCCAGTTTCTGGATATCCGGATGGTCGAGGATGTACTGGCCCGACCGGGAGCCCTTGCCGGTGATGACGTTGACGACGCCGTCAGGCAGGACGCCTTCCAGGAGGTGCATCAGTTCCAGGACGCTGAGGGACGTCGTGCTCGATGGCTTGAGGATGATCGTACAGCCGGCGGCCAGGGCCGGTGCCAGTTTCCAGGCGGCCATGAGGAAGGGGAAGTTCCACGGGATGATCTGGCCGACGACGCCAATCGGTTCGTGGATGACCAGGCTCAGCGTGTGGTCGTCCAGGGTCGACGCCCGGCCGTCTTCGCTGCGGACGACGCCGGCGAAGTAGCGGAAATGGTCGGCTGCTGCCGGGATGTCGACGGCCTTCGTTTCCCGGATGGGCTTGCCGTTGTCCAAGGTTTCGATGAGGGCCAGCGTGTCGGCGTTCTTATCGATGATGTCGGCGATTTTCAAGAGGATGGCCTGTCGTTTTCGGGGCGATACGTTCTTCCAGGCCGGGAAGGCAGCCTGGGCGGCGCGGACAGCGGCGTTGACGTCGTCCTGCGTCGCTTCGGCACAGACCGACAGGACTTCACCGTTGGCAGGGTTGATGGCTTTGAAGGTAGAACCGTCGCTGGACGGGACCCAGCGGCCATTAATATATAAATCGTAAGAGGGGCGGATGACATTTTTCATCAGGACACTTCCTTTCTACGTAATGGACATAAGAGAAAATGATTCTTTGTTAATGTAAAGTCATTATACCATAAGTATACTAAAACGGTCAACAATGGGAATTTTTTCACGGTCTTTGCTCTGTATAAATGATTGCAAATATTGACAAAGCAGGCTAAAATAGATAGGGTACACAATAAGTATAGTTTCACAGGAGAAGTTACATGTATAAATACGTTTTATTCGATCTCGACGGGACCCTGACCGATTCCAAGGAAGGCATCATCAAGTCCGTTGCCTATGCCCT
This sequence comes from Megasphaera indica, assembly GCF_046614755.1. NCBI lineage: Bacteria > Bacillati > Bacillota > Negativicutes > Veillonellales > Veillonellaceae > Megasphaera > Megasphaera indica. The sequence continues at coordinate 34,277 of NZ_JBKKJR010000001.1, forward strand.
GGAGCAGATGGGCGAATCGACAGAAGGCCGTCTGGATCAGCATACTATCGTCGGGCCGCCGCTGTTGACGACCTTTGAAGACGTCTATGGCTTTTCGCCGGAAAAGGCCCGCCAGACTTATGCCTATTTCCAGGAACGCTACAGCACGATCGGCAAGTTCGAGAACCGGGCTTTCGACGGCATCGTTCCCATGCTCAAGGCCATGAAGGAAGCGGGCATCCGCTCGTTCGTCGCTACATCGAAGCCCCAGGTCCATGCCGAGGCGATCTGCCAGAAATTTGGCATCGCTCCCTATGTGGAAGCTATTGCCGGACCGGCCGTCGGCGGGACTGATACCAAGGCCGACGTCATGCGGCGCATCCTGGCTGGCCTGGGCCCGGTGGAAAAGGGCGACGCCGTCATGGTCGGCGACCGCCGCTTCGACATCATCGGCGCCCACGAATTGGGCCTGCCCGTCATCTATGTCACCTATGGCTATGGTGATGAAGCGGAACGGAAGGCCTTCCAGCCCGAGTACACGGCAGCGACCGTAGGGGACTTGAAGCGATTACTTTTGCAAGCATGATACTAGCTATAATACATTATATAATAAGAAATGAAGGAGCATTTTTATGAAGTTACAAGAAAAACAGATGATCCATGGCTTTGCCGTCGACCGGTCCCGTTACGTACCGGAACTGCACAGCCAGGCCTATGAGCTGCACCACGTCCAGTCCGGTGCCCGCCTGTTATATATCCAGAATGACGACGACAATAAGGTCTTTTCCATTTCCTTCCGGACGACGCCGTCTGACAGCACTGGCGTACCCCATATCTGCGAACATTCGACGCTCTGCGGCTCGCGGAAGTTCCCCCTCAAGGAACCCTTTGTCGAACTGGTGAAGGGCTCGCTCAATACCTTCCTCAACGCTATGACCTTTCCGGACAAAACCATGTATCCCGTAGCCAGCCGCAACGCTGCTGATTTCAAGAACCTCATGGATGTCTATCTCGACGCCGTCTTCTTCCCGAACATGATCAAGGACAAACAGGTCCTCATGCAGGAAGGCTGGCATTATCATCTCGACTCGGCTGACGACGAGCTGACTTATCGCGGCGTCGTCTATAACGAAATGAAAGGCGTCTTCTCTTCACCGGACTCGCAGATGGAACGGCACGTCATGGATGCCCTCTTCCCGGATACGACGTATGGCGTCGAATCGGGCGGCAACCCCGATGATATCCCGAACTTGACGCAGGAAGGCTTTGCCGCTTTCCACGCCAAATATTACCACCCGTCGAACAGCTATATTTTCCTCTACGGCGATATGGATATCGACCAGAACCTGGCCTTCATCGACGGCGAATACCTGAGCCAGTTCCAGGCCCAGACCATCGATTCGGCCATCGGCCGCCAGGCCTGCCCGGGCAGCCAGGTCCAGACCTTCCCCTACGGCATTGCCACGGGAGAAAAGACGGACCACAAGACGCTGCACAGCCTGACCTATGTCATCGACGACGCCCTGGACCCGACGGTAGCCATGGCCTTCAAAGTCCTGACCTACGTCCTCCTGCAGTCGCCGGCAGCGCCGCTGAAGAAAGCCCTGGTCGATGCCGGTCTGGGCAAGGATATTTCCGGTGACTTCCAGGATGGCCTCCTGCAGCCCTTGTGGGGCATTTCCGTCAATGGCTCGGACCCGGATAAACAGGACAAAATCCTGCCCATCGTCCGCGACGTTCTCAGCAACATGGTCCGCGACGGCCTGGACAAGACCCTGCTCACAGGCGCTTTGAACCGGACGGAATTCATCCTGCGCGAAGCCGATTTCGTCGGCCGCCCGAAGGGCCTCATCTACGGCATCCGCTGCATGGATACGTGGCTCTACGATATGGACCCCCTGGCTGCCCTGTTTTATGAAGGCTCCCTGGATGTGTTGCGCCGCGGCATCGACAACGGCTACTTTGAAGGCCTCATCCAGAAATACATCCTCGACAATCCCTATTACGCCCTGGTCTCACTGGTACCGGAACCGGGCCTGACCGAACGGCACGACAAGGCCCTGGCCGACAAGCTGGCTGCTTACAAGGCTTCGCTCTCGAAAGAAGAAATCGACGCCATCGTAGCCGACTCCCAGGCCCTGCAGAAGCGGCAGGCCACGCCGGACTCGCCGGAAGCCCTGGAAACGATTCCGACCCTGACCCGGGACGACCTGGAAAAGAAGGCCGACACGATTGCCATGGAACAGCAGGATGTAGGCGGCGTCCCGGTCTGCTACGTCCCGGATGAAACGAACGGCATTACTTATGTCAATGCCTACTTCGACCTCCACGGCTTGACACGGGAAGAAATTTCCTATGTCTACCTGCTGAGCGACCTCATCGGCGATATGGATACGACAGACCATACGTATGGGGACATCGCGTCGCTCATCGACTTGTACACGGGCGGCATCGACTATAGCGTGTCGGCCTTTTCGAACCGGACGGACAACAAGGACTACATGCCGGTCTTCCGCTTCAAGGCCAAAGGCCTGACGCAGAACCTGGACAAACTCGTCGATTTGTTGAAGGAAATTTCCCTGCATACGGTCTTCACGAATAAGGACCGCCTGGTCGAACTCGTGGAAGAAACGAAGGCCGGCTGGGATGTGGATGCCTTCCGCCGGGGCCATACGATTGTCATGCACCGCGTCTTGTCCTACGTTTCGCCAGTCGAAGCCTTCTGCGACGCCGGGGAATTGTCGTACTACGAATTCATTACCGATGTCGCCAGCCGCATCCACACGGGCGCCGAAGCCATCGGAGCCAAACTCGCTGCGGTCATGAAGAAGATCTTCACCCGTTCGGCCCTGACCCTGGAAGTGACGGCCAGCCGGGACGACTGGCAGACGGCGAAAGACACTGTGTCGTCGTGGATCACGGCCCTGCCGCAGGGCGAAAAGCCCCAGGGCTTGTGCGATTTCGGCCTGTCCCGGAAAAATGAAGGCATCATGACCAGCGGCACGGTCCAGTACGTCGCCAAAGGCGGCAATTTCCGCAGCCACGGCTACGACTACGACGGCTCGCTCATGGTCCTCGATACGATCCTCCAGTACGGCTACTTGTGGACGAAGATCCGCGTCCAGGGCGGGGCGTACGGCGCCTTCACCCGTTTCTATGACAACGGCGACATGGTCTTCTGCTCGTACCGCGACCCCAATCTCCGCTCCAGCGTCGAGGCCTACGATGCCCTGGCAGATTATCTGGAATCCTTCGACGTGTCTGACCGGGAAATGACGAAATACGTCATCGGGACCTTGAGCCGCATCGACATCCCCTTGACGCCGTCCCTGCGGGGGGCCAAGGCCATGACCCGCTATTTCACGGGGACCACTGATGCCATTGCCCAGCAGCGCCGGGACCAGCTGCTGGCGACGACGGCCGCCGACATCCGGGCACTGGCACCGCGCATCCGCGCCGTCATGGCCGATGACAATGTCTGCGTCATGGGCAGTGAAGCCAAGATACGCGAAGCGAAGGACTTGTTCACCAGCCTCATTTCGCTGCCCGATTAGGATGTGAGTGTCATGCGCGGACGTTTTGCGCCGAGCCCGACGGGCTATATCCATTTGGGCAATGTCTGGTCGGCTTTCCTGGCCTGGCTGCAAGTGCGCCAGGCCGGCGGGACCTTGGTCCTGCGGATCGAAGATATTGATGAACAGCGGTCGAAACCCCTCTTTACCCAGGCCCTCATGGAAGACTTGCACTGGCTGGGCCTCGATTGGGATGAAGGGCCTGACATAGGCGGACCTTACGGGCCGTACATCCAGCAGGAACGATACGACCGCTATGCGGCGGCCCTGGATACACTCAAAACCGCCGGCCTCTTGTATCCCTGTTATTGCAGCCGTGCCCGCCTGCAGGCCGTCGGCGCCCCTCATGCCGGCGAGCATACCGTCTATGACGGCCATTGCTACGGCCTGAGCGAAGCCCAGCGGAAGCAGATGACCAAGAAGCCGTCGTGGCGGGTCCATGTGCCGGAACGGACCATTTCCTTTACAGACGGCGTCTACGGGACTTTCCACGAAGACTTGACGCGCTGCTGCGGCGACTTCGTCGTCCGCCGGGCCGACGACATGTATGCCTATCAGCTGGCCGTCTCCGTCGACGACGGGGCCATGGCCATCACCCACGTCCTGCGCGGTGAAGACCTGTTATCGTCGACGGCCCAGCAGATATGGCTCATGGAAACGTTGGGCTATACGCCGCCCGTATACACCCACGTGCCCATGCTCGTCGATGAAGCCGGGAACCGCCTGTCCAAGCGCCAGCACGGCATCACCATCCGCTCCCTGCGGGACCGGGGCCTTACGGCAGAAGACATCTTATCCTACCTGGCCTACGCCGGCGGCCTGGTGCCGGAACGGCGCCGCTACAGCCGGGATGAACTCGTCCGGCGCTGCGATTTCCACAAATTGCGCACCGAGCCCATCGTCGTAAACATGCTGTAGGGGCCGCCAAAAGGGCGGCCCGCAGGTCGCAGGCTGCTCCGTAGGGGCCGTCCCAAAGGGCGGCCCGCCGGAGGAGACGCACTCAGGTTCCTGTCATTATGCGAGGTTACTTTTCTCTATAGTTTGTAGTACGGAGTTTGTAGAAGATGGCTTTAAATTTAAAACTATTCACTACAAACTTCAAACTGCAAACTTTTAACTCGGACTACGAGCCACGAACCACGAATCTCCCCAAGAAGTTTTGTCTGAAAGAAGAAACTTTCAGGCAAAACTTCTTTTTTTCGCCATTATGTTGTCACGGCGTGTGGAAATGTGGTAGAATGTGGTGAAAAGTGAAAGGAGTTGCGGCCTTATGTTTATGGGTGAATATGAACATACCATCGATGCAAAAGGTCGCGTTATTTTGCCTGTCAAATTTCGGGACGAACTAGGGCCAAAGTTCGTCGTTACCCGCGGTTTGGAAGGCTGCCTTTCTGTCTATACGATGGAGGCGTGGATGCGGTTGGCCGGAAGTTTGAAAAAACTCCGGGCTTCTAAAGAAAATGTCCGCGCCTTCAAGCGGTTTGTCTTCGGCAGTGCTGCCGAAGTAGAATTCGATAAACAAGGCCGCATCCTGATTCCGGCGACATTGAGGGCCTATGCCAAGCTGGTCAAGGATGTGACTGTCCTGGGGACAGGGGATAAGGTCGAAATCTGGAGCAAAGACGCTTATGAAGCGTATGCTGCCAAGACCGTACCGGTCATGGAAGAAATTGCAGAAAGTCTCGACGATGCCCTGGACTTGGACTTTTAGGAGGAATTATGAATTTTCATCACGTCAGTGTGCTTCGTAAAGAAACCATAGATAACTTAATTACCGACCCTGACGGGATCTATGTCGATTGTACACTCGGCGGCGGTGGTCATTCCCGGGCGCTAGCCGAACGCTTGTCGCCTAAGGCGACGCTCATCGGCCTCGACCAGGACCGGGACGCCATTGCAGCGGCGACGGAACGGCTGAAGGATACGGCCTGCCGGCGTATCCTGGTACAGCGGAATTTCCGCTATCTGCCAGACGTGCTCGATGAATTGGGGATAGAAAAGGTGGACGGCGTCATGTTCGACCTCGGCGTGTCCAGTTATCAGCTCGATACGCCGGAACGGGGCTTTTCCTACATGCAGGACGGTCCCCTGGACATGCGCATGGACCGGGACCAGAAGCGCAGCGCTTACGATATCGTCAATGGCTACAGCCAGGCCGACTTATACCGCATCATCAAGACCTACGGCGAAGAACGGTGGGCTAAGCGCATTGCGGCCTTCATCGTCGAGGCGCGGCGGGAAAAGCCCCTGGAACGGACAGAAGAACTAGTCCAGGTCATCAAGAAGGCCATCCCGGCCGGTGCCCGCAAGGACGGACCCCATCCGGCCAAGCGGACGTTCCAGGCCATCCGTATCGAAGTCAATGATGAACTGGGCATCCTTCACGATTCCCTGGAACAGGTTGCCCAGCGCCTGAAGCCGGGCGGACGGCTGTGCGTCATTACCTTCCATTCCCTGGAAGACCGCATTGCCAAACAGACGTTGAGGCTCTTGGCGACAGATTGTATCTGCCCGCCGGACATGCCCGTTTGTACGTGCCATCATCATGCCATCCTAAAAGCGAAGCGCCAGCCCATCCTGCCGTCGCAGGAAGAACTGGATACGAATCCGCGGGCCCGCAGTGCGAAGCTCCGCGTCGGCATCCGCAAGTAACGGGGCCGGGCTATGATCATGGAAATGGATGTGTTGCGTATGCTGGTGAGGAAAGCCGGGAACATACATGGTGATAAGAGCATACCCTTATGGCGGACGGCTGCCGTAGACGCAATCCGGCGGGGGGCGGCTTACGTCCTGCTGCCGATTGGAATGATTGCGGCTATCGTGATCGTGTCCAATCTACTGACATCCTGGGCGTATCAGCAGAGTGGAGAACTCATGGAGGTGAAGCGCGAGACGCAGCAGCTGCAGCGTGAAAACGATGAACTGCGCGTCGAGATTTCCAAATTGGAAACACCGGAACGAATTTACACGACCGCGACGAAGCGACTGGGCATGGTAGCGCCGTCACGGATCCTTTACGGGAGCCAGACGGACCAGGCCGCAAGGGGAAAACGTCGATAATTGCTTAAAACCGAGAGGTCGACGCACTTCGTGCGACGACCTCATTGTTGTTTAGCTTGTAGAGAATACAGAAAGAAGTCACAAGGAGGACCTATGATTATGACCAAAACGGTAGGAGAACTTTGTAAACAGATCAAGGGCATTTATAATCTCAACGGCAGTGCCGATACGGTGATCACCGGTATTTCATCGGATTCGCGCCAGATTGAAGCGGGCTATCTCTTCGTCTGCATTTCCGGTGTCCACGTCGATGGCGCCACCTTTGCAGCCCAGGCTGTCGAAAAAGGGGCCGTCGCCGTCTTGACGACGAAACACCTCGACCTGCCCAAGAGCACCGTCCAGATCCAGGTACCGGACATCCATCACGCCCTGGAAGACATGGTCCCGTTCTTTTATGATTATCCGGGCAAGAAGATGCGCATGATCGGCGTCACCGGCACTAACGGCAAGACGACGACGACTCACATCATCGCCCATATCCTGCGGGCTGCAGGATATCATGTCGGCGTCATCGGCACCATCCACGCCCTCATCGACGATGAAGAACTGCCAATCCATAACACGACGCCGGATGTCGTCGAACTCCAGCACTTCCTGGCCCTCATGCAGGAAAAGGGCATGACCCATGTCGTCATGGAAGTTTCCAGCCATGCCCTGGCCTTGAACCGCGTTGCCGGCATCGAATACGATACGGCTGTCTTCACCAACCTGACCCAGGACCACCTCGATTTCCACAAGACCATGGAAAACTACGTCGCCGCCAAGGCCAAGCTCTTCCAGAGCCTGACCGCTGCCGACCACGTCAAGGAAAACAAGACGGCTGTCGTCAATATCGACGACCCCTGGTCCAAAGATATCCTCCAGGCCTGCCACTGCAAGGTCCTGACCTACGGTGTCGAAAAGGATGCCGATCTCAAAGGGTCCAACTTGAAAGTCGAATTGAAGAAATCCTCCTTTGATGTCGTCGGCCCCTTCGTCAACGTCCACCTCAACATGAATATCACGGGCTTGTTCAATGTCTACAATACGCTGGCTGCCATCGGCGCAGCCCATGCCGAAGGCGTCGATGAAGCCACTATCGACAAGGCTATCCAGACCTTCCACTCCGTACCGGGCCGTTTTGAACTCGTCGAAGCCGGTCAGGATTTCGCCATCGTCGTCGACTATTCCCATACGCCGGACAGCCTGCAGAAGGCCCTGGAAACGGCGCGGGCCATGAAGCCGAACCGCATCATCGCCGTCTTTGGCTGCGGCGGCGACCGCGATAAGACCAAGCGCCCCATCATGGGCCGCATCGGCGCCGAACTGGCCGATATCCCTATCGTCACGTCTGATAACCCCCGCTCGGAAAACCCGGAAACCATCGTTTCCGAAGTCGAAGCGGGCGTCAAGGAAGGCTTGAAACCGGGTCAGCACCATGAAGTCATCGTCAACCGCCGCGACGCCATTTACCGCGCCGTCGAACTGGCCCAGACCAACGACATCATCGTCATCGCCGGCAAGGGCCATGAAACGTATCAGATCCTCAACGACGGGACCATTCATTTCGATGACCGCGAAGAAGCGCGCAACGCCGTCCATGCACTGCACAGAGGAGATAAATAATGGCTGCTTTTACTAGCGAAGAAATAATCCAGGCCACTGGCGCCCGGCTCCTGAAGCCGGCCGCCTCTGTGTCTTTCAGCGATGTCTGCACGGATACGCGGGCCATCGCCAAGGGTTCGTTGTTCGTCGCCTTCAAAGGGACGTCTTTCAACGGCCATGATTTCGTAGATAAGGCCCTGGCTGCCGGCGCTGCCGGGGCAGTCGTATCGGAAGTGCGTCCGGAATATGAAGGGATGACGGCGCCGATTTTCGTCGCCGCCGACACGCTCAAGGCCTATCAGGACCTGGCCCGCTTCCACCGCCGCCGCTTTGCCATCCCCGTCGTAGCCGTCACCGGTTCGGTCGGCAAGACGTCGACGCGCAATATGATTGCTACCGTCCTCAGCGAAAAGCACCGTGTCTTGCAGACGGAAAAGAATTTCAACAACGAAATCGGCCTGCCCAAGACGCTCTTGCAGCTGACGCCGGACCACGAAGCCTGCGTCGTAGAAATGGGCATGCGCGGCTTAGGGCAGATTGCCGAACTGGCTGCCATCGGCGAACCGACTATCGGCGTCGTAACCAACGTCGGCAAGAGCCATATCGAACTGCTCGGCTCGCAGGAAAATATCGCCAAGGCCAAAGCCGAACTCGTCCAGGCCCTGGATGAAAAGGGGACGGCTGTCCTCAACGGCGATGATCCCTTCGTCCGCCCGATGACGGCTTTGTGCAAAGGGAAGACCGTCCTCTATGGGACCGATGACCAGGCGGCTGTCCGGGCAGACCACATCGTCTGCGACCAGCAGGGCGTCCGCTTCCATTGCAGCGGCGCCGGCCAGTCTTTCGACGTTTCCGTGCCGGTCATCGGCGGCCACAACGTCTACAATGCCCTGGCAGCCATTGCCGTCGGCCAGCTGACGGGCCTGAGCGCGGCTGAGATACAGCGCGGCCTGGCATCGTACCACGGCATGGCCATGCGCCAGGAACTGCTGCATATCGGGCCGTATACCTTCATCAACGATACGTATAATGCCAATCCCGCGTCCATGGCCGAAGCCATCCGCACGCTGGACCTGCTGACAAAGGGCCGCAAGATCGCCGTCCTCGGCGGCATGGGCGAACTGGGAGACTGGGCGAAACGGGAACACGAAGCCATTGGCCGCCTCGTCGCCCAGACCGGTCTCGATGCCCTCATTACGATGGGCGATTTAGCCAAAGATATCGCCCAATCGGCGAAAGCTGCAGGCATGACGGCCGTCTATACGACGGATACGCATGAACAGGCGGCGCGCCAGCTGAAAGAACTCCTCCACGATGGCGACACAGTCCTCCTCAAGGGCTCGCGGAGCTTTGCCATGGAAAAAATACTGCCCTATTTTGAAAGGAAGTAATGTGAATGTTTAAAATGCTGATTCTCAGCTTCATCGTCAGCCTGGTCATCGGCCTGGTCTTCGGACCGCTGGTCATCAAGGAATTGAAAAAATTCCATGCCCGCCAGTCCGAAAGGGAAGAAGGGCCGCAGAGCCACAAATATAAAGCCGGGACGCCGACTATGGGCGGCGTCCTCATCCTGACGGCGCTGACCGTATCGTGCCTCATCTTCGATCCGATGGACCTGCGCAAAGGCCTGGCCTTATTCCTGGCTTTGGGGCATGGCGTCATCGGCTTCCTCGATGACAGCATCAAGGCCATCAAGCACCGCAACCTGGGTCTTACGGCGAAACAGAAACTGGCCGGCCAGTTCGTCATGGCCGCGATTTTCTGCTACATCCTCGATGCCTTTCTCCATTTCCCGACGACCTTGTGGATTCCCTTTACTTCCATCACTGTCGATTTGGGCATGTTCTACTATCTCTTCGTCTTCGTCATGATCGTCGGCACGAGCAATGCCGTCAACCTGACCGACGGCCTCGACGGCCTGGCTGCCGGGTCCTGCGCCATTACGTCCGTTGCCTACGTCGTCATCGCCGTCGCCCTGGGCTATACCCATTTCGCTATCTTCGGCACGGCCCTGACCGGGGCCTGCCTGGGCTTCCTCTTCTATAACCAGCATCCGGCCAAGATGTTCATGGGCGATACGGGCTCTTTGGCTCTGGGCGGTGCCCTGGCAGCTATGGCCATTTTGACCAAGACGGAACTGCTCCTCATCCTGGCTGGCGGCTTGTACGTCATCGAAGCCCTGTCGGTCATCATCCAGGTCATTTCCTTCAAGACCCGCGGTGTCCGCGTCTTCAAGATGAGCCCAATCCACCACCACTTTGAGCTGTCTGGCTGGAGTGAAGTCAAGGTCGTCACTGTGTTCTGGAGCTTCTCGGCTCTCATGGCGATCCTGTCCATTATCGTCGTACTGGCCTGCAAATAGGGCCTGCGGCTTTTCTGATTGAACTACGATATTTTATATAAAGCAGGTGTTGGCAATGAGCATCATGGATTTTTCTGGAAAACATTTCTTAGTCATCGGCGCAGGCATCAGCGGCCGCGCTGCCTCTCTGGCCCTGGCAGGTCATGGCGGGTCCGTTACGCTGAATGATATGAAGGCCATCGACACGGAGGAACAGTCGTGGCCGGATATAAAGGCCGCCGGCGTCCAGCTGGTCTTCGGCAGCCAGGAAACGGCTCTTTTGGACGGCATGGATGTCGTCGCCCCGTCGCCGGTCATTTCTCCGGAAATCCCGATCATGAAAGAAGCGGCCCGCCGCGGCCTGCCAATCTGGAGTGAAGTCGAAGTCGCCTGCCGGGTCACCGATGCCGACATGATCGGCATTACTGGGACCAATGGCAAGACGACGACGACGACCCTGGTCGGCGAAATCATGAAGGCTACAGGCCGTCAGACCGTCGTCGGCGGCAATATCGGCTACGGCCTGTCGGCCCAGGCCGACAACCTGCCAAAAGAAGCCGTCGTCGTCGCTGAACTGTCCAGTTTCCAGCTCGAATTCACGCACAGCATCAAGGCCAAGGCCGCGACAATCCTCAACATCACGCCGGACCACCTGGACCGCCATCATACGATGGAAGGCTATGCCGCTGCCAAGGAACGGATTTTCCTCAACCAGGACAAGGGCGATTACGCCGTCCTCAATTACGATGACGAACGGGTACGGGCCATGGCAAAAGACATGACCGGTACGGTCGTCTATTTCTCGACGTGCGGCGAAGTCCCGGAAGGGGCCTTTTATCAGGACGGACAGCTTATCCTGCGCCTCCATGGACAGGATACCGTCGTCTGTGCCGAAACGGACCTGCACCTCTTCGGCAAGCATAATATCCAGAATTGCCTGGCTGCGATTCTCTTGACCTATGCTGCCGGAGCGCCCCTCGACGTCATCCGCCAGGTCCTCAAGGCTTTCAAAGGCGTCGAACACCGCCTGGAAAAAGTGCGGACCATCCACGGCGTCACCTATTACAACGACTCGAAGGGGACCAACGTCGATGCGTCCATGAAGGCCCTGGAAGCCTTCCCGCAGGGGCACCTCATCCTCATTGCCGGCGGCTATGACAAGAAGACGCCCCTCGATGACTTCATGGCCCTGGCGGCGAAACGCGTCGATACGCTGATCCTCATCGGCGATGCGGCCGAACGCTTCGAAGCCGCTGCCAAGAAGGCGGGTATCCAGGATATCCGCCGTACTGGTTACAGCATGGAAGGGGCCATCATGCTGGCCCGCAAAATCGCCAAGGCACCGCAGGCCGTCCTCTTGTCGCCGGCTTGCTCGAGCTTTGACATGTATGATAATTTTGAACAGCGCGGACGTGTCTTCAAGGGCATCGTCAACGCCATTTAACGATATTTAGAAGAAACAACAGGAGGCAGGAACATGCGTCGAGTCATTATTTCCGGAGGTGGCACAGGCGGCCATATCTACCCGGCGATTACCATTGCCCGGGCGATTGCCGACATTGAGCCCACCGAATTTCTCTACGTCGGCTCCAAAATCGGCCTGGAAAATACATTGATCCCTAAAGAAGGCTTGCCTTTCGTCACCCTCGACGTGCGGGGCCTGGAACGGAAGATTTCCGTCCGCAACCTCGTCACCCTGGGCAAGACGGCAGGCAGTCTGATCAAGGCAGAAGGCATTATCCACAAATTCAAACCGGACGTCGTCATCGGGACGGGCGGTTTCGTCTGCGGTCCGGTCCTTTTGGCAGCCAGCCTGAGCGGTGTGCCCACACTGATACAGGAACAGAACGTCATCCCCGGCGTTACCAATACGATTTTGAGCCGCTTCGTCAACCGCGTAGCCCTGGGCTATGAAGAGGCAGCAGCCCGTTTCAAGCGCAAGGATATCCTGGTCTATACGGGCAATCCCGTCCGCAAGGATATCCTCACGGTGACGCGGGAAGAAGGGCGCAAGGCCCTGGGCCTGGACCCGGATAAGTTTACGCTCCTCGTCGCCGGCGGCAGCCGCGGCGCCCGCAGCATCAACACGGCGATGATCGAAGTCCACAAGTATTTCCGCAACGACGACCATATCCAGATCCTCCACGTCACGGGGGACCATGAATACGACCGCGTCGTCAAGCAGCTGCCGGGCATCGAATGCCGCGGCCGCTATGGCAAGGGAAGCCGTATCATCCCGTACCTGCATCATATGCCCGACGCCCTGGCCGCCTGCGACCTGGCCGTCTACCGGGCCGGTGCCGTCGGTCTGGCTGAACTGACCGTCCGCGGCGTGCCGTCCATCCTCATTCCCTATCCCTATGCAGCCGAAGACCACCAGCGCTACAATGCCCAGGCCCTGGTCATGTGCGGCGCTGCCAAGATGATCCTCGACAAGATGCTGACAGGCCGGGAATTGTTAGAAGAAATCATTCATTTAAAAGACGATCCGAAGGCACTGGCAGCGATGGCGAAAGCCAGCCGCTCCATGGGCAAGCCCCAGGCGGCACACGATATTGCCGAACTGGCCTTGTCGATTGCCCGCAAACGTCGTCCGTAAGAGGAAAAGAAGGGTGTGGAATAAACCTATGGTTAATCTGAACGATGTTACCAACGTTCATTTTATCGGCATTGCCGGCGCCGGGATGCGGGCAATTGCCAATGTTTTCATTGAAAAAGGATATCATGTATCCGGTTCGGACCTCAAAGCGTCTTCGATAACGGAACAGTTCGCCAAAAAAGGGGCCCGTATCTGTATCGGCCAGCGTCCGGAAAACCTGCAGGACGCCCAGGTCGTCGTCATTTCATCGGCTATCCGCGATACCAATGTGGAACTGGCCGAAGCGCGCCGCCGCGGTATTCCTGTCATCCATCGCTCGGATGCCCTGGTCCATATCATGAGCTGGGGGAAGGGGATTTCTGTAGCCGGTGCCCACGGCAAGACGACGACATCGTCCATGCTGGGCCAGGTCTTTGAAGAATGTCATCAGGACCCGACCATCGTCATCGGCGGCGAAGTCGATTACCTGCATAGCAATTCCATCCTGGGGAAAGGCGCTTATGTCATCGCCGAAGCCGATGAAAGCGATGGGACTTTCCTCAAGCAGAACCCTTATATCGCCGTCGTCACCAATATCGACGCCGACCATATGGACCATTACGGCTCGCTGGAAAACGTCATCGCCGCTTTCAAGCAGTTCATCCAGAAGCTCGACCCTGAAGAAGGACTGGCCGTCTTGTGCTTTGAAAACGACAAGATCCGCGCCCTGGCCCCGCAGACGGGCCGCCGCTACGTATCTTACGGCATCGAACAGCCGGCGGACTATCAGGCCAGCGACCTGCATTACCTCAAGGGCAAGCTCCATTTCTCCGTCTATAAGCACTGCGAAAAGATGGGGGATATGGTCCTCAACGTACCGGGACGCCACAACGTCCTCAACGCCCTGGCGACGACAGCCGTTGCCGATGCCTGCGGCCTGCCCTTCGACGGCATCGCGTCGGCCATGAGCCATTTCCACGGCGCCAAACGGCGTTTCCAGACCAAGGGCTTCGTCGGTGACGTCTGGGTCGTCGACGACTATGCCCACCATCCGACGGAAATCAATGCGACCTTGACGGCTGCCCGCGATATGGGGACGCACCGCGTCGTCTGCCTCTTCCAGCCGCACCGCTACACGCGGACGAAGTTGCTCCTCGACCAGTACGGCAGCGCCTTTGCCAAAGCCGATAAGCTCATCGTCACCGACGTCTACAGTGCCGGTGAAGATCCCATCCCCGGTGTATCAGGGGAACTCATTGCCAAGAAGGTCAAGGAAACGACGGGACAAGATGTCACCTATATCCCGCACAAAGAAGACTTAGTGGCTTATTTGAAGGAAAATTCCCGGCCTCTCGACCTGGTCATCACCATGGGGGCCGGAGACATTTATAAAGTCGGCGAAGCCTATCTCGCTGAAGCTAAAGAAATGGAGAAATAAGGAAATGGAAGACATGAAAGATAAAAAAATTGCCGTCGTCGTCGGCGGTCCTTCGACAGAAGCAGAAGTATCGCGCCGCACTGGGGCTGCCATTGCTGACGCTTTGACGAAAAAGGGATATCACATCGAAACGATCGAACTCGTACCGAAAGAATTCGCCAAGACCTTGACCGAAAAGGGCATCGACATCGTCTTCAACGCCCTTCACGGCCGCTACGGCGAAGACGGTGTCATCCAGGGCTTGTGTGAAATGATGGGGATCCCCTATACCGGTCCCGGCGTCATGGCCAGTGCTGTCGGCATGAACAAGGTCATGAGCAAGGCCGCTTTCCAGGGGGCCGGCATTGCCACAGCGCCCTTTGCCTACTATTTCGCTACTCAGGACCGCGAAGCCATCGCTGCCGACATTGAACAGCGCTTCGACCTGCCTGTCGTCATCAAGTCGTCCGGTCAGGGCTCGAGTATCGGCACGGTCATCGTCCAGACCAAGGAGGAACTCCGTCCGGCCCTGGAAGAAGCCTTCAAGTACAGCGCTTCGCTGGTAGCCGAAGCCTTCATCGATGGCGATGAATTCACCGTCGCCGTCATGGACGACGTCGCCTTCCCGGTCATCCAGATCGTGTCCAGCACGGGCAAGTACGACTTCTATTCCAAGTATGCCCCTGGCGTCGCCAAGCATCTCTGCCCGGCTCCGATTTCGCCGGAACTGACCAAAGAAATGCAGGACCTGGCCCTGAATGTCTTCCATCTGTGCCACTGCAGCGGCGTATCCCGCGTCGATATCATGACCGACAAAGAAGGCCATCCGTTCGTCCTGGAAATCAACACCGTCCCGGGCATGACGGCGACCAGCCTGGTCCCCGATGCCGCCCGGGCCATGGGAATGTCCTTTGAAGATTTGTGTGAAAAGATTTTGCTGGAAGCATCGGTAGGTAAGTTTTAATGGGAAAGAAATCATATCATACGGGGCAGCGACGGGTCGTGCTGCCTAACGATCCTCATGATGTGTTTGTTCCTCCTCATCTTGAGAACGACCCGCTGAACGAACCGGACCGGGAAGCCCTGGCCGCCAAGAAAGAAGCCCAGCGCCGCCGCAAGGCCCGCCAGGCAGCACGGCTGAAGAAGAAAAAGGCTCGGCAGAAACAGATTTGGGCCCGGCGCCGCCGTATCGGCTGTATCTTTACGGTCCTCGGCGTCTTCGTCATCTGGCTCTTCCTGCGCCTGGCGCCGGTCTCTTTCGGGACGATCATCGTCGATGGCAACGAGAACATGTCCTTTGAAGACGTCTACCGGGCCTGCGGGGCTTATTCCTATGTCAACGTCGTCCAGTTGTCGACAGACGATGTGGAAGAACGGCTGAAGAAAGACCTGCGCATTGCCGACGCGACAGTGACGCGGGAATTCCCGGCGACGATTCACGTCACCCTGACAGAACGCAAGCCAGCTGCTGTCATCACGACGCTATACGGCTTCGCCTATGTCGACAAGACGGGGCGGGTCATCGAACTGGGGCCGCAGATTAAGGGCGTATCCCTGCCAATCATGACGGGCAAGAAAGTCGATAACCTGCTCTTAGGCGATACGGTGACGGACCCGACCCTCCATTCGGCCATGGTCTATCTCCAGAGCCTGCCGCCGGATATTCTCAAGAATATCGCTGAAATCAACGTGGGAAATCCCGAAAGCATCGTCGCCTATACGACCGATTCCATCCCTATCCACCTGGGCAGCGGCGATGAACCGGCAGAACGGGCGAAGCTGACGGAAACGCTGCTGGCCGAAGTTCAGGAAAATCATCTGGCCGTCCAATACATCGACACGGATGTGCGCTCGCCCCTTGTCAAGACGAAATAAGGCGCATAGGGCCTTGATTTTCAAAAACAGGTAGATAAATTTTCTAAGATAGTGTAAAATAATAAGGAATCCTACTGCACAGGGTGTGCGTTATAGAGTCTGAAGGAGGAAATTGCGATATGGCAGAGTTTGCAAACATAAAAGTAATAGGTGTCGGTGGCGGCGGTAACAACGCTGTCAACCGTATGATAGAAAGCGGCTTGCAGGGCGTCCAGTTCATTTCGGTCAATACGGAAGACCAGGTCCTGGAAGTATCCAAAGCCGATGTCAAGATCCAGATCGGTGAAAAATTGACGCGCGGCCTCGGCGCCGGTGCCAATCCCCAGGTCGGCGAACAGGCTGCCCTGGAAAGCAAAGAAGAAATCGTCAAGGCCCTGCAGGGTGCCGACATGGTCTTTGTCACAGCCGGCATGGGCGGCGGTACCGGTACCGGTGCAGCTCCTATCGTTGCCGAATGTGCCAAGGAAATGGGGGCCCTCACGGTGGCTGTCGTTACCAAGCCGTTCTCTTTTGAAGGGAAACGCCGTAAGGAAGTCGCTGATAAAGGTGCCGACTACTTGAAAGAAAAGGTCGACACGATCATCACTATCCCTAACGATAAATTGCTCCAGATCATCGACAAGAAGACGCCCCTCAAGGACGCATTCCTCGTCGCTGACGATGTCCTCCGCCAGGGCGTACAGGGCATTTCCGATTTGATTACGACGACAGGCCTCATCAACCTCGACTTCGCCGATGTCAAGACCATCATGTCCGACCAGGGCGAAGCTATCATGGGTATCGGCGTCGGCTCCGGTGAAAACCGTGCTGTCGAAGCTGTCGATGGAGCTATCCACAGCGCCCTCCTGGAAACGAGCATCGACGGTGCCCAGAGCATCTTGCTCAACGTTACCGGCGGCCCGGATATCAGCTTGTACGAAATCAACGAAGCAGCTGAAAAAGTGGCTGAAGCTGTCGATCCGGAAGCCAACATCATCTTTGGTTCCGTCATTGATCCGGATATGGAAGATTCCATCCGCATCACTGTCGTGGCTACGGGTTTTGGCAAAGAACCGTCTTCGATTCCCGCATTTGGCCAGGGCACTGGTACAGCAGCCAAAGCCGGCGATACGAAAGACAATGCCGGCGGCGTAGAAATTCCTACGTGGATGAGATAATCAGCATGAAAAAAGCGGATCCCGGCGGACCCGCTTTTTTTTTAAAATACCGTCGAGAAGAAGGTAGGAGGAAAAAACATGAGATGCCCATTTTGCCAATGTGCAGATACAAAAGTAACGGATTCGCGGGCTACCGATGACGGCAAGGCCATCCGTCGCCGACGCGAATGCCAGCAGTGCGGCCGCCGTTTCACGACGTATGAAATGGTCGAAGAAGTGCCGCTCGTCGTCGTCAAGAAAGATGGCCGTCATGAATTATTCGACCGCAACAAATTATTGAACGGCCTGCTCCGGGCCTGCAACAAGCGGGAAGTCAAACGGCAGCAGCTGGAGGATATCGTCACCAAGGTCGAGCGCAACATCCGCAATACCCTGGCCCAGGAAGTGTCCAGTGAAAAGATAGGGGAAATGGTCCTCAGCGAGCTGCGCTCTGTCGATGAAGTCGCTTATATCCGCTTTGCTTCTGTATACCGCGAATTCGCCGATCTGGACAGTTTCATGGCTGAACTGCAGCATCTCATGGGCACGAAAGAAAAGAAATAAGAGACCGGAATCGAGGAACATTATGACAGAAAATTATATCGATCATTTTTTGAACCATGTCCTGCCGGAATTGCGCATCGCCGTCATCGGCGACATCATGGTCGACCGCTATGTGTTCGGCAAGGTGGAACGCATTTCGCCGGAAGCGCCCGTACCTGTCAATAAAGTCGACCACATGACGTCCGTCCTGGGCGGGGCTGCCAACGTAGCCTCGAACCTGGCCAATCTCGATTGTCACGTCTTTCTGGGCGGCCTTATCGGCGACGATGAAAACGCGTCTCTCCTGCACCAGCTGCTGGAAGACGCCCATATCGACGGGTCGGGCTTGGTCGTGCGCCAGGACCACGCGACGACGACGAAAATGCGCATCCTCGGCGCCCGCCAGCAGATGGTACGCCTGGATTTTGAAGAAGTGACGCCCTTGGCCGTTACGGAAGAGGAACAACTCATGACCTGGCTGTACAACTGCGTGGCAGCCGGCCTGGACGGCATCATCCTGTCGGACTATAAGAAAGGCGTCCTCACCGATTCCCTGGCTCAGAGCATCATCAAAGAAGCCAATCGGGCCGGAATCCCCGTCCTGGTCGACCCCAAGGGCAGCGATTGGACGAAATACAACGGCGCCGATTTCGTGACGCCGAACATGAAAGAACTGAGCGACTGCCTGGGACGGCCTGTAGCCAATGAAGGACAGGCCGTCGTAGCGGCAGCGGAAATCCTGCATGAGCAGTATCAGTTCGCCCACCTCATGGTGACCCGCTCGGAAAAGGGCATCACCGTCATCGGCCGGGACGGCAAGGTGTGGAACAACCCGGCGACGGCGCAGGAAGTCTTCGACGTATCCGGTGCCGGTGATACCGTAGCCGCAGCTTTCCTGTCGGCTATTGCCGGCCACTTGTCGATCCGCACGAGCCTGCAGATCGCCAACGCCGCAGCGGGTATCGTCGTCACCAAGGTCGGGACCTATCCCATCCATCGCCACGAATTGCTCAAATTATGGCAGGAATGGCAGCCGGCCCACTGGCATCCGTATCAGCCCCTGAGTCGGGAAGAAGCGGCTGAAAAGATACGCCAATGGCAGAAGAAGGGCGATACCGTCGTCTTTACCAATGGCTGCTTCGACATCTTGCACCGCGGCCACGTCCTCTACCTGCAGCAGGCGGCCATGCTGGGCCAGCATCTCGTCGTCGGCCTCAACTCCGATGCGTCCGTGCGGCGCCTGAAAGGGGAAACACGGCCCCTGGTCAAACAGGAAGACCGGGCTATCCTTTTGAGTGCCCTGGCCTGCGTCGATGAAGTGGTCATCTTCGAGGAAGATACACCGAAAGAACTTTTACAGGTCCTGCGTCCGGATATCCTGGTCAAAGGCGGCGATTATAAAGCTGATGAAGTCGTCGGCCGGGAATCGGTCAAGCGCGTCGAGATCATTTCCTTTGAAGACGGATATTCGACGACAGGCCTGATCCAGAAAATAGCTGATTTAGTAAAGAAGGGGAAACTATGAAAATTGTAACAGGCGGTGCCGGTTTTATCGGCAGCAATATCGTAAAACAGTTGAACAACCGGGGCATCAACGACATCCTCATCGTCGACGACCTGACGGACGGCCGCAAATGCCGCAACCTCCAGGGCCTCGATTTCTTTGATTATATGGACTATGTCGACTTCGACGAACAGATGGCCGACGACACCTTCGACTGCGGCTACATCGACGTCGTCTTCCATGAAGGGGCCTGCTCGGACACGATGAACTACGACGGCCGCTACATGATGAAGAACAACTATGAAGGCAGCAAGAATCTCCTGCGCTACTGCATGCAGCGCAAGATTCCCTTCCTCTATGCTTCGTCGGCTTCGACTTATGGCAGCGGCAAGCACGGCTTCCGCGAAGACCCGGCCTGCGAACAGGCGCTGAATCCCTATGCCTATTCCAAGCTCCAGTTCGACCGCTTCGTCCGCCGCGTCATGCCCCTGGCCAAGAGCCAGATTGTCGGCTTCCGCTATTTCAATGTCTTCGGTCCTCAGGAAAACCACAAGGACCGCATGGCTTCGCTCATCTACCAAAAGTACCATGAACTCCAGGAAAAAGGGAAGATTACCCTCTTTGAAGGGACGGCAGGCTATGAAAATGGCGGCCAGATCCGCGATTTCATCTACGTCAACGATGTAGTCAACGTCATCTTCTATTTCTGGGAACATCCGGAACTGTCAGGCATCTACAACTGCGGCACCGGCATCGGCCATACGTTCAATGAATTCGTCCAGGGCGTCATCGATTATTGCGGCAAAGGCCATATCGAATACGTCCCCTTCCCGGACATCCTCAAGGGCAAGTACCAGAGCTATACCCAGGCCGACACGACGAAGCTCATGGAAGCCGGCTATGACCGCGGCTTTACCCTGCTCCCGGAAGCCGTCAAGGAATACTGCAGCATCCTGGAAAAGAGCGACGGGTATTACGAATGAGGAAGGCCGTCTTTTTCGACCGCGACGGCGTCCTCAACGTCGACAAATCCTATTTGGGCTTCATCAAGGATTTTGAATGGATGGACGGGGCCAAAGAGGCCCTGGCCTATCTGACGGAAGAGGGCTATGCCATCATCGTCGTCACCAACCAGAGCGGTGTCGCCCGCGGTTATTATACGGAAGACGACGTGAAGGTCCTCCACGACTGGATGTGCCGGGAAGCGGCCAAAGCCGGCGGCATCATTACGGCCGTCTACTACTGCCCTTATCTTGAAGGGGCGCCGGTCAAGGCCTATGACAAGAAGAGCGACTGGCGCAAGCCGGCGCCGGGCATGGTCCTGCAGGCGGCGAAAGATTACGATATCGATTTGAAACACTCTTTCATGATCGGCGATATGCCCCGCGATGTGGAATGTGGGCAGCGGGCCGGCATGGATGGCTATTTATTTACTGGCGGCAGGCTGGACGATTTCGTCCGGGCCATCGTCGCAGAAAGGAAGGGCCGTGAAAGCATATAAGAACATACTGGTCATCAAGATGAGCTCTCTCGGCGACGTCCTTCACGCTCTGCCGACACTCTACGCATTGCGCCAGAACTGCCCGGACGCCCGCATCGTCTGGGCCGTCCATGAACAGTTCGCGCCAGTCCTGCCGGGGAAACCTTATATCGACGAAGTCATCTATATCGACAAGAAGCGGCTGAAATCCCTGTCGTACTGGAAAGAGCTGCGCCGGACGCTCCATGCCTATCATTTCGACGTATCCTTTGACCTCCAGGGCCTGGCCAAGAGCGCTATCGTCGCCTGGTTGAGCGGTGCTGAAGAACGCTATGGCTACTGGGAAATGCGCGAAGGCAGTTTCCTGGTCAGCAAAGGCCTCACGGGTCCCCACAAGTACGACCACGTCATCGAACGCTATCTCGATACGGTCCGCGTCCTCGGCGGCCGCGTCGATGCCATCGAATTCCCGCTTCCCGATATTACCGGTGAAAGACGGGCCTGGCGCCAGCGTCTGGCGGCGGACGGCCTGACCGGACCCTATGTGGCCATCGTGCCCGGTGCCCGCTGGAGCGTCAAGGAATGGCCCTTGTCCCATTGGCAGGCATTCCTGCAGCGCCTGACGGCGTCCGGCATGGCCGCCGTCCTCTTAGGCAGCGGCGACGACGTCCCCAAAGGGAAGGCCCTGAAGGACCATGATTCGTCGGGCCAGGTCTTCGACTATACAGGCCGCACCGATTTGCGGCAGCTCATGGCGGCCATTGCTGAAAGTGCCCTCTATATCAGTGCCGATACGGGGCCGCTGCACATGGCCAATGCCTTGAAAAAAGAACTCATCGCCCTCTTTGGGCCGACGTGTCCCCAGCGGACCGGCCCTTACGGCGGAAACGACGACGCCTACATCCACATGGTCCTGTCGCCGACGTCCCAGGCGACGCCGGAACGGCCCTTGGTCGATGATCCGGACTGCATGGCCCAGATTACGCCCGATGCACTGTGGCAGGTCTATGAAGGCGTCCTGAAGAAGGTGGAACTATGATTAATCTGCGCAACAAAAAAATAATCGTCACCTTTCTCATGCATCTAGGCGACCTCATCCTCATCACCCCGTTCCTGCAGGTCCTGCGCCGTCATGCCCAGGGCTCGGAAATCACCCTCGTCGTCGATGAGAAAGTGGCCGACGTCGTCCGCTACAACCCCAATATCGACCACCTGGTCACGGTCGACAAGAAGGGTAAAGACAATTCCGTCCGGGCCCTGTGGCGTATCGGGCGGCACTTGCATCAGCATCACTACGATATCCTCATCAATCTGCATCCCAATGAACGGACGTCCTTCCTGGCGGCCGTCATCCACGCCAAGCAGTTCGTCGGCATGAGCCATTTCCTGGTCCGGCCCCTGATGGACCGCTATACCCGCCTGGACCGTATCCATCTCCACGCGGCCGATATGTACATCAACGTCCTGGCCCAGCTGGGCATCGACGACTACCGCAGCGACGGCCTGCAGTTCTTCACCTGCAAGGCCTGGGATGACAAGGCGACGGAATTCTACCGTACCCAGGGCGTCCACAACAGCGATGCCCTCATCGGCTTCAATATCGGCAGCGCCGTCCCGCAGAAACGCTGGCCGGCCAAGCGCTTTGCCGCCGTTGCCGACTACTTCGCCCGCCGCGGTTTCAAGTGCGTCTTCTTTGGCGGACCCATGGATGAAGCCATGGTCAAAGAAGCGACGTCCCAGATGGAATCGGACCCGATCATTGCCACCGGGAAATTCACCATCGGCGAACTGGCCTCGGCCATCCGCTGCTGCTCGCTGTTCATCACCAACGACAGTGGCCCTATGCACGTCGCTGTCAGCCAGGGCGTTCCCCTGGTCGCCCTCTACGGGCCGAGCAATCCCAAGCTTTACGGCCCCTATACGGACCGGGCCATCGTCCTGGAATCGACGAACCACTATGAAGTGGGCAAGAGCATGAAACAGATTATCCGCGAAGGTAATTATAAAGGTATTTCGGTTATTCCCATGAGCCAGGTCATCGCCGCCGGCGAAGAACTCCTGAGCCGTTATTATGGAAGAAAATAACCCGTATTATATGGAGGTGGAAGGTTATGAAAAAACTTATTATCGCAGCGACACTGGCCGCCCTGGCCATGACTTCGGCTGCCATGGCAGCGCCCATCCGCGATCCTCAGCCCGGTGACTTGAAGGCCAACGCCAACTATGGCTTCGACCAGAAAGAAGGCGGCCGCAGTGCCAAGAGCCGTCTGACTGGCGGCGACGTCACCTACGTCCTGAGCAACCACTGGGATATCCAGTACGTCAACAACTACACCAAGGGCGACAACGACAACAAGATCAACGAAAACTATCTCGTCGGCAATTACCGCTTTACGCCGTATCTGTCGGCCTTTGCCGGCGGCTCCTACGTCAAGACGGAAACGTATAATACGACTAAGTCCTACGGCTATCAGGTCGGCCTCAAAGGCCAGATTCCCCTGGCAGCCCGCTGGCAGGGCTTTGCGTCCGTCGGTGTCGGCGATGACGTCAATACCTATGAAGTCGGTGTCGGCTACGACATTACGCCGAACTGGGATGCCCACGTAAAATACCGCAGCAGCAGCGTCGACGTCGATAACTACGACGACGATGTCAAAGGCTGGCAGGTCGGCATGGGCTATAAGTTCTGATATTGACAAGGGGCGGATCCGTCCCGTATAATGTACCAATGACATGTGCTGTGGTTGAAAGTCGATGTCAGTCGCAGACCAAGCGATCCACGTAAGGCACCCAAAGCGGTGCTGATCATAGTGCGGCCTAGAAGTAAGACCTGCCGCGGAAATACCGCGAGAGGGCTAGTAGTGGGGGACAGCAGTCTATGAGCGAACGTCCCAGCAGGCGAGTGTGGGGGTAAAGACCAGGTCAGGCATGTCAGGGAAAGGGGCTGTCGTATGAAGAATTCTGCCATCATGCGCAGTCCCTTTTTCTTTATAGTTTGTAGTTTATAGAAGATGGCCATAAATTTCAAACCATCCGCTAACCCCTAGCCCCTAGCCCCTAGCCCCTAGCCCCTTAAAAGAGGCTGTCTTGATGTGACAGCCTCTTTTTTGTATTTTCGTTTGACGGATGATTGTTCGTATAGTAAAATGTAAGGGTATTTATGTTATTAGCCTAAGGAGTGGAGTCATAATGGATGCTAAGCGGTTGGAACGAGAAATTCACAAAAATCCCTTCGATACCTTTATGGATTTCCACGTCGAAAAGGCTGAACCAGAGAGTACGATCCTCACTTTTGAGAATAAAGGCTCGAAATGGGATAATCCCAATGGTACCATGTACGGCGGTGTCCTCTATTCCATGGCCGATTCGGCTATGGAGGCTGCCTGCGCTGTCTGCGGCAAAGCCGTCCTCACACTGGACCTGGGCATGAATTACCTGCGCCCGGCCTTTGCCAATACGGTCATCCGGGCCGAAGCCAGGGTCATCCATAACGGCCGTACGACGATGGTCGCCCTCTGTGATTTTTACGATAATGACCAGCGCTATTTAGCTCATGGCAAGGGCACCTTCTTTGTGACAGGGGCCTACGTCTTTGAGGGAGAAAGGGGGCATACGGATGAATGAACCAGAAGAAGCAGTGAGCCCGGAAGTGGCAGAACGGCTGCATCGTATGCTGGACAGTATTTATTCGCATACACCTTATTTCCAGAGCATGCCCTGTACGGTAGAAAAGCTCGACGTCGGCCGCGTCCGCATCGGCTTCGATATCAGTCGTCATTCCTGCAATTACCGGGGCATTGCCTCGGGCGGCGTCCTGGCCGCTTTCTGCGATACCCTCATGGGCATGGCCAGCCGGACCCTGGGCTTCCAGGTGACGACGCTGGAAATCAACATGAACTATATCCGCAGTGTCAAAGGCGGCGAGCACATTACCGGCGTGGGCCAGGTCATTCACCACGGCCGGAAGACCATTGTCGTCGAATGTGAATGTTATGATGCCAGCGGTAATATTATCGTAAAAGGGCGGTCGTCTTTTTATATTTTGAAAAAACTCGATTGATAGGATAATCATGTAATTATAGGGAAGGTTGGTTAGTACAAAGATGGATTTTGCTTATAACGACGAACAGAAAGAAATCATCAAGGTTGTCCGCGACCTGGTGGAAAAAGAAATCGTCCCCTACGCTTCGGAAATGGATGAAACGGGAAAGCTCCATGAAGGGCTCCTGGAAAAATTGGCAGCCCAGGGCCTGCTGGGCGTCGCCATTCCGGAAGAATTCGGCGGTGCCGGCCTCGACGCCATCACTATCGCCGCTATTTATGAAGAATTAGGCAAAGGCTGTGCCGGCGTCGCTACGACCGTCGCTGCCAATGCCCTGGCCTCGTATCCCGTCATCATTGCCGGTAACGACGACCAGAAGAAACGCTATTTCGATATCATCAATGAAGACAACCTGGCCGCTTTTGCCCTGACTGAACCGGGCACCGGTTCCGATGCCGGTTCCGTTTCGACGCGGGCCATGAAGACCGAAGACGGCAAAGGCTATATCCTCAATGGTACGAAATGCTTCATTACCAACGGCGCCCTGGCCGAAGTCTTCGTCGTCTTCGCCAAC
This sequence comes from Megasphaera indica, assembly GCF_046614755.1. Classification (NCBI taxonomy): domain Bacteria; kingdom Bacillati; phylum Bacillota; class Negativicutes; order Veillonellales; family Veillonellaceae; genus Megasphaera; species Megasphaera indica. The sequence goes on from NZ_JBKKJR010000001.1 coordinate 59,962, forward strand.
ACCCGCAAGAGCGGCGGCATCCGCGGCTTGACGGCCTTCATCGTCCGCAAGGGGACGCCGGGCTTCACAGTCGGCAAGGCTGAAAATAAAATGGGCATCCGCGCTTCCAATACGACGGAACTCATCTTCCAGGACTGCTTCGTCCCTGTCGAAGACCGTCTCGGCCGCGAAGGCCATGGCTTCCGCATCGCCATGGATACTTTGGATGCAGCCCGTCCCTTCGTCGGTGCCGTTTCCGTCGGCATTGCCGAAGCCGCTTTCCGTGCCTGCTGCGAATATGCCAAGGTCCGCGTACAGTTCGGCAAACCCATCGCTTCCTTTGAAATGGTCCAGGCCATGATTGCCGATATGGCCATGAAAGTCGAAGGAGCCCGCCTCCTGGTCCACCGCGCCTGCTGGATGAAAGACCAGGGTATGGACTTCAGCCGTGAAGCAGCCATTGCCAAGTGCAACGCGTCCGACGTGGCCATGCAGGTCACGACCGATGCAGTCCAGGTCATGGGCGGCTATGGCTATATCAAGGAATACCCTGTCGAAAAATACATGCGTGACGCCAAAATCATGCAGATTTACGAAGGCACCAACCAAATTCAGCGGTTGGTTATTGCAAATAAGACACTTTACTGATACAATATATAACAAACCCATAGAGGGATTTATGGCAATGATAAAGAGGGGATGGAACTGACTCCGCCTACAGGGAATCGAGGCCGCAGATTGAGAGCCTCGTGCCGGATGTTCCATGCGTTCACTTTAGAGCCTCCTGCTGAACGGAGTAGGCAGGACGGGGGTTCCCGTTACAGGACAATCGAGAATCAAGTAGGGTGGTACCGCGAATGAGACTTTCGCCCCTTAAGGGGCGGGAGTCTATTTTTTTTGTACTTGCCAGTAGGAGGAAGAAAGTATGATCAGTGATAAGATCGAGGCCATCAAAGCGGCCGTCAATGAACAGCTCGCCAAGAGCGAACATCTTCAGGACGTACAGGATATCCGCGTCAAGTTCCTGGGTAAAAAAGGGGAACTGACGGCAATCATGAAGGAAATGAAGAATTTTTCCAAAGAAGAACGGCCTAAAGTCGGCCAGCTCGTCAACACGGCCCGCAATGCCATCGAAGAACAGCTCAAGGCCAAGATGGAAGAAGTCAAGGCCCAGGAATTGGCTACGAAGATCGAATCGGAAAAAATCGACATTACCCTGCCGGGCCGCAAACCGGTCATGGGCCATGAACATCCCCTTCATCAGACCCTGCGCCTCATGGAAGACTCCTTCCTGCGCATGGGCTTCTCCATCGTCGAAGGGACGGATATTGAATCGGACTACTATAACTTCCAGTGCCTGAACTTGCCGGAAGACCATCCGGCCCGGGATATGCAGGACTCCATGTACATTACGGATAACATCCTCCTGCGGACCCATACATCGGGCATGCAGGCCCGGACCTTACAGGCCCACAAGCCTAACGAACCCTTCAAGATCATCGCACCGGGCAAGGTATACCGCTGCGACTACGATGCGACCCATTCGCCGGTCTTCCACCAGATGGAAGGCATGATCATCGACAAGGACATCCGCTTCTCCGACCTCAAGGGCATGCTCGAAGACTTCCTGCGCGACATCTTCGGACCGCAGACGAAAGTCCGCTTCCGCGCCAGCTACTTCCCCTTTACGGAACCGAGCGCCGAAGTCGATATTTCCTGCGTCATGTGCGGCGGCAAGGGCTGCCGTGTCTGCTCCCACACGGGCTGGCTGGAAATCCTCGGCTGCGGCATGGTCAATCCCAGCGTCCTGCGCCTGAACGGCTATGACCCGGACGTCGTCACGGGTTTTGCCTTCGGCATGGGCGTCGAACGCATTGCCATGCTGAAATACGGCATCGATGATTTGCGCTTGTTCTATGAAAACGATATGCGGTTCTTGAACCAGTTCTAGGAGGGTATGAATAATGAAAAGTTCTTTAACTTGGATGCAGGATTATGTCGACGTCGACATGAACCAGGACATGCAGGCATTTGCCGATAAATTGACCATTGCCGGTATCCCTGTCGAACAGGTGGAATACTGGGGGACAGAAGTCAAGAAAGTAAAGACCGGGAAAATCCTTCAGATCGACAAGCACCCCGATGCGGATAAACTCGTCGTCTGCCAGGTAGACATGGGGGATGAACAGCTTCAGATCGTCACGGCTGCGACCAACGTCCGCGTCGGCCAGATCGTCCCCGTCGCCGTTCACGGCGCTCATCTGCCGGGCGGCACTAAAATCAAGCGCTCGAAGCTGCGTGGCGTCTTGTCCAACGGTATGTTCTGCTCGGCCCACGAATTCGGCTTCGACGACAGCCTGCTCTTGCCGGAAGAACGGGAAGGCATTTGGATCCTGCCGCCCGATACGCCCCTCGGCGTCGATGCGGCCGACTATCTCCAGGTCCGCGACGTCGTCTATGAATATGAACTGACGGCCAACCGCGCCGACTGCTTCTCCATGGTCGGCCTGTCCCGTGAATTCGCCGTCCTCAGCGGCAAAGAAGCCCGTTACCCGGATATTTCCGTCAAAGAATGTGACACGCCCATCGACGGCAAGGTCAAAGTATCCATTGACGACGAAGAACTGTGCAGCCGCTATGCCGCCCGCCTGCTCCTGAACGTCAAGATCGGCAAGTCGCCTATGTGGATGCAGCAGCGCCTGCGCAAGTCCGGCGTCCGTCCCATCAACAACGTCGTCGACGCTACCAACTACACCATGATCGAACTGGGCATCCCACTCCATGCCTATGACTACGATAAAGTCTCCGGCCATCACCTCATCGCCCGCCGGGCCAAAGCCGATGAAGCCTTGAAGACTCTGGACGATGTAGACCGTAAATTGACCGACAACATGCTGGTCATCGCCGATGAAGAAAAAGCCTGCTGCGTCGCCGGCATCATGGGCGGCATGGATACGGAAGTCACGGACCAGACGACGTCGGTCATCCTCGAATGTGCTTCCTTCAAAGGCTCCAACATCCGTCATACGGGCCGTATGCTCGGCCTGCGTTCCGAAGCTTCCGGCCGTTTTGAACGAGGCCTCGATTCGGACAGCTGCATCAAATCCATCGACCGCTGTGCCCAGCTCCTCCAGGAAATGGGCGCCTGCGACGTAGCCAAAGGCGTCGTCGATGTCTATCCGAAACCGCAGGCTACGACGCGCATCGCCTTTACGGCGGCTCAGGTCAACAAATTCCTGGGCACGGAAATCCCGGAAGCCGACATGGTCCATATCCTGAAAACGCTGCAGTTCGGCATTGAAAAAGACGGCGATACCTTGACGGCCGTCGTTCCCAGCTATCGCGGCGACTGCACGGAAATGCCGGACATCGCCGAAGAAGTAGCCCGCGTCTACGGTTATGAAAACATCCCGTCTACGCGCCCGGCCGCTCCCATTTCCAAAGGCGAAGCCGGCTTCCACCACGACGTAGGCGAAAAGATTTCGTCCATCCTCAGCAGTAGCGGCCTCAACGAAACGGTCACGTTCAGCTTCATGCACCCGGACCAGCTGAAGAAACTCCTCTTCAAGGACGGCGACGCCGTATACAACGCCGTGCCCATCCTCAACCCGATTACGGAAGACTTCCCGCTCATGCGGACGACGCTGGTACCGACCTTGATGGATGTCCTGGTCCGCAACCAGGCCGTCAAGAATCCGTCTGTCGGCATCTACGAAATCGCACCGGTCTATCGGCCGAAACAGCTGCCCCTGACGGAACTGCCGGAACAGGAATTCTACGTCAGCGGCCTCCTCTACGGCCAGCGCACGCCTGCTGAATGGCCGGCCAAAGCGGAAAATTATGACTTCTATGACGTTAAGGGCCTCGTCGAAGCCGTCCTCCAGGGACTGGGCATCCAGGCCGACCTGGAAGTCTCCGACTGGGCGCCGCTCCATCCGGGCAAGGCTGCCCGCTACGTCAAAGACGGCAAGGTCCTCTGCGACTTCGGCGAACTCCACCCCAAGGCTATCGACAATTACGATGTCGCCGGCCCGGTCTACGTCTTTGAAATGCATATGGACGCTATCCTGCCCTTGGTCAACCTCCTGCCGGATTACCATAAAGTCGCCAAGTTCCCGGCATCGAGCCGCGACCTGGCCTTCCTGGCACCGCTGGTTACGGCCAATGCCGACATCGTCAGCGTCATCAAAGAAGACGGCGGCGACAACCTGGAAGCCGTCCACCTCTTCGACATGTACACGGGCAAACAGGTACCGCAGGGCTACAAGAGCCTGGCCTATTCCTTAGTCTTCCGTTCCGAAGAAGGGACCCTGACCGACGCCGACATCCAGGCCCCGGTCGACGCCATCATCAAAGACCTGAAAGAAAAATTCGGCTGCGAATTGCGGTAGGGAGTGATTAGTTTGTAGTACAGAGTTTGTAGTTTGTAGAAGATGGCCTTTAACCTGATTCTGCAAGAAGTCTCCCGCCTCTTTAGGCGGTGAGATGAATTGTAGGTTTTTCTGAGGGCTCGATGCCCTCAGAAAAACGATGGCTTCACATTTTGTTTTGCGGTATAATCAGTAGTAAGCAGTAGTAATCGTGAAAGGATTGGGAAAGTCAAGGCAGGTGATGATAGTGAATAAGGCATACCGATACAGAATCTATCCGACAACGGCACAGAAAATGATGTTTGCCAAGACCTTTGGCTGTGTCCGATTCATCTACAACAAGATGCTGAGTGACCGCATTGACTATTATAAGGAAACAGGCCAAAAGCTGAATAACACGCCTGCGCAGTACAAAGAAGAATTCCCTTGGCTAAAGGAAGTAGATAGTTTAGCCCTTGCCAATGCCCAAATGAACCTGAATAAGGCCTACAGCCACTTTTGGAATGACAACAAGCATTTCGGCAAGCCGCGCTTCAAGTCCAAGAAGAATCGTCGTGCTTCGTATTCCACGAACAACCAGAAAGGCTCTGTCCGAATCGAGGGCCATAAGGTGAAACTGCCGAAAATAGGCTGGGTGAAATTATGCCAGCATCGTCCCTTGCCGGAAAACAGTATCATAAAGACCGTAACCATCAGCAAGACGCCATCAGGAAAGTACTATATCAGTATGCTGGTGGAGTATGAAAACCAAATACTCCCGGTCATACCGAAGACATTCCTGGGGCTAGATTTTGCGATGCACGGCTTGTATGTGGCTTCCGATGAGGCGGATGCTAAGTATCCCGATTTCCTGAGAACGGCAGAGAAAAGATTGGCTAAGGCACAGCGAAAGCTATCCAAAAAGCAGAAAGGAAGTCACAACAGAGAAAAACAAAGACTGCGCGTAGCTATTCTTCATGAGAAAGTGGCCAATCAACGTCAGGATTTCCTGCATAAGAAGGCTCGCTACCTTGCAGATCGCTATGATGCCATTGGCATTGAGGATATTAGCGTCAAAGCGATGGCAAAGCGGAAAAAGGGTGGCAAGTTCAGCTTTGGCAAATCCGTAGCCGACAATGGCTGGAATATGTTCACGAACATGCTGGAGTATAAACTGGCTTGGCAAGGCAAACAGCTTATCAAGATAGACAAGTGGTATCCAAGCAGCCAGCTGTGCCATGTTTGCGGATATCAGAATCACGAAACCAGGGACTTATCTGTAAGGGAATGGGATTGCCCTAAATGTGGAAGTCACCATAATCGCGATAAGAACGCTGCCATAAATATTCGGGAAGAAGCCAGGCGAATATCTGCCTGACGTAATCCATAAAATACCGTGGGTCGCACGGGAATCTACGCCTGTGGAGAGAGTGTAAGCCGCCGCAACTCTTTGGAGTCAGTGGCGCTGTTCTCGTTGAAGCAGGAAGCTCCCGCCTCTATAGGCGGGAGTACGTTCACCCATTTCACTGCAAACTAAAAACTACAAACTTCAAACTCAAAAAGGCGCTGTCTTTATGCGACAGCGCCTTTACCCATATTGTAAAAAAAGTAAAGTTGTGGTATGATGTAGAGCGTAATATGGTATTTTAGAGATATTCAGGGCTCTACCGGCCCATAAGGAGGACATACTTAGAATGAACGTAACAGTGAATGAAGTAGACCAGCACAAAGTAACCCTGCACATTGAAGTGCCTGCTAAAGACGCTTCCAAACAGGCAGCAGCAGCTTGCAAGAACTTGGCAAGCCGTGTAAATATCCCGGGCTTCCGCAAGGGGAAAGCACCGCGCATGGTACTGGAAAGCTTCTTGGGCAAAGATGCTGTCAAACAGGAAGTTTTTGAAGCTATTGCCAATAAAGCCTACAGCGACGCCCTCGACCAGGAAGGCATCGTTCCTGTAACTGAACCGGAATTGAACGTCATTACCGACGAAAAAGGCAAAGACGTCGTATTTGAAGCTACGGTCACCAAGAAACCGGAAGTCAAACTCGGCGAATACAAAGGCATTACCGTTGCCAAAGACAAAGTTGATGTAACCGACGAAGACGTAGCCAAAGAACTGGCTAACCTCCAGAAACAGCATGCGAAACTCGTCGTAGCTCCGGAAGGCACGGAAATCGCAAAAGATGACTTCGCTGTCATCGATTTCAAAGGCACTGTCGACGGCGTCGCATTCGAAGGCGGCGAAGGCAAATCCTATCCGCTCCAGATCGGCTCCGGCAGCTTCATCCCGGGCTTTGAAGATCAGCTCATCGGCTGCAAAGCTGGCGACGAAAAAGACGTCAAAGTCACCTTCCCGGAAGATTACTTTGAAAAATCCCTGGCTGGCAAAGAAGCTGTCTTCGCCGTTAAAGTCAACGACGTAAAACGCAGCGAACTCCCGGCCATCGACGATGAATTCGCTAAAGAAGCCGGCAAATTCGACAGCGTCGACGACCTCAAAGCCGACATCCGCAAACGCCTCGAATCGAAAGCATCCTTCCAGGCTTTGGAAAAATTCAACTCTGAAGTCCTGAAGACGGCTGTCAACAATGCCGAAGTCGATATCCCGCAGGTCATGATCGACGACAAAATCGACCAGATGATCGAAGAACTGGCCATGAAACTGGAAACACAGCGCATGAGCCTCGACGATTATCTCAAATACATGAACCAGGATATGGACAAACTCAAAGAACATTACGCTGAACCGGCTAAAGAAAACGTAAAGATGGACCTCGTCCTCGAAGCTATCGCCAAAGCTGAAAACATCGAAGTCAAAGACATCGATCTCCAGGCTGAAATCATCACGATGGCTCAGAACTTCGGTGCCGATCCGAAAGAAGTCTACAAGATCATTTTGAAAGAACATCGCGTTCCCATGCTCGTACAGTCTGTCGGCCGTAAAAAAGCAGCCAGCTTCATCCTGAAAAATGCCGTCGACCCGAACGAAGACAAAAAAGAAGAAGCTAAAGCTGAAGACGCAAAGGCTGAAGACTAATCCCGGAAACGCATTCTCCGGAGGTGTTAGTTTTGACAAATATGTATGTACCCATCGTCGTCGAACAGACGGCACAAGGGGAACGGAGCTATGATATCTATTCCCGCCTGTTGAAAGACCGCATCGTCTTCCTCGGCGGCCCGATTGATGATACCGTTGCCAACAGCATCATCGCCCAGCTCCTTTTCCTGGAAGCAGAAAATCCTGACAAGGATATCCACTTATATATCAACAGCCCTGGCGGCGTCGTCACGGCAGGCATGGCCATCTACGATACCATGCAGTACATCGAGCCGGACGTCTCGACGATCTGCGTCGGTTCCGCTGCCAGCATGGCGTCGGTACTCCTGACGGCCGGTGCCAAGGGCAAACGCTTCGCCCTGCCGCATTCCCAGGTCATGATCCACCAGCCTCTCGGCGGTGTCCAGGGCCAGGCTACGGAAATCGAAATCCATGCCCGCGAAATCCTGCGCATGCGCAAGGAATTGAACGGTATCTTGTCTGAACACACAGGACAGCCCATTGACGTCATCCAGAAGGATACGGAACGGGATAATTTCATGACTGCCGAAGAAGCCAAGGAATACGGCCTCATCGATGAAATCCTGACCCGTCCGCTGCCGGATGAAACGAAATAGGACAGGAGGAAGACAAGATGAACGATAGGAATGATGAACCGCGTTGCAGTTTCTGCGGCCGGCCCCAGAGCGAAGTACAGAAGCTCATTGCCGGCCCGGGCGTCTATATCTGCGACGAATGTGTTGCCGTAGCGCAGCACATCATGGAAGAAGAAAAGGCGGAAGAAACGCCGGACTTCCAGCTCAAGGACCTGCCGACGCCGCATGAAATCAAGGCTACCCTTGATGAATACGTCATCGGCCAGGAAGCAGCCAAGAAGACCCTTTCCGTTGCAGTGTACAACCACTACAAGCGGCTCCAGACCAATTTCAGCGCCTCTGATGATGATGTAGAGCTCCAGAAGTCGAATATCGTCATGGTCGGCCCGACTGGGAGCGGCAAGACCCTCCTGGCCCAGACCCTGGCCCGCCTCCTCGATGTGCCCTTTGCCATCGCCGATGCGACGAGCCTGACCGAAGCCGGCTATGTCGGCGAAGACGTCGAAAACTGCCTGCTCAAGCTCATCCAGGCCGCTGATTACGATATTGCCAAAGCTGAACGGGGCATCATCTACATCGACGAAATCGATAAGATTGCCCGCAAATCGGAAAACCCGTCCATTACCCGTGACGTTTCCGGTGAAGGCGTCCAGCAGGCCTTGTTGAAAATCCTCGAAGGGACCGTTGCCGGCGTTCCGCCTCAGGGCGGCCGCAAGCATCCCCACCAGGAAATGCTCCAGATCGACACGACGAACATCCTGTTCATCTGCGGCGGCGCTTTCGATGGCATCGACAAGACCATCCTCAACCGTACGACGGACAAGAATATGGGTTTCGGTGCGGACATCCACTCCAAGTCCGAACACTCCATGGAATCGCTCCTCAAGGAAATCATCCCGACGGACCTCCAGAAGTTCGGCCTCATCCCGGAATTGATCGGCCGCCTGCCCGTATTGGTTACTCTCAATCCTCTCGATGAAGATGCGATGGTACACATCCTGACAGAACCGAAGAACGCCCTGGTCAAACAGTATCAGAAGATGCTGTCCATGGACGACGTAGATCTCGAATTTACGCCGGAAGCTCTCCAGGCCATTGCCAAGGAAGCGCTGCGGCGCAATACCGGTGCCCGCGGGCTTCGCTCCATCATCGAACGGATCATGCTCGATGTCATGTTTGATGTACCGAGCCGCGACGACGTAGCCAAGTGCATCGTCACGGAAAAATGCGTCAAAGAAGGCGCTGAGCCCGACCTCGTATTGAAAGAGGCAAAATGATATAATGTACAATAAAACTCATTTCTTAAACCGGAAATGAGTTTTATTTTTCCATAGAAGAAGGTGAAGTGTATGAACGAAAACGTTGTGCTCAACGAACAAGATATCCTGGCCCTGCCTTTTGTCCCGCTCCGGGGCATCGTCGTCTATCCGAAGCTGGTCAGCCACATCGACATCGGCCGCGATACGTCCCTGGCTGCCGTCGACTACGCCATGGAACACGACCGGCAGCTCCTGGTAGCGACCCAGGTCGATGAAAACGAAGACAATCCGGGTTTTGACGATGTCTATACCATCGGCTGCTTGGTCAAGATCGAACAGCTCCTGCGCATGCCTGGCGGCCTGGTCCGCATCCTGGTCAACGGCATTTCCCGCGTCCGCATGCAGGGCTTTTCCCAGAAAGCCGATTACCTCGAAGGGGCTGCCGTCAAAGTGGCTGAAATCAGCCGCAACGAAGTCGAAGAAGAAGCCCTGCGCCGGGTCGTCCTCAAGCGGCTCCTGGACTGGCTGGGCAATCTCCGCGACGGAGAAGAAGCCAGCGAAAATGCCAAGAACATCGACGAACCGGGCGTCCTGGCTGACTTCGCTGCGTCCCAGCTGCCCTTGCGCCTGGTCATCCGCCAGCAGCTCCTGGAAACGGCTGACGTCGAAGCCCGTCTGCGCCGCATTGCGTCGCTCTTGGATACGGAAGTCGACATTGCCAACCTGGAATCGAAGCTGAACATGGAAGTCCGCGGCAAGATGGACCAGCAGCAGAAAGAATACTACCTGCGGGAAAAGATCAAGGCCATCCATGAAGAATTGGGCGACAAAGTCGACAAGGACACGGAAGTCCAGGAACTCCGCGACCAGATCAAGAAGATGAAGCTCGACGAAGACATCGAAAAGGCCCTGCTCAAGGAAGTGGACCGCCTCGACTCCATGCCGCCCATGATGGCGGAATCGGCCATCATCCGCACCTACCTCGACTGGGCCATGGCCCTTCCCTGGAAGAAGGAAACCAAGGACCGCCTGGACCTCAACGAAGCGCAGAAAGTCCTCGATGAAGACCATTACGGCCTGAAGAAGGTCAAAGACCGCATCATCGAATATTTAGCGGTCAAACAGCTGACGCACAGCCTGAAAGGGCCGATTCTCTGTTTTGTCGGTCCTCCGGGCACGGGCAAGACGAGTATCGCCAAATCCATCGCCCGGGCCATGAACCGCAAGTACGTCCGCGTATCCCTGGGCGGCGTCCGCGATGAAGCTGAAATCCGCGGCCATCGCCGGACTTACATCGGTGCCCTGCCGGGCCGTATCCTGGCCGGTATGAAACAGGCCGGCGTCAAGAACCCGGTCTTCCTCCTCGACGAAATCGACAAGATGACGTCCGACATGCGCGGCGACCCGTCGTCGGCACTGCTGGAAGTCCTCGACCCGGAACAGAACAATACTTTCAGTGACCATTTCCTGGAACTGCCCTTTGACTTGTCGAAAGTCTTCTGGATCACGACGGCCAACGTCCTCGGCGATATTCCCCGTCCCCTCATGGACCGCATGGAAATCATCGACTTCACGAGTTATACAGAAGAAGAGAAGGTCCAGATCGCCAAGCGCTATCTGGTGCCGAAACAGATCAAAGAAAATGGCCTTAAACCGAGTCAGGCCAAGTTCTCCGACGCCGTCCTGCGCCATATCATCGAAGGCTATACGCGCGAATCGGGCGTCCGCAGCCTGGAAAAGACCATCGGTACGGTCTGCCGCCGTATCGGCAAATCCCTGCTCATGAACGACGAAGTACCGATCAGCGTCTCCGTCAAGAATCTGGAAAAACTGCTCGGTCCGGTCAAATTCCTGCCGGAAACGGTCCACAAAGACGACGAAGTCGGCATCGTCACCGGTATGGCCTGGACCCAGGTCGGCGGTGAAGTCCTGGAAACGGAAGCCGTTGCCGTCAAGGGCAAAGGCCGCCTGCTGCTCACGGGCCAGCTCGGCGACGTCATGAAGGAATCGGCTGAAGCCGGCGTGACCTACGTCCGCAGCCGGGCCGATGTCCTGGGCATCGATGCCGATTTCTACGCCAACATGGACTTGCACATCCACCTGCCCGAAGGAGCCATCCCTAAAGACGGTCCGTCGGCAGGCATCACCATGGCCACGGCCATTACGTCGGCCCTGACGGGCAAAGCCGTCCGCCACGACGTAGCCATGACCGGTGAAATCACGTTGCGCGGGACGGTCCTGCCCGTAGGGGGCATCAAGGAAAAAGTCATCGCCGCTCACCGGGCAGGCATCAAGAAGATCCTCTTGCCTGAAGAAAACAAGCGCGACATGGACGAAGTGCCGCAGTCGGTCAAAAAAGACGTCAAATTCGTCTTCGTTCACCATATGGATGAAGTGCTGGCTCAGGCACTGGTGAAGTCCTGATGGCTTCGTATGATATCATCAAGGCGGCCTATGCCACGACGGCGGTCCGCCGCGACCAGTACCCCGAAGGGAACGTGCCGGAAGTCGCCTTCCTCGGCCGTTCCAACGTCGGCAAGTCGAGCCTGATCAATTCCCTGTGCAACCACCGCGGCCTGGCCCGTGTCAGCGGCGCACCGGGGAAGACGCAGACTATCAACTACTTCAGCGCAGCCCTGCGGCGGCGCGATGAAGAAGAAGGGGAGCAGCGCCTGCCGTTCTACTTAGTCGACCTGCCGGGCTATGGCTTTGCCAAGACTGGCGGCAGGAACCGCGACATGTGGAGTGCCTTCATCGGCGAATACGTCACGCAGTCGCCGAACCTCTGCGTCCTCTGCCTGCTCGTCGACCTGCGCCATCCCGGCCTGGCCATCGACCAGCAGGCCTATGACTGGCTGGCCAGCGCCGGCGTCCCCCTGCAGATCGTAGGGACCAAGGCGGACAAGCTCAAGGCCAATGAAAAGAACCGCAACCTGGCCCAGCTCAACAAACTCTTCCCGTCAGACCGGCCGGCCCTGGCCTACTCGTCGCTAAAACGCGACGGCTTCGGCCCCCTGGCCAAGAACCTCTTTGAACGGGTGCTACAGTTCAATCGTTTGTAGTTCAGAGTTTGTAGTTTGCAGAAGATGGTTTAAAATTAAAACCATTCACTAAAAACTACAAACTGCAAACTTAATTCTCAAAAAAGGGGCTGTCTTCAAAGGACAGCCCCTTTTTTGCTCCTTTTATAGCGAACGATGTTTCTAGTTGGCTTCATTAAGCGAAAGTGGTATAATGGATTTGATTTACATCGGCCAGATGGGAGGTTGTATAATCATGGCAGTAGTTTCGATTGACAGTGATGCTGATTTTTCTGTGAAAGTCCTTCACCAGCCGGGCATTGTCATCGCAGACTTCTGGGCTCCCTGGTGCGAACCGTGCAAGATGGTTCATTCGGAAATCAGCCAGGCAGCCGCGAATTTTGGCGATGCTGTGAAAGTAGTACGCATCAATGTCGATACGATGCGGAATATTGCCGAAAAATATGAAATCATGGCGGTTCCGACATTATTGTTCTTTAAGGGCGGTAAGCCACTCAAACGCATTATCGGCTATGCCTCGCAGGCGGAAATCAGCAAGTTCCTGGCGTCTGTCGTAGCAGAAAACAAGGCTGCCGGTTTTGACAACAAAAATATTGGGATGATATAATTGAATTTAGAAACGAGAGGGACGGGACGACAGTTATTGTCTATTGTCGTTCCTGTATACAATGAACAGCCGAACATTGAGAAATTCTATGAAGAGGCGACGAAAGCCGCAGCGACACTCGATATGGATTATGAAATCATCTTTGTCGACGACGGTTCTAAAGATGCAACGCCCCTCATCCTCAGCCGCTTGACCCAGCAGGATGAGCACGTGCGGGCTTTTATCCTGGCCCGTAACTTCGGCCATCAGCTGGCCATTACCTGCGGCATGGATCATGCCCTTGGCGACGCCGTCATCACCATGGATGGTGACTTGCAGCATCCGCCGTCGATGATTCCCGAATTGGTCCAGAAATGGCGCGAAGGCAACGACGTCGTCCAGACCATACGGGAAGCGACGGACGATGCGGGCTTCCTCAAGCGCATGACGTCGAAATGGTATTATCGTATACTGAATGCCGTATCCCCGGTCCACATCACACCAGGCGGGTCCGACTTCCGCCTCATCGATAAGCGGGTCCTGGAAACATTCAAGCAGTTCCGCGAACACGACCGTTTCATCCGCGGCCTCATCGGGGACATCGGTTACACACAGACTTTTATTCATTTCGTAGCACCCAAGCGTTATGCCGGGAAATCGAAGTTTTCCGTACGCAAGATGCTTCATTTTGCCCTGGACGGGATCATGGCCTATTCCAAGATTCCCCTGCGGGTTTCCTTTTATATCGGCATGCTGAGCGGTTTGTTGAGCCTGCTCCTGATTTTGCATGTCATCTATTGTAATATAATGGGCGAAGCCGTGCCGGGATGGACGACGACGATGATCGTCGACTGCCTGTTCAGCGGGTTCCAGCTCATTTTTATTGGTGTCATCGGAGAGTATATAGGACGTATATTTGAAGAGGTGAAACATAGGCCTCTGTATTGGCTGCGGGCTGAACTCGGCCAGCATAAAGACAGGTAGGAACGGTGCGTTGTATGGCCTTCGAGACAGAGAGGAGTATTTATGTGGAAAAAAATCAGTAAAGTTTGGATATTTGCCGCACTTTTCGTTTTTGCCGCACTGCCGGCGCTGGCAGCTTCTCCGCTGACCATTGGCAGCCGGGGCGATGAAGTCCGTTCGATTCAACAGATTCTTCGCAGTAAAGGCTATCGGGTCAATGTCAACGGCGTTTACACCAATGATACGGCGCGGGCCGTATCGCAGTATCAGAAAGATAAGAAAATCCAGGTCAGCGGTAAAGTCGGCGGCTGGACCTATTATCTCCTGACAGGCAATCGTTCCATGCTGCCGCCTAAGCCGGTCATGAAGAGAGGGCAGGGGACGCGCTTCAACAATGGCGCTATCAGCAAATACCGTCATTTCAGCGGCGGCGATGCTTTCGGCAACCAGCTGGTCAATTCGGCATACCAGTATTTGGGCATCCCTTACGTATTCGGCGGCAATACGCCGGCTGAAGGCTTCGACTGCTCAGGCTTTACGAAATATGTCTTTTCCCATAATGGCATCAATCTGCCGCGCCTGGCAGATGAACAATATGAAGTAGGCCAGCGGGTCCGCCGCAGCGAACTCATGCCGGGCGACCTGGTCTTCTTCACGACGTATGAACCGGGTGTATCCCATACGGGCATCTATGTCGGCAATAACAATTTCATCAGTGCCACCAGCAGTGGCGGCATCCGCGTAGACAGCCTCGACAGCGGCTATTGGTCGCCGCGCTATGTCGGTGCTACACGGGTCCGGAGATAGGCAAACTGGCTAGGGAACAGTCGTCCTCTAGCCTTTCCTTATACAACCGGGCTGTGAGATAAAAAATAACAAGAAAAGGTTGCCGAACAGGGGGAAATGAGCGTATAATTTTCCCATGTAGAAAGATATTTAGAGGGAGTGTTTACTATATGAAGTACATGACGGGTAATGAAATCCGCAAAGCCTATTTACAGTTCTTTAAGAGCAAGGAGCACTTGATCCTGCACAGTTTTCCGCTCATTCCGGAAAACGACCCCAGCCTGCTCCTCATCGGCGCCGGCATGGCACCGCTCAAACCATATTTCACGGGTAAGCTCGTACCGCCGTCGTACCGCGTCACGACGAGTCAGAAGTGCATCCGCACTGACGATATCGACAACGTAGGCCGTACGGCCCGTCACCATACGTTCTTTGAAATGCTGGGCAATTTCTCCTTTGGCAACTACTTTAAGAAAGAAGCCATTTCCTGGGCCTGGGAATTCCTGACCAAAGTCCTGGAACTGGATACGGATAAATTGTATGTCACCATCTATCCCGATGACAAAGAAGCCTATGACTACTGGCATAATATGATTGGCCTAGCTGACGAACGGATTTTCAAATTCGACGATAACTTCTGGGAAATCGGCGAAGGTCCGTGCGGTCCGGACAGTGAAATCTTCTATGACCTCGGCCCGGAACGAGGCTGCGGTAAACCGACGTGTACCGTCGGCTGCGACTGCGACCGCTACCTGGAAATCTGGAACCTCGTCTTCACCCAGTACAACCGCACTAAAGACGGCAAGTACGAACCGCTGGCCAAGAAGAACATCGATACGGGCTGCGGTCTGGAACGACTGGCTTCGGTCATCCAGCAGAAAGAATCGAACTTTGAAACGGACCTCATCTTCCCGATCATCGAAAAAGTCATTGCCATTTCCGGCGGCGACTACAATGATCCCCGTCAGAAGATGGCCATGAAGGTCATTGCTGACCATATCCGCGCCATTACCTTCATGATTTCCGATGGCATCCTGCCGTCCAATGAAGGCCGCGGCTACGTCCTGCGCCGTATCCTGCGCCGTGCCGTCCGCTTCGGCCGCCTCCTGGGCATCAAGGACCTCTTCCTGGCAGGTCTCGTCGATACGGTATTGGACATCCTCGGCGATGAATATCCGGAAACGCGGGAACACGAAGCTCTCATCAAACAGATCATCAATACAGAAGAAAAACAGTTCAGCGCTACCCTGGCACAGGGCATGGAACTGCTCAACGATATGATGGCCCATGTGGGCGACGACAAAGTCCTCACTGGCGCTGAAGTCTTCAAACTCTACGATACGTATGGCTTCCCCATGGAACTGACCGAAGAAATCGCCGGTGAACAGGGCTTCAAAGTCGATAAAGACGGCTTCCAGGAAGCCATGAAGGAACAGCAGGAACGGGCCCGCGCTGCCCATACCAAAGTATCGGCCAAAGTCGCTACGCCGGATACGACCAAGCTGGACCAGTCGAAACTGGTCAACGACGAAACGGCTGTCAAAGCGACGATTGCCATGCTCGGCAAGGAAGGCGTCGAAATCAGCGAAGCCCGCGACGGCCAGGAAGTGACGATCATCCTCGACGACAACCCCTTCCATGCCGAAGGCGGCGGTCAGCTCAGCGATACAGGCGTCCTATGTGCTGCTGAAGGCAAGGCACAGGTCACTGATGCCCAGGCTCTGCCCAATGGCCTGGTATACCTCATCGCTGAAATCACTGAAGGCGTCCTCCGCACGGGCGATGCCGTCGATATCGCTGTCGACAAGCAGCGTCATATGAACCTGGCCCGCAACCATACGGCAACACACCTCTTGCAGGCTGCCCTGCGCAAAGTCTTGGGCAATCACGTCAACCAGGCCGGCTCGCTGGTCACACCGGACCACCTGCGTTTCGACTTCACCCATTTCTCGCCGGTCACGCAGGATGAACTGGATAAGATTGAAGCCCTGGTCAACGAAGAAATCCTCAAGGCCGTCCCCGTCACCATCGAAGAAATGGCCCTCGATGCGGCCAAAGAAAAGGGCGCTATGGCCTTGTTCGGTGAAAAATACGGCGATATCGTCCGCGTCGTCTCTGTCGACGACTTCAGCTGTGAACTCTGCGGCGGCTCTCATGTGGCCAACACGTCGGTCATCGGTACGTTCCGCATTACCAGCGAAACCGGGACTGGCTCCGGCGTCCGCCGTATCGAAGCCGTTACCGGTCCGGCTGCCCTCAAGCTGGCTAAGGATGAATCGCAGGAACTGCAGCAGCTGGCAGGCCTCTTGAAAGGCAAGGTCAGCGATGCGCCGGCCAAACTGGAAGCTCTCCTGGCCCAGCTCAAGGATACGGAAAAAGAATTGGCTCAGCTCAAGAAAGATGCAGCCCTGTCCGATATGGACAGCATCCTGGCAGCTAAAGAAGATATCGGCGGCGTTCCTGTCGTCGCAGCCGTCGCTCAGGCTGATTCTATGGATAACCTGCGCGACCTGGCTGATACGGTCCTCGACAAGCTCGGCAGCGGCGTCGTCCTCTTGGGTATGACCCATGGCGATAAAGTCAACTTCGTCTGCAAAGTCGCCAAGAGCGATACCAAGAAAGGCCTCCATGCCGGCAAGATCATCAAAGTTGCTGCTCAGGCAGCTGGCGGCAATGGCGGCGGCCGTCCCGATATGGCCCAGGCCGGCGGCAAGGAACCGGAAAAATTGGGCGATGCTCTTAAAGCCGGTGCCGCAGCCGTACGCGATATGTTAGCATAAATTTTTGGCAGTCATGCCAGTTGAATAAAAAGGATGTGAGTGAACATGGCAGTAAGCGACGAAACGATGATTATGCAAAACCGAAGTGAAGAACAGACCGTTGCATCCATGATTCTGGAAGATGTATATCACGCATTGGAAGAAAAAGGATACAACCCGATTAATCAGATCGTAGGCTATCTCCTGTCCGGTGACCCGACGTATATCACGAGCCACAACAATGCTCGCAGCAATATCCGGCGCATCGAACGAGATGAACTCATCGAAGAATTAGTCCGTTCGTACGTCAAACAGCACAACTTATAGGAGACATATGAGAATTTTAGGACTCGATGTCGGTTCCAAGACCATCGGTGTCGCCTGCAGCGATGCCTTGCTGATTACGGCCCAGGGCGTAGAAACGATCCGCCGTAAATCCGATGAAGCAGACTTTGCCCGTCTGCGCGAACTGATCAAAGAAAAAGAAGTACACCGCATCGTCGTAGGCAAGCCGCGTCATATGAACGGTGACTACAGCGATAATATGAAAAAAATCGAAGAATTCGTCGAACGATTCCAGCAAACCGTCCCGGATATAGACATTGTCTATTGGGATGAACGCCTGACGACCGTTATGGCCCAGAATGTATTAAAGGAAGGCAATGTGCGGCGCGAAAAGCGCAAGCAGTTTGTCGATAAAATGGCAGCAATCCTTATTTTACAGAATTATTTAGACGCTCATGCTCATTAAGGAGGACTACTATGTCGGAAGAAATGAACAACGAATTGGAAGAAGTCATCATCGTGACCGCTACGGATGACCAAGGCAATGAAGTGGAATATCAGGAAGTACAGCGCCTCGACCTCGATGGTAAAGTATTCGCCCTGCTCGTCGAAGTCACGGAAGACGAAGAAGGCGGCGATGCCATCATCGCCCGCGTCGACCAGGAAGACGGCGAAGACGTCTACGTCGCACCGACGGACGAAGAGTTCGACGCAGCCAATGCAAAATTCGATGAACTCTTAGATGAATAAGTGATTGAAGAGAGCGTCACAGGAAGGCTTCTGTCGTCATGTGATGCTCCTTTCTTTATTGTTTGTAGTATGGAGTTTGTAGTTTGTAGAAGTTGGCTTTAAATTTTTTGACATTTGCTGCACACTAAAAACTACAAACTTAAAACTCCAAAAGAGGCTGTCTTAATGCGACAGCCTCTTTTATCATAAGGAGGCCCCATGGATTTACCGTCGATACAGCAGCTGCGGAATTTCGTCATTTACGGGAAGTATGGAAATTTCACGACGGCTGCCAATGCCGCCAACATTACCCAGTCGGCTTTCAGTGCGCAGATGAAGAAACTGGAAGACCTCGTCGGCGTCCGCCTTATCGAGCGCTCGAACAGGGGAAGTCACTTGACGCCGGCTGGCAAGATGTTCTACACGAAAATAGCCCACATTTTAGGTGAATTAGAAGAAGCCATGAGCGAACTGCCAGGGCGGACGGGGAAGACCCAGCCCCTGTCGGTGGGAATCATGCTGTCCTTAGGCGACGTCCACATGAACCGCCACCTCGCTTATTTCCAGGAGCACCACAGCGGCGCTTCTTTCCGGGTCTACAACCTGGAAGTCCGGGAGATGATCCAATGGCTGAAAGACGATAAACTGGATATCGTGTCCCTCTTTTATCTGCCGGCACTGCACCTGGAAGACTACGAGAAGGTCTTTTTTGGCATCGAGAACCTCGTCTATTACGGGCCGAACCTGGATCTGCCGGAACATGCCGTGACGCCTCAATACGTGGCATCCCAGCCGTTGGCGCAATATTCGCCGCAATACGAAATGAATAACTACATCAATCACTATTTCACGGCCCATGCCTGTCCGCCTCAGGAGACGCAGGCCTGGTTCTCCACGCCCTATGCCATGATGAACTATTGCCAGCAGAACCGCATCGGAGCTATCCTGCCGGAACGATTTCTACAGGCCATGGGCATCACCCAGGACTACTGTGAATTGGAACCGCCGCTGCGCCTGCCCTGTTATCTGGTCTATAAGAAGGATAATCCCAAGTACGCGACGATACAGGTCTTCGTCGACTATATCCGCCGCGTGTATCATATCAAAAAATAATGATAAAGGTATCTGCCATCGTAAAAAACGATGACAGGTATCTTTTTTTTGCGTTATACAAGCGGGGAGAGAAGGTGTAGAATCTAGCTTGCAAATACGAAAGGAGCAGTGAATACAGAATGTCGAATCAATCACTTTGGAACAAAGACTTCCTTCTCGACACAGGTATCAATTTTGTAGTCTATCTCATTTATTATTTATTGATGGTTATCATCGCCGTCGTCGCCAAAGACCAGCTGCATGCTTCTCTCGGTGAAGCCGGCCTGGCTTCGGGCATCTTCATCGTCGGCACTTTGCTGGCCCGCTTGCAGTTCGGCAAAGCCATTGAATTGTATGGCCGCCGCAAATCGTTATATGGCGGGATCATCCTTTATTTTGTAACGACGTTATTATATTTTTATATCCCCAATCTCGCTATTCTCTTTGCTATCCGCTTCCTCAACGGCATGGCCTATGGCATCGTCTCGACAGCGACGAACACGATTGTCGCTTCCTGTATTCCTGCCGATAAGCGGGGTGAAGGCATCAACTACTACGGCCTGAGCACCAGCCTGGCCGCTGCCGTCGGACCTTTCCTGGGCATGTTCCTCATCGTCGTCACGAACTTCACCTTTATCATCACCCTCTGCGCCGTCCTCGTCGGCTTGTGCATGATTGGCTGCATCGCCCTCCACATCGACGAAATTACCCTCACGTCTGAACAGGTGGCCAAGATGAAAGCCATGAGCCTCGACAATTACGTCGAATATCGCGTCATGGTCATCTCCATCATCGGTTTCTTCATGGGCTTCGCTTATTCCAGCGTCCTGACCTTCCTGGCTGCTTATGCCCGTGAAATCAACCTGGTCCAGGCCGGCACGTTCTTCTTCGTTGTCTATGCCGTCGTCATCACCATCACCCGTCCGATGACGGGCGTCATCTTCGACCATAAAGGCGAAAATTACGTCCTCTATCCCTGCTACATCTGCCTGGCCATCGGCTTGTTCCTCCTCAGCATCGCCGGTGCTTCGTGGCAGCTTCTCTTATCGGGCGTCTTCGTCGGCCTCGGTTATGGCACGTTCATGTCCAACGGTCAGGCAGTCTGCATCAAACTGACGCCGTCGTACCGCATCAGCGTCGCCCTGTCGACGTACTTCGTCGCCCTCGACCTTGGCATCGGCGTAGGCCCGTATGTCCTCGGCAGCCTCCACGGCCTGCTCACGTTCCCCCAGCTCTATGCCGTCGCTGCTATCGTAGCCATTGCCTGCTTTGCCATGTACTACATTTTCTACGGACGCAAGATTAACCTCATCAACCGGGCCGTCCGCATCTACATCCACGCATAATACGTAATTACAATAGATCCTATCCCCAGATTCGAGGGCTTGTCGTACGACGACAAGCCCTCTTCACGTTGTTAGCCCCTAGCCACGAACCACTTTTTTCAGTTATAATGGATAGAAAAAGGGGGGAGAGATGATAAACATCAAGACGAAAATCCTGGCCGGACTGGCCTGTATCTGTCTGATACTGACGGCCTTTTTCTGGCCTGGCAAAGAAGAAGATGCCTATAGTTCCGACGTTGTCAGGGAAGCGGAAGACGTGAGCGAGCGGGAAACGGAAATGCTGGCACCTGATGAGGTCCTGCAGGCTCCCGATGGAAGGGACATACGCTTGCAGGCCCTGTATAACCAAAAGCCGGTCTGTCTCTTTTTCTGGGCATCCTGGAGCAGCTACAGCCTGCGCCAGCTGGCCATCCTGGAAAAGGCCTGTGCCCAGTACGGCCAGGATGTCTATTTCGTGACCATCCCCGTCGGACCGGATACAGCAGATAGCCGGGCCTATATCCACCAGCAGGGATATGCCCTGCCCGTATACAGCACACAGAAACAGATGCTCCATGACTATGGCGTCCATCAGGTACCGCAGCTTATCTTCATCGCCTGCGGCGGCCAGATGACGCGCCCCTTTAATACCGTATTGAATGAGCGCCAGGTGACATACGAAATCAAAAAAATGCTGAAATAATTTTCCCATACCCCTTGCCAAATAGGGAAAAGTAAGTTATAATAAACAAGTCGCACAGAGAAGTACAAAATATGGGCGGTTAGCTCAGTTGGTTAGAGTATCTCGTTGACATCGAGGGGGTCGATGGTTCGAATCCATTATCGCCCACCATATTGTGTGCAAAAAGGACTTGTCATATGATGACAAGTCCTTTTTCTATCAAAACTTCCCTTCATCGTACAGTTTGATTTTCCAGTTCAAGTGCTGCAGGGCTTCCTGGATATCTTTTTGACGGCTTTCCAGGTGGTCCCGTTCGTCAACCAGGATTTGACGGCGTGCTGCGCGGGTCGCATCGCCTTGCTGAAAGAGTTCCATGTATCGCGACAGGCCGTCGATGGAAACGCTGGCAGCGCGCATACATTTGATGAAGGCGATGGTGTCGCAGTTTTCCTCGGTATAATCGCGGACGCCGTTCTTATCGCGCGGGACATGGCGGATGAGTCCGATTTTTTCGTAGTAGCGCAGCGTGTCCGGCGAAAGATGGAACTTTTCACTGACATCTTTTATCTTCAAAGCAATCCCTCCTTGCCTTTATTATACTGGCTGGAGTGGAGTTCAAGTCAATAGGGGAAAAAATATTTAAAAATAGACTTGCCAAAATAGGAGAAGTAAGTTATAATAAACGAGTCGCACAAAGAAATACGAAATATGGGCGGTTAGCTCAGTTGGTTAGAGTATCTCGTTGACATCGAGGGGGTCGATGGTTCGAATCCATTACCGCCCACCATATTGTGTGTGAAAAAAGAGCTGTCTTTATAGACAGCTCTTTTTTTGTGGCTAGTGGCTAGTTGTTCGTGGCTAGTACTTAGTGCTTTTACGAGCCACGAACCACGAGCTACGAGCCACGAACCACGAGCTACGAACCACGAACCACGAACTACTATCATATTCTATTCCTAAAAGTTATTGGTAAAAGTTTCACAAATGTAGTATCCTGTACATGTGATTCGGGTTGGACGGAATCTTTTGGGATCCGTACCGTAAAAAATCCGGGTCAACTATTATCATAATTTCATAGCATATCGCTTGGATCGAAAGACCGGGACGAATTCTTGTAAACGTAGGCTTTTTACGCGCATTCCCGGGAGGAGTGCGCTTTTTTTGAGGGAGTTATCATGCGTTTAGGTATTATCGGCGCCGGCAGAGTCGGCGCTTCTTTTGTATTAGCTTTTCCTTCTGATGTCGAAGGAATCCTTTGTTCCACAGAAGAACATACACGTCAAATGGCCCGCCGCCTCCATGCTGCTGCCTATACCGACGGTGCTGAACTCGCACGGCACTGCGATGTCCTCCTGCTCACAGTACGCGACGATGCCCTGGCTCCCGTTAGCCGGGAATTGGCCGCTTCCCTGACAGGGGATGCGCTGCCGCCTCAGACCTGTATATTTCACTGCAGTGGGGCTATGGATTTATCGCCTCTTGAGCCCCTTTCACGGTTGGGGTATCCTGTCGGCAGCCTTCATCCGCTGCAAAGCTTTGCCGAACCTTCGGCAGACCGCCTGAAGGGAATCTACATGGCCGTCGATGGTGATGAACGGGCCAAGGCCGTTGCGGCAGATCTGGTCCGGACTTTGGGCAGTACGCCTTTTTTCGTACCCCCTGAAGACCGCATGCTCTATCATGCTGCGGCCTGCTTCTGCTCCAACTACGTCGTGACAGCCCTGGCCATTGCCCAGAAGCTCATGAGCCGCTGGATCGGCAGTGCCGGCGCTGCATCCCAGGCGCTGCGGCCCCTCGTCGAAGGGACGATGGACAATGTCCGCCAGCGTCCGCTGTGGCAGACGGCTTTGACCGGCCCTGTGTCCCGCGGAGATGCCGGGACCGTTGCCAAACACCTGGCCGTCATGCCGGAGAAATGGCTCCGGCCCTATTGTGCTTTTGGCTGCGCCGCTGCAGACTTAGCCTTAGAAAACGAAACGATTACAGAAAAACAGCATGACACGCTGACAAGAATCCTTGCGATGGCGGAAGGAGTTCACCATGAACAAGAAAGTAACCAATCTGACCATTAAGAAAATGAAACAGGAAGGCATGCCGATTTCCATGATTACGGCCTATGATTACATCATGGCCCAGAACGTCGATGAAGCCGGTATCGACATGATCCTTGTCGGCGATTCCCTGGGCAATGTCGTCATGGGTCATACGTCGACACTGCCTGTGACCATGGAAGATATGATCCACCATACGGCGGCTGTCGTCCGCGGCGTCAAACGGGCTCTGGTCGTCGGCGACATGCCCTTCATGAGCTATCAGGAAAGCACCCAGCAGGCCCTGCACAATGCCGGCCGGCTCATGAAAGAAACGGGCTGCGATGCCGTCAAGCTCGAAGGTGGCGCCAGTGTCTGCGAAGCCGTCAAAGCCATGACGACGGCCGGTATCCCCGTCGTCGGCCACATCGGCCTGACGCCGCAGTCCGTCCATCAGCTCGGCGGCTTCCGCGTCCAGGGCAAGAACAGCGAAATGGCTAAGCAACTGATTGCCGACGCCTTGAAGCTGGAAGAAGCCGGCGCCTTCGCCATCACATTGGAATGTGTCCCGACAGATATCGCCACGGAAATCACCAAAGCCCTGCATACGGCGGCTACCATCGGCATCGGGGCTGGCAACGGCACCGATGGCCAGGTCCTGGTCTGCACGGACCTCCTAGGCATGAGCAATGACTTCCGCCCGAAATTCGTCAAGACCTATGCCGATCTCCATCAGACCATCGTCGATGCCGTAGGCCGGTACATCCACGACGTCAAGGACCGCAGCTTCCCCGACGAAGCCCACGGCTTCGCCGTAGACCCGGAAGTCGTCAAAGCCATGAAAGAATAGGGGGAGGCAGCCGTTAGCAGTTAGCGTTGTAGGGGCTCGCACGTGGCGAGCCCGCCAGGTATATGTGAGATACTAATGAACCGGATTTGCTTGAACGGGCGCCCCACGTGGTCGCCCCTACAGAAAAAGGGCTTGCCGTCGTGCGACAAGCCCTTTTTATACCATTTATTTATATTATGGAAGCACGTCTTGCTATACAGTCATGAAGCATATCCAGATGGTATATTCTGTTTGACTTGTGTATATAATCATTGTACAATAAACTCAAGAAATGGAAACGAACAAAAGAGGTCGTATGTCCGAACGCACGCGTATCGCCGCCAGACATAAACGGGGGTATGCGGCGTTTTTTTCTTGACGGCCTGACATAGGAGGCTATGCTTCATGAAGCATGATCTACATGACGTGTGTACGCAGATACGGCGGGATACGGTGCGATCCATTTACCGTGCCGGTTCCGGTCATCCTGGCAGCTCTCTATCGGCTGTCGAAATCATGGCCACACTTTATTTTACAGATGTCTTTACCTGTTTTCCTGACCGGCCCCATGCGCCGGAACGGGACCGTTTTGTCTTATCCAAGGGCCATGCGGCCCCAGCTTATTACAGCATTTTGGCCCATAAGGGCTATTTGCCCCTGGCCTTGCTCGATACGCTGCGGACGGTTGGCAGTGCCCTCCAGGGCCATCCCAATTTGGAAAAACTGCCCTGTCTCGACTGCGCTGTCGGCTCTTTAGGCCAAGGCCTGTCCATTGCCAACGGCATTGCCCTGGCCTTGAAACTGCGCCATGAAACACCGGAAGTCTTCTGTCTCATCGGCGATGGGGAACAGCAGGAAGGCCAGATTTGGGAAGCTGCCGCTTTTGCCTCACAGCACCATTTGGACAATGTTTGTCTGATTGTCGATTGCAATGGCCTGCAGCTCGTCGATTCCTTGGTGTCGATCAAGAATATGGAACCGATAGATGCGAAATGGGAAAGTTTCGGCTGGCATGTCCTCCGCGTGGATGGCCACGATACAGATGCCCTGTACGACGCTTATGGCGCTGCCAAGGCCTATCGCGGCAAGCCGACGGTCATCCTGGCCCATACGGTCAAGGGGAAGGGTGTATCATATATGGAAAATCAAGCGAAATGGCACGGTGCGGCGCCGGATGAAGCCCAGTACCGCCTGGCCATGGATGAACTGACAACGGAGGTGCCGTAATGGAACGAGTACCGATGCGCGACGGCTATGGGAAGGCCCTGCTGGAACTGTGCCGCCTTCACGACGATGTCCTCGTCCTCGATGCGGACGTCGCCAAATCGACGCGGACCGAATGGATCCGCCAGGAATATCCTGAAAAATATATCAATGTCGGCATATCGGAACAAGACCTGGTCGGTACGGCAGCCGGCCTGTCGCTGACGGGCTTCGTCCCCTTCATTTCGACATACGGCGTCTTTTTGACAGGCCGGGCGTGGGGACAGATACGCAATACGGTCTGTTATAATAATCTCAACGTCAAGCTCGGCGGCGCCCATGCCGGCATTTCCGTCGGCCCTGACGGCGCTACCCATCAGGCTCTGGAGGACATCGCCCTCATGCGGGTCATTCCCCATATGATGGTCATTACGCCTTGTGACTGGTGGGAAACGTATAAGGCGACGATGGCCGTCTATGATATCAAAGGGCCGTCATATGTCCGCTTTGGCCGCAATCCGGCGCCCGTCGTCACCGATAAGGATACGCCTTTTGACCTCTATAAGGCGGCCATCTTCCGGGATGGGAGTGATGTGACCCTCTTCGCCAACGGCCTCATGGTCCATGAAGCCCTGACGGCGGCGGATGAACTGGCCCGGGAAGGTATTTCGGCCCGCGTCGTCAACATCCACACGGTCAAACCGCTGGACCTGGATACGGTCTGTACTTGTGCGGCTGAAACGGGGGCCGTCGTCGTCTGTGAAGAACATCAAATCATGGGCGGTCTGGGAGGGGCCATCTGCGAAGCCCTGGCCCAGCACTGCTGTGTCCCAG
Organism: Megasphaera indica; assembly: GCF_046614755.1. Taxonomy (NCBI): domain Bacteria; kingdom Bacillati; phylum Bacillota; class Negativicutes; order Veillonellales; family Veillonellaceae; genus Megasphaera; species Megasphaera indica. Next base: position 86,348 of record NZ_JBKKJR010000001.1, read on the forward strand.
TAGAACTCGTCGGCATCCAGGACCGCTTCGGCGAATCGGGGAAACCGGATGATCTCCTGAAAGCCTATAATCTCTCGGCCAGCGACGTCATCCAGGCCGTCCATAACGTGTTGAAGAGAAAGTAAAGTGGCTCGTGGTTCGTGGTTCGTGACTCGCAGCCTCCCCTTGAGAGGGGAGGTGGCCTGAAAGGCCGGAGAGGTTAAATTTAACACCATCCGCTAACAATGGACCAGAAAGGGCCGCCCTTTGGGACGGCCCCTACGATGAAATAGGCTGTCGTACGTGCGACAGCCTATTTTGTCATGCTAAGTCCGTATAGAATTTTTCGATGTATGCAAAATCGGTAATTCGTTGTTCCTTTATCGTTAACTGATGTATAATAGGAATAACTACTTTTTGGAGGCGAGTTATCTTGTATACGAAAGCGTTATTGACCGACCTGTACCAGTTGACCATGATGCAGGGCTTATTTTTTGAAGGCAAGCACGAACAGCAATGCGTGTTTGACCGCTATTACCGGACCAATCCCTTCCAGGGGGGCTATACGGTCGTGGCCGGGCTGGAACATCTCATCGATTATGTACACAATATACATTTCAGTGACGACGACCTGGCCTATCTGAAGAGCACCGGTTTTTTCCAGGACAAATTCCTCGATTACCTGAAAGACCTGCGCTTTACGGGCGACATCTATGCCATGCCCGAAGGGACCGTCGCCTTTCCTCAGGAAGTGCTCCTGCGCGTCCAGACCAAGAAGGACGAAGCCTTACTGTTAGAAACGTGCATGTCCATGATCATGAACCATGAAAGCCTCATTGCCACCAAGGCTCGCCGCGTCCGGACGGTGGCTGGTAAGGACAACCTCATGGAATTCGGCCTGCGCCGGGCCCAGGGGAAATCGGCCGGTGTTTACGGCGCCCGTTCGGCCATGATCGGCGGCTTTAACGGGACCAGCAACGTCCTGGCTGGCGCCAAATTCGGCATGCCCGTCTTAGGGACCATGGCTCACAGCTGGGTCATGAGCTTCTCGTCGGAACTGGAAGCTTTCCGCGCCTATGCCCGCCAGTACCCGAACAACCTCATCCTCCTGGCCGATACATATAATACGCTGAAACAGGGCGTCCCCGATGCCATTACGATCTTCAAGGAAATGAAGGCTGCCGGCACCCTGCCCAAGGCTTATGGTATCCGCCTGGATAGCGGCGACCTGGCTTATTTATCGAAAGAAGCCCATAAGATGTTTGCCGATGCAGGCTTCCCAGATGCCATCATTGCGGCCTCGAATGACCTCGATGAAAACCTCATTTCCGAATTGAAAGCCCAGGGCTGCGCCATCAACTCCTGGGGCGTCGGCACGAACTTGATTACGGCCAAGGACAGTCCGTCCCTGGGCGGCGTCTTCAAACTCGTCGGCCAGTATGACGATGGGAAATTCGTGCCGAAGATCAAGATGAGCGACAATGCCGAAAAGATTTCCAATCCGGGCCTGAAGAACGTCCTGCGCATTTACGATAAAGATACGGGGAAAATGAAAGCTGACATCATCATCCTCGAAGGTGAAAGCATCGACGAATCGAAAGACCTGCTCCTCCAGAGCGATAAAGCACCGTGGCGCTCGCGGACGATTCCTGGCGGGACTTACCGTGTCCAGAAGATGCTCGTCCCCATTTTCCAGAAAGGCGAACTGGTCTATCAGAAACCGGACCTCAAAACCATCATGGCCTATGCAGACCAGCAGATCCAGACTTTGTGGCCCGAATACCTGCGCCTGGTCAACCCGGAAGAAATGTGGGTCCAGCGCAGCAGCAAGCTGTCAGCTTTGCGCGATAAAGTCTTGAAAGAAGAATCGGCTCATTTCTTTTAGGGAGATGATTCCATGAAGGGAGCTATCATCGGCGATATTGCCGGCTCCATCTATGAATTCGATGAAACAGCGGAATCCCTGGATTTTCCTTTATTTGTTAAAAACAGCCGTTTTACTGATGATACGGTGACGACTGTAGCCGTAGCGGCAGCCCTGATGGAGGGGAAGGCATCCTGCTGCGGCTATATCGAACCCTTGCGGCGCCAGCTCCGCTACTGGTGCCGGAAATATCCCGACGCCGGTTTTGGCGGCCTGTTCCGCCGCTGGTTCCTGGCCGACGAGGCACCGGCTTACGGCAGCTATGGCAATGGGGCGGCTATGCGCGTCAGCCCGGCCGGCTGGATTGCCGATACTCTGGAGGAAGCCCAGGCGCTGGCAGAGCTGACAGCCGTCGTCAGCCATGACCATCCCCAAGCCATCAAGGGTGCCATTGCCGTGGCGTCGGCTATCTTCCTGGCCCGGCAGGGGAAGGAGAAAGAGGCGATTGCCGCATATCTGCGGTCGCATTTCTATGATCTGTCCCGGACACTGGCCCAGATACGGCCGTCTTATGGCTTTACCTGTACGACGGACGATAGTGTGCCAGAAGCCATCGAATGTTTCCTGGAAGGGACGGACTATGAAGATACGATCCGCAAGGCGATTTGGCTCAACGGCGATACGGATACGCAGGCAGCCATTGCCGGCAGCATTGCCGAAGCCTATTATGGCGTGCCCGATGCCTTGTGGCAGCAGGCCCTGCCATATGTCGGTGACGAAGAAATGAAGGGCGTCATTCGACAGTTCTATGAAAACTATATTGGTTCGAGGGGGAACTCTTTTGATTTCAACAGAGACAAGCAAGAAATATGAAAAACTCCAGCAGATCTTAAAGGACATGGGCAGTGTCGTCGTCGGCTTTTCCGGCGGCGTCGACAGCACCTTCCTGACCTATGCGGCTCACCAGGCTCTGGGGGACCGGGTCCTGGCCGTGACGGCCGTTTCGGCGACCCTGCCGGGCAGTGAAGCGGCTGATGCCAAGGCCATGGCCAAGGTCATCGGCGTCGAACACCGCCTGGTCCATTCGACGGAATTCGAGGACCCGGACTTCGTCCAGAATCCGCCAGATCGCTGCTATATCTGCAAGAAAATACGCTTTACGTCGCTCGTGGCCCTGGCCAAGGCCGAAGGCTATCAGTGGGTCGTCGACGGGGGGAATGTCGATGACCTCGGTGATTACCGGCCGGGTATGAAAGCCCTGCAGGAATTATCCGACGCCGTCCGCAGCCCGATGATCGAAGCGGGCCTGGCCAAGGCGGATATCCGGGCTTTGTCGAAGGAATTCGGCCTCCAGACCTGGAATAAGCAGAGTGCCGCCTGCCTGGCCAGCCGCGTCCCGTATGGCGTGGAACTGACGCCGCACCGCCTGGCTCAGATCGATGCGGCCGAAGCCGCCGTAGCGCCTTACGTCCAGGGCTCCCTGCGCGTCCGCTATCACGGCGATGTAGCCCGCATCGAAGTCGCCGTCGATGAAATCCCGTCGGTCCTGGCCCATCGGGAGGAAATCGTCCGGGCCATCAAGGATACGGGCTTTACGTACGTCACCCTCGATTTGGGCGGCTATGAAATGGGCAGCCTGAACGACGTAATCCATACTGATGAGGAAGTAAAGTGATATGGCTATTTCAAAGAAAATAAAAGATGAAATGCTGCAGCGGTTCCAGGACCAGTACGGTATCATGAAACCGGCTCTGCACTATAATTCTCCTTTTGAATTGATGATTGCCGTCATCTTGTCGGCCCAATGTACGGACGAACGGGTCAATATCGTGACGGCCGGCATGTTCCCGGAATATAACACGCCGGAAAAGATGCTGACCCTGGGGACGGCGGGACTGGAAGAAAAGATACGGACCTGCGGCCTCTATCGCAGCAAGGCCAAGAATATCCTGGCCAACTGTGCCATCCTTTGTGAAAAATATCATGGCCAAGTGCCGCAGACTTTCGATGAGCTGGTGAAACTGCCCGGCGTCGGCCGCAAGACGGCCAATGTCCTGGTCAGTATCTTGTTCAATACGCCGGCCATTGCTGTTGATACCCACGTCTTCCGCGTGTCCAACCGTCTGCAGCTGGCCCAAGGGACGACGCCGCTGGAAGTCGAAAAGGGCCTGCAGAAGGCCATTCCCAAGGAATGGTGGAGCCGGGCCCATCATTGGCTCATCTGGCATGGCCGCCGGGTCTGCAAAGCCCGCAAGCCTTTATGCGATAACTGCTTTTTGGCTGACCTTTGTCCCAGTTGTCAGAAGTAAAACGTTAAATCAAAATAAATACATTGACAAGTCGTTAAAAATTTTATAAAATAACACCAATACAGACAAATTTCATAAGTTATATCGAGAGCAGCTGAGGGACGGGCCCGATGACGCTGCGGCAACCTGCCTACGGTAAGGTGCCAATTCCTACAGGCTATTCCTGAAAGATATCATTATGACTGAGGCGCAGCTTGGAGGCAGCGCCTCTTTTCTTTTGGCGTATTATGTACTTATTTTCACATCATTCAATCATTCTTAGGGGGTATTTTCATGAACAACAACTCTTCTGGCGGCAAGGCTATCCGGGGGCTGGATGTGCTCATCCTGGGATTCGCCTTCTTTGCCACCTATTTTGGCGCCGGCAATTTGATTTTCCCGCCCCAGCTCGGTTTGAACAGCGGCAGCGATTTCCTGTCCGGCCTGGCTGGCCTGACCCTTTCGGGTATTTTTCTTCCTATCTTCACGCTCATCGTCATCGGCCTCAACGGCGACGTCCACTCCATTACTGAACGGGTAGGGAAGAATACGTATAACGTCCTCCTGGCAGCCCTCATGCTGGTCTGTACCTTCGTTTCCATTCCCCGTACGTGTGCGACGGCCATCCAGCTCGGCATCCAGGGCAACCTGCCGGCAGCACCGTTCATCCCGCTGGTCATCGCCTATTTCGTCATCAGCTTCTTCTTCGTTGCCGACCAGAACAACGTCATGGACCGCATGGGCAAATACCTGACGCCGCTCCTGGCCCTAATCCTGGTCATCGTCGCCTTCGTCGGCATCTTCAATCCACTGGGGACGCCCGTCGCTCCGGCTGTGGACCATCCCTTCGTCAATGCCTTCCTCGGCGGCTATAATACGGGCGACGTCCTGGTCAGCTTCATCATGGCCGCTGTCTTCATCAGCTCCATTTACGGCAAGGGCTATACGACCGTCGGCCAGCGCAATAAAGTGCTCATCTACTGCGGCATCGTTTCCTTCGTCCTGCTGCTCATTATCTACGGCAGCCTGCTCTACATGGGCGCCTGTGTCAGTGGTGACTATGCGCAGAACATCGGCCGTGCGGAACTCCTGGTCGCCATCATCCAGCGCGTCGGCACGTGGGTCATGGTTCCCATGGGCATCGCCGTCGTCCTGGCCTGCCTGACGACAGCCATCGGTCAGATTGCCGCCGTTGCCGAATTCACCAGCACGGCTACGGGCAACCGCATCAGCTATAAACAAGTCGCCGTCGCCTGCTGCATCTTGTCGGCCCTGACGGCCCTCCTCGGCGTCGACGGTATCGTCACCTACATCGGCTGGATTTTCGGCGTCTGCTATCCGCCGTGCCTGGCCCTCCTGGTCTTGGGCATCATCGGCCGCTTCATGCCCAATAACGGTGCTTACAAGGGCTCTGTCTACCTGGTCACGATCTTCGCCCTTTTGGAATCCCTGCCGGGCCTGAGCAGCCTGGGCTTTGCTAAAGCCATCGTCGCCGCTACGCCCCTGTCCACATACGGTTTCGGCTGGATCGTGCCCTTCATCATCGGCCTCATCGGTGGCTCCATCATCGGCCATTTCGTATCCGCCTCAGAACCCGTAGAAGCCGAAGCGAAATAAGATAGTTTGTGGTATGGAGTCTGTAGGGGCGCCACGTGGGCGCCCCTACTAGCCACTAAAAATAGACTGCCTTTTAGGCAGTCTATTTTTTTCCCGACTTGCATAATCAATGACTTATCTCTATAATTAAAGAATAATCTCGAGTAAAAGGGGGTAATTTCATGGATTTGAAAAAACTATATATCGATGGCCAGTGGGTGGCGCCCTTGTCTGGCCAATATATTGACGTAGAAAATCCGGCGACGAAAGAAATCTTCGCCACTGTCGCCGCGGCTGGTGCCGATGATGTCGCTGCCGCTGCCCAGGCGGCTGCCAAAGCTTTCCCGGCCTGGTCGGCTATGCCGCTGGAAGACCGCATCACCTTCATGAAGAACCTGCTGGTCCAGATGATTAGATTGGAACCGCAGTTCGTCGACGCCGTCGTCAAGGAATTAGGGGCGCCTGTAGCCTTTGCCAGGACCAACCATATTGGCTACCAGTTCGTGCGGACCCAGTCGTATATCGACTTGGCACCGGAATTGCCACTGGTCGAACATCTGTCCCAATCCGTCGTCTACCGCCGGCCTTTGGGCGTCATCGGCTGTATCACGCCGTGGAATTATCCTTTAGGGCAGATTATCCAGAAAGTCGTACCGGCCCTGCTCGTCGGGGCGACGGTCGTCCTCAAGCCGAGCCAGCATACGCCGGTGACGGCGTACTACCTGGCCGAAGCCTTTGACCGGGCCGGTTTCCCCAAAGGCGTCTTCAATCTCGTCGCCGGCCGGGGCAGCCAGGTTGGCAATGCCATCTGCGACGACCCGAATATCGCCATGGTATCCTTTACGGGGTCGACGGCAGCCGGCATCAAGGTATCCCAGCGCGCCCTGGGGTCGATGAAGCGCATTAGCATGGAATTGGGCGGCAAATCGCCTTTTGTCCTCTTGAAGGGGGCAGACTACGAAAAGGCTATCCGCATGTGCTTCAATTCCATTTTCCTCAACAGTGGCCAGACCTGTACGGCTCTGTCGCGCCTGCTCATCCCGCGGGACGACAAGGAACAGATTGAACAGCTCATGTTGAAGATACTGCCGGAATATACTGTAGGCGACCCGGCTCTGGAAACGACGAAAATCGGTCCTGTCGCATCGTATGACCAGTGGCAGACCGTCGATGCCTACATCGCCAAGGGCCTGGAAGAAGGGGCGACACTTCTGGCTGGCGGCCGTCCGGATGCGCCGGACCACGGTTACTATGTCAAGCCCGTCATCTTTACGGACGTAACCAATGACATGACCATTGCCCGCGAAGAAATCTTCGGCCCCGTCCTCAGCGTCATCGCTTATGATACCGTCGACGAAGCCCTGGCCATTGCCAACGATACGCCTTATGGCCTCAACGCTGCCGTCTGGGGACCGGACAAGGAAGAAGCCTCGAAGGTGGCAGCAGCCGTTTTGTCGGGCAACGTCTACGTCAACGACAGCCCGCGCGACGTCACAGCGCCTTTCGGCGGCTTTAAGGACAGTGGTATCGGTCGCGAAGGCGGCAAAGATGGGATGTTGGAATTTACAGAACCCCAGGCCATTTTTAATGCATAAACAGTTATAGGAGGAGTTTTAGCGTCATGAATTTCGATGAAGAAGCCATGAAAATCCGCCGCGGCAAACACGGCGTTATTGAAACCATTCCCCGGGAAGTCCTCAAGACCCACGACGACCTGAGTATTCTTTATACGCCTGGCGTTGCCCAGCCGTGCCGGGAAATCACTAAGGACCCGGATTTGTCTTTCGACTTGACCTGCCGTGGCAATATGATCGCCGTCGTATCGGACGGGACCCGCGTCCTCGGCCTGGGCGACATCGGCCCGGAAGCTGCCATGCCGGTCATGGAAGGGAAGTCCATTCTCTTCAAGGTCTTTGGCGGCGTCAATGCCGTTCCTATCTGCCTGGATACAAAGGACCCAAAAGAATTCATCGAAACCGTGAAGCGCCTGCAGCCGTCTTTCGCCGGTATCAACCTGGAAGACATTGCCTCGCCGAAATGCTATGAAATCGAACAGACCTTGAAAAAAGAAATGGATATCCCTGTCTTCCATGATGACCAGCACGGTACGGCCATTGCCGCCCTGGCCGGCGTCATCGGTGCCTTCCGCTATGTCCATAAGGACTTGAAGACAGCCCGTATCGTCATTAATGGGGCAGGGGCTGCCGGCGCTTCCATCGGCCGCCTCCTGGTCCGCGCCGGAGCTCGGAACGTCACCATGGTCGACCGTCCGGGAATTCTCTACGCTGGCATGGAAGGCCTGAACCCGGTCCAGGCGGAACTGGCATCACTGACCAATCCGTCCCATGCCCACGGGACCCTGGCTGATGCCGTCAAAGGGGCCGACCTCCTCCTAGGCGTATCGGCACCGCACATCTTCACTAAAGACATCATCCAGTCCATGGCCGACGATGCCGTCGTCTTCGCCATGGCCAACCCCATCCCGGAAACGGACTACGCCTCTGCCAAAGAGGCCGGTGCCAAAGTCGTCGGTACTGGCCGGTCGGATGCACCGAATCAGATCAATAACGTCATGGTCTTCCCGGGTATCTTCCGCGGCGCCCTGGCCGTCCGGGCCCGCAGCATCAACGAAGACATGAAACTGGCTGCGTCTTACGCCATCGCCTCCCTGGTCGGCGATGACGAACTGGCCGAAGACCACGTCATCCCCGACGCCTTCGACAAACGCGTCGCTCCGGCCGTCGCCGCAGCCGTCGCCAAAGCTGCCATGGAAAGCGGCGTCGCCCGCATCACCCGTGACCCAGAAGAAGTCCGCCAGGAAGCGGCAGACACTATCGACAAACTCCACGCCATGCTCGACTTGATCCATGGGTAGGGGCTAGCAGTTATTAGTTCGTGGCTCGGTGAGATTGCAAGCTGAAAAATAACATTACTGTAAAACAGGTCATTGCATAAATTTTTTTATTATCATGCAATGACCTGTTTTTATTTATTGTAAAAAATGATATAAATATTATAATTTGTGAAATATTGTAAATTATATCATGAAAAGTTTTTCTTGATTCGTCGAGCAGATATACTCTATAATGGACACAGAATTATTACTAGGAGGTTTTTTCATGAAAAATTTTGCGCATCGCGGATTTAGCGGCAAGTATCCAGAAAATACGATGCTCGCTTTCCGCAAGGCCTTAGAATGTGGGGCCGATGGAATTGAAATGGATGTACAGCTGACCAAAGATGGAGAGCTCGTAGTCATCCATGATGAACGAGTCGACAGGACGACGAATGGTACCGGCTACGTCCGCGATTATACGCTGGATGAGCTGCGGAAACTCGATGCTTCGTATATCTATTCAGATGAAGTAGGATTCCAGACAACCCCGACTTTTGATGAATATTGCCAGTGGGTTTCCGGGACTCCCTTGGTGACGAATATTGAATTGAAGACCGGCGTTTATCCTTATCCGGGAATTGAAGCCAAGGTATGGCCCGTTTTGCAGCGCTATCATTTAGAAGAAAAAGTCATTATTTCTAGTTTCAATCATGAAAGTGTCTTACGGATGAAAGCCTTAGCGCCGGACTTGAAGTATGGATTGCTGACAGAAACGTGGCTTATCAACCCTGGAGCTTATACAGAAAGCGTTGGCGTTCAATGTTATCATCCCTATTATGGCAGTTTGACCGCCGAAACGGTAGCCGAAATCAAATCCCATCATATTGAAATCAATACGTTTACCGTCAATGATGAAGCCAGCGTCAAGCAGCTGCGTGATTATGGTGTCGATTGTGTCATTGGGAATTTCCCAGATATGGTAAAGCGCATCTTGGAAGGAGATTGACATGGAAAATTTAGAAGCGATTATCCAATTGATTGATTCCTGGTTATGGGGGAGATGGCTGGTCTTCGTTTTACTGGCTTTAGGGATTTTGTATACCATTTCTAATGGATTCATCCAGGTCCGTCATTTTGGCTTCATTATCCGCCTGACCCTCATTGATTCTTATAAATCCCGTCATGAAGATAAAGGCAATGGTTCTATTTCTACCTTCAAGGCTATGATGGTTACTTTAGCTGGCAACGTCGGCGGCGGTAATGTCGTAGGCGTAGCTACGGCAATCCTCTCTGGCGGCATGGGTGCCGTTTTCTGGATGTGGGTAGCTGCCTTTTTCGGCATGGCTTTGAAATACGGTGAAATCGTTTTATCCCAGATGTACCGGGGCAAAGATGAAAATGGCAATCTCCTCAGCGGGCCTATGTATTACATCCGCGATGGCCTTAAAATGCCTTGGCTCGGTGTCGTCATCGCCGTGCTGATGTGCACGAAGATGATGGGGGCTAACTTGGTGCAATCGAATACGATTTCCGGTATCCTTTATTCCAACTATGGGGTTCCGACGTACATGACCGGTGTCGTTCTCATCATCTTGCTTTTATGTATCACTTTGGGCGGCTTGAAACGGCTGGCTAATCTGGCCATGAACCTCGTTCCTACCATGTCTATCTTTTATATCGTCATTGGTCTGTTGGTCGTCTTATTGAATATCCAGCAGTTGCCGCATGTATTCGCCGAAATCCTTACCCAGGCCTGGTCTTTTGATTCCGTTGCCGGCGGCACGGGCGGCTATGTCATTGCCAAGGCTATGCAGTACGGGATTGCCCGCGGTATGTATTCCAATGAAGCTGGGGAAGGTACAGCCCCGTTTGCTCACGGCTGCTCCATCGTGCCGCATCCCGTTGATGAAGGGATTACAGGCGTTACAGAAGTCTTTGTCGACACTATCGTCATCTGCAGCATTACGGCCCTTGTCGTCGGCGTTACAGATATGCAGAACTCCGGCCATTCGGCAACCGTCCTGGCTCTCAATGCTTTCGGTACAGTTTGGGAACCGTTGAAACACGCCGGTACATTGGCTCTGCTCATCTTCTGCTTTACGACTTTGATGGGCCAGTGGTGGAACGCTGCCAAGAGCTTCACTTATGCGTTTGGCAATAAAGTCACGAACGTCGTAAAATACATTTTCCCCTTCTTGTGCCTCATCGGTTCCTTGGGTAAAATCAATCTCGTCTGGGGTATCCAGGACGTTGCTATGGGCTTGGTTGTCATTCCTAACATGATTGCCCTGCTCATTCTCTTCCCGCAGGTGAGGGCTAAGACCAAAGAATATTTCAGTGACCCGAAATACTACGACCACACCACTAATAACTAACTGCTAACAACTGAAAAGAGCCTGTCGCACGTAATCGTGCACGGGTTCTTTTTCTGTATGCAAAAATATCATAGCTTTATAGTCCTTCTTTGAGGCCTGTCTGTTCGGACTCAGAAGCGGCTTTGCCGCAGTAGACTCTGGACCGTAGGGGCTTGCACGTGGCAAGCCCGTTTCAGAATGGGGGATGATAGCTTATCAGAAGAGGTGTCTGATTCGATTCGTCACTCCAAGAATTGCACCTTATTCGCGTTGTACAAAAAGAATATATTTGCTAAAATGAGAGCAAAGGAGGTGGACCGATGAGCCAATTAGACACAGCAATCGATGAGGCGTTAGTGGGAAATGATAGATTAAGATATGATAAAGCAGCAAAAGGTGTGTTATCAGAAAAGAAAATCCTGGCTTATATCTTGAAGCGGACTATACCCGAATTTGCATCGGCCAGCCTCAATGATATCGCTGGCCGATACATCGAAGGTAAGCCATTGGTAAGCGTAGTACCGGTATATAAAGACAAAACCAATGCTGTGCGTCACTATTTGGAAAAGCAGGACAATCCTAATATACATGGGATGCAGAATGAGGATAATAGTATTACAGAAGGCAGTGTGACTTTTGATATCTTGTTCCATGCAAAAGCTCCTGGTACGGATGACTTAATTACGTTGATTATTAATGTAGAAGCCCAGAAATCATTGTCGCCTAAGAACAAAAAGGGGGAAGTTTATCCGCTGATGAAATGGGCTGTATACTATATCAGTCGCCTCATTTCTTCTCAAAAGGAAACAGAATTCACGGGCAGTGATTATGGTAAGATTAAAAAGGTTTATTCTATTTGGATTTGTATGGAAAGTCCGCATGGGAAAAATGCTATCAATCGCTATCAGTTAAAAGAACAACATCTGCTGCACCGCTATAAAGAACCCGTAGTAAATTATGATCTCATGGGCATTATCTTCGTATATCTGGGAAATAATAGGACGCGAGACCGGTTGATGCACCTGTTATATTTATTGTTTGTCAAAAAGATGAAATCAGAAGATCTACTGACAGCCTTACATGATGAATATGACATTGATTTGACGGCTAAAGGGAAGGAGGATGTCACGACTATGTGCAACTTAGGTGAAGGACTCTATGAAAGAGCCATGGAAAAAGGCTTGGAAAAGGGTATAGAAAAAGGCATAAAAAAAGGTATAGAAAAAGGCGTTGAGCAAGAAAAACGAAATTCTGAACGGAAAGACCGGGAAGCAGCGCTCGAAATGATTAAAGATGGTCTATCCTTTGAGCAAATTGCCCGGTACATGAAACTTTCTATCGAAGCAGTCGCTGAAATTGCCAAGCAAAATAAATTGATATAAGGTGATAGTTTGTAATACGGAGTTTGTAGTTTTCAGAGCAAACCTTTAAATTTCAAGCCATCCGCTAACCCCTAGCCACTAGCGGCTAACCACTAAAAAGAGGCTGTCTTAATGCGACAGCCTCTTTTTTACATCCTGCACTGTCTTGACAGTAGTATTGTCAAATCTTTACCGATACGGTATAATAGGGTAAACAAAAAAACGGTCTATCCCGAAAGGGATGATGCGCCGTTATGTACTTTAAATAAAAGAGGTTGTCACATGAAGGTGTCTTTATGGGGCAACCTCTTCACTGAAAGGATGAAGTTTGGTGTATATCGAAGATGAGATTGCAGCTCTGAAAAAAGAGAAGCAGGCTATTATCCTTGCTCACTATTATGTACCTGATGAAGTTCAGGAATATGCAGATTTTGTCGGTGATTCTTTTGGCCTGGCCAAGAAGGCGATTGAAACGGATGCCAAGGTCATCGTCTTTGCCGGTGTCGACTTTATGGGGGAAAGTGCCAAGATGCTCAACCCGGAAAAGAAGGTCCTCATGCCCGATGCGACGGCCAGCTGCCCTATGGCTCATATGGCTGACGTAAAGACGATTGAAAAAGTCCGTTCCCAATATGATGATCTGGCCGTTGTCTGCTATGTCAATTCGACGGCTGCTGTCAAGGCTGTGTCCGATGTCTGCGTCACGTCGTCGAATGCCGTCAAGATTGTCCGGAAACTGCCGAACAAGCATATTTTCTTTACGCCTGACCGGAATCTGGGTCATTACGTATCGACGCAGGTCCCGGACAAGCATTTTATCCTCAACGACGGCTTCTGTCCGCGCCATGATACGGTCGACCCGGCTTATGTGAAACAGGTCCAGGCGGCTCATCCCCAGGCCTTGTTCCTGGCCCATCCGGAATGCCGCAAAGAAGTCCTGGCCCTGGCCGATTATGTCGGCAGTACGTCGGGCATCATCGACTATGCCGGCAAGTCCGATGCCAAGGAATTCATCATCGGTACGGAAGGCGGCGTCTTCTATGAATTAGAGACGCGCAATCCGGATAAGACTTTTTATCCGGCCATGGAAGATGCATACTGCATCAATATGAAAAAAGTCACGCTGGAAAAAGTCCGCGACTGCCTACGCGATGAAACGAATGAAGTCCGCGTCGATCCGGACGTCGCCGGAAAAGCTGTCCGTTCGCTGGAACGGATGCTGGAATTAGCCAAATAGAAGAAGGTAATAGCAATGGAAACAGAAAAAACAGATATCGTCATCGTCGGTACCGGGGCCAGCGGCCTCTTTGCCGCCCTGCATCTGCCCCGGGATAAACGAGTCCTGATGATTACCAAAGATGAAGTAGAAAACAGCGATTCTTTTTTAGCCCAAGGGGGCATCTGCGTCCTTCACGATAAGGACGATTACGACAGTTTCATGGAAGATACACTCAAAGCCGGCCACTATGAAAACCGGCGTGAATCCGTCGATATCATGATCCGCTCGTCGCGGCCGGTCATCAATGAACTCATCGCCTACGGCGTCGATTTTGCCCGCAAAGCCGACGGCTCTCTCGATTATACGCGGGAAGGCTGCCACTCGCGGCCGCGTATCTTGTTCCATGAAGATATTACGGGCAAGGAAATCACCAGCCATCTCTTAGCGGCTGTCCGCCAGCTGCCCAATGTGACTATCCGCGATTTTACGACTATGGTCGACATCGTCACCGACGGGAACCGCTGCCTGGGCATCATCGCCCGCGACAGCCAGGGCCGTTACCGAGCTATCCAGGCCGATGAAACGATTCTGGCCAGTGGCGGTGTCGGCGGCTTGTATGACCATTCGACGAATTTCCCGCATCTCACTGGCGATGCCCTGGCCATTGCCATGCGCCATGGCGTCGAACTGGAACACATCGACTACGTCCAGATCCATCCGACGTCGCTCTATTCCAAAAAGCCGGGCCGGAGCTTCCTTATTTCTGAATCAGTCCGCGGTGAAGGTGCCAAGCTGCGCGGCAAAGACGGTCAGCGTTTTGCCAACGAAGTCCTGCCCCGCGATTTGATGACGGCCGAAATCCGCAAACAGATGAAGAAGGACGACCGCCCCTTCGTCTGGCTCGACATGACCGTCCTCGGCAAAGACGTCATTAAGCATCATTTCCCGCACATTTATGAACGCTGCCTGGAAGACGGCATCGATGCGACGAAGGACTGGGTCCCGGTCACGCCGGCCCAGCACTACTTCATGGGCGGCATCCACGTCGACAAGTACAGCCAGACGACGATGGACCATCTCTATGCCGTCGGCGAAACGAGCTGCAACGGCGTCCACGGCCGCAACCGCCTGGCCAGCAATTCTCTCCTGGAAAGCCTGGTCTTCGGCAAGCGCGCAGCCCAGCACATCGTGGAAACAGAAAAGCAGCCACAGCAGGTAGTCAGTGCCGCCGAGTTTGCCCAAGCCTGTGCGCCGTCAGAAGCCTTCATCGGCAGTCATGAAGATACACTGGCTGAAGAATACCGCCGTCATGTCTTAGGTGAAATGGAAAGGGAGCGTGAATGTGATGAACAGCGTAACCATGAAATTGCAGGCTGATCCTTTGATTTTACAGGCCCTGCAGGAAGACATCACCGGTGAAGACGTGACGACCAATGCCATTTTGCCGGAAGACTGCCTGGGTGAAGCGGAACTCCTGTGCAAACAGGACGGCATCATCGCCGGCCTCGATGTCTTTGCCCGGCCCTTTACTCTGCTGGACGACAAGGTATGGTTCGAGTTTTTCGTCAAAGATGGCGATGAAGTCCATAAAGGCCAGAAACTGGCCAAAGTCGTCGGCAGTATGCGGGCCATCTTGTCGGCCGAACGGGTTGGCCTGAACTATTTGCAGCGCATGAGCGGCATTGCGACTTATACCCACCAGGTCGTATCCTTGTTGGAAGGGACGGGGATGACCCTCGTCGATACGCGCAAGACGACGCCGAACATGCGGGTCTTTGAAAAATACGCCGTCACCGTCGGCGGCGGCAAGAACCACCGCTATAACTTATCGGACGGCATCCTCCTCAAGGACAACCATATCAGTGCCGCCGGCGGCGTGGCCAAGGCCATTGCCATGGCCAAAGCCTATGCGCCTTTCGTCCGCAAGATCGAAGTCGAAACGGAAACGCTGGACATGGTCCGCGAAGCCGTCGGAGCCGGTGCGGACATCATCATGCTGGATAACATGAGCCACGACATGATGAAAGAAGCTGTAGCCCTCATCGACGGCCGGGCTGAAACGGAATGTTCCGGCAACGTGACCAAAGAAAATATCGCCGCCCTGGCCGATATCGGCGTCGATTACATATCCAGCGGTGCCCTGACCCATTCCGCGCCCATCCTGGATTTATCCCTGAAACACCTGCACAGGATATAGTGGTTCGTGGTCCTTGACAAGAGGAAAATCAGCGATATAATGAAGACAAAGAAAAGACAACGATGTCGTCCATGATGTCGTTGTCTTTTTGCTTTTTATTATATCGTGTCTTGAGAGGGGGCCTCTTTATGTATGTATGGCGAATGGAAAAAATCATGGCAGAGAATTTCCGCCAATGGAAAATGCTGCAGCAGTATGAAAAGTATCAGAAAGGGCGCAAAGCCGTGCAGCCCAAGAAAGAGGACCTGCATCTCCGTGACGGCGTCCATTCGGAAACGTGATGAAACTTGAGAGAACGCGTGTTTGACAAAAAGCCTCTGGATTTCTATACTAGTAGTTGATAGTGTAGAAAGAAAGAGGCTTATTTATATGGATATAAAGAAAGAACATTGGAGCCCGCTGCTCCTCGACTGGTTTGCCGCCCATGGCCGGGATCTGCCCTGGCGCGACGAATCGCCGCGGGATCCTTATAAGGTCTGGGTGTCGGAAATCATGCTGCAGCAGACGAAAGTCGAAACCGTCCGTCCCTATTATGACAGCTGGATGGACCATTTCCCGACCATTCCCGCCCTGGCGGCGGCTTCCCAGGATGAAGTCCTGCGGCAGTGGCAGGGCTTGGGGTATTACTCGCGGGCCCGCAACCTCCATGAAGCGGTCCAGGAAGTACAGGCCAAATACGGCGGCCATGTGCCGGAAAATAAAAAAGACGTACAGTCCCTGAAAGGCGTTGGCGATTATACAGCCGGCGCCATTTTAAGCCTGGCTTACGGTCAGAAGGAAGCCGCTGTCGACGGCAACGTCCTGCGCATCTTTGCCCGCCTTTACGATATTGAAGAGAATATCTTGTCGACGCCGGTCAAGAAGAAAATCACGGCTCTCGTAGAAGAACAGCTTCCCGACGAAGCGCCAGGGACCTTTAACGAAGCCCTCATGGACTTAGGGGCCATGGTCTGTATCCCCAAGCATCCCCGCTGTCCGGACTGTCCGCTGGAAGGGCTCTGCCTGGCTCACCGGGCTGGGAAAGAATGTGATCTGCCCATCCGGCTGGTCAAGAAGAAATCGCCTGTCGAAGAAATTACTGTCGTCGTCGTCCGACATGGGGACCAGTGGCTCGTCCACCGCCGTCCGCCCAAGGGCCTCTTGGCGTCGATGTGGGAATTTCCCAATGCCCTGGGGAAGGGGAAAGAGGGCATCGCTGCAGTCCGTCAGCTCTTGGCGCAAAAAGGACTGACCCTGGCTGCCGATGACCAGCCTGTAGGCTCCCTGAAGAGCGTCTTTTCGCATAAGACCTGGCAGATGACGGTCTATGAAGGCTGCATCACCCAGGGGAAACTCGGAGAAGAGGAGGATTGGCAGTGGATCGACTGCAAGGACTACGCGTCCTTGCCCTGGGCCGGACCGCACGGCAAGATCACTGCCATGGTATAATTGATGAAAGGTCTTTTCTTTATTAACTTCATGGTCATTACATCCTGTATCTGCGTCGTCGCGGCGCTGTTATGGGATTATGTCGTCCGCACGGGCCATCGCTGGCTGCTGTTCCTGGGGACATTGCTGCTGGCCGTCTTATCGGCAGCCGGCCTCTACCATTATGAAGACCTCTTTCCCGGCCTCATCGCGTCGGGCTGGGAAGGTCTCTATGACGGCAAGGCCATGGCCGGCCTGATCTGGCTGCTAGCCTGTCTCTTGGCCTTTCCCTGCCTGGTCGTCGTCGCCATAGCCCGCTTTTTCTGCCGGCCCCGGCGCCGCCGGAGAGGGCGTCGGCGTCAACGGCGCTCGTCGGGCGTGACGCGCCGGTCTTTCCTCAAAGGCCTGGCGGCGCTGATCCCCGTGGCGGCTTTCGCCACCAGCGGAGCGGGCAATCTCTTGGGCGAACGCGATTTGGATACGACCTACCATGTCTTGAAATACAAGAACCTGCCCGATTATCTCGACGGCTATAAAATCGGCCAGCTCTCTGACCTGCACATGGGGCTCTTTTTCAGTACACGGCGATTGCAGGAAGCCCTCGATGCCGTAGCGGCACAGGGCGTGAACCGCCTGGAAATCACAGGCGACCTCATCGATGAACTGGCCCTGCTGCCCAAGGCCCAGGCCATCCTCAAAGCCAATGCCAGCCGCTTCCCTGACGGCATCGACTTCTGCTATGGCAATCACGAGTATTACCGCAGTTTCGATGCGATTACAGCCATGCTCGATGACACGCCGGTCCGGGTACTGCGCAATTCCGCCTTCCAGGCCAGCCGCGGCTGCGGTCAGGGCCTGAGGGGCTGCAATGGCCGCGACGGCCGGTCTTTTTATATCGCCGCCACTGATTACAGCTTTGCCAAGGGTGATGAAGCCTTTGCCAAAGAACGGGAACAGTATGTCCGGGAAACGCTGACTAAGGTTCCGGAAGATGCTTTTGTCGTCATGCTGGCCCATCATTCGGCCTTTATCGACGAAGGCTTTGCCCATCACATCCCCCTGACCTTGTGCGGCCATACGCACGGCGCCCAGTTCGCGCCCATTGCGCCCTTGGTCACGGCCCTGGGCTTCAAGTACCTCCGCGGTATGTTCCAGAAAGGGGACTGCCGGGGCTATGTCAACCGCGGCACAGGCCACTGGCTGCCTTTCCGCGTCCTCTGTTCCCGTGAGGCCAGTGTCTTTGAATTACGAAAACAAGCGTAAAGGATGAATGCCCATTATGATGATCAATACCGCTGTACTCCATATTTTTGATTTCAATACCAACGTCTGCATCGTATCCCAGAAGGACCTCGATTTCAGCAGCGATGTCGTCTACGAATACGTCAGCAAGCGGCTGAACCGCATCATCGGCGATGCCGCCCAGAAGACGGGCGTCTTCTATGCGACCAGCGCCTTTCAGATGAAACTGCAGGCCCTCGTCGACGGGACCCTGACTTTCGACGATTTGGCGTCCCAGATCGCCCGCGAGCTCTACCAGCTCGTGTCCCATTGTGATGAACCGGAATCGACAGACCTCCTGGTCATCGACTTCCAGGATGACGACGATGTCCGCAACCTGGGCATCCTCATGCTGGACAACAAGACGGCCTATACCCATCAGATCCTCGACGACGAAGGGACGGTCTACAACAAGCTCATCAAACATTACGCCATCCTGCCCGGGACGGCGCAGAAAGCCGAGGCCTATGCCCTCATCCGCCTGAACGATTTTTCTATCCATTTCGTTGACAAGAAGCGGAAAATGGACGGTGAAGACGTCTACCTCCTGCCGGACAAGCTCCTGCAGTGCACGTCGGTCATTTCCAGCAAGGAAGCCGTGAAGGTCGTCAGCAAGATTGCCGAAAAAGTAGCGGAAGAACACGGCGCCAGCACGGTCGAAGCCTTATCCAAAGCCAAGACCTATCTGGTGGAAAATGCCGAAACGGCCGATTCCTTCTCGCCGCAGGACCTGGGAAGCGACGTCTTCGGCGATTCGCCGGTCCTGCAGCGGGAATTTGAAGAACAAGTCAAAGAAGCGAAACTGCCTGAAGCCGTAGCCATCGAAAAGGAATATGCCCAGAAAGCCGGCCGCAGCCATAAAATCAAGACCGATACGGGCATCGAGATTACTTTTCCGTCGGAATATATCGAAAATACCGACTTCATCCAATTCATCAACAACCCCGATGGGACCTTGTCCATTGAATTGAAGAATATCGGGAAAATCGTCAATAAATAAGGGGGATTATTATGTCACGCAAGAATCGGCGCAAAAAAGCCAGGAATACTGCAGCCGTTCCGGAAGGGACAGCCGCAACGGCACAGCCGAAAAAGAAGAAAGGACCCGCTCACGGTCTGGACCGGAGAACCTGGGTCTTGTACCTCGTCGGCTTTGCTGCCCTGGCCTGGTCCTATTTTGTCTTATTCACCCGCAACTGGTCGGACGCAGGCTTTGCCTTTACCGTCCTGGTTACGGTTCTCTGGCCCTGGTCTTTGTATAAGAATTGGAAGAAAGGGCCGAAAAAGAGGTAACGCTTATGGATATGTCCCATTACAATAAAGATTACGATACGTCCCACCCTTTCCACGTCGTCGCCCCTTATGAACCTATGGGCGACCAGCCCGAGGCCATCGCCTCTCTGGCAGACGGCATCCGTTCCGGCCAATGGGCCCAGGTCCTCGTCGGGGCTACCGGGACGGGCAAGACCTTCACTATGGCCAAGCTCATCGAAGCCGTCCAGAAACCGACCCTGGTCATTGCCCACAATAAGACCCTGGCTGCCCAGCTGTGCAGTGAATTCAAGTCATTCTTTCCCGATAACGAAGTCGGTTATTTCGTCAGTTATTACGACTTCTATCAGCCCGAAGCCTATATCGCCTCGACAGATACGTACATCGAGAAAGACGCGTCCATCAACGATGAAATCGATAAATTGCGCCACTCGGCGACGATGAGCCTCTTTGAACGGCGCGATGTCATCATCGTCGCTTCCGTTTCCTGTATCTACGGCTTAGGCGACCCGGAAGACTACAGTGAACTCGTCGTATCTCTGCGACTGGGGCAGGAAAAGCCGCAGGAAGAAATACTGCACAAGCTCGTCGATATCCAGTACAGCCGCAACGACATGAACCTCGAACGCGGGACCTTTCGCGTCCATGGCGATACAATCGAAGTCTTTCCGGCGGCCTTCGACAATTCCATCATCCGCATCGAAATGTTCGGCGATGAAATCGACAGGCTCACGGAAGTCGACGTCCTGACAGGCGAAGTCATTGCCGAGCGCAAGCACGTCGCCATTTATCCGGCCAGCCATTATGTCACGACAAAGGACAAGATGGAACGGGCCCTGGGGACGATCCGCCAGGAATTGGACGAACGGCTGAAAGTGCTGAAAGACGGCGGCCACTTGCTGGAAGCCCAGCGGCTGGAACAGCGCACGCGCTATGACATGGAAATGATGGAAGAAATGGGCTACTGCTCAGGCATCGAAAACTATTCGCGCCACCTGGCCGGCCGCAAGCCCGGTCAGGCGCCGTATACGCTCCTCGACTATTTCCCCGATGACTTCCTCATCCTCGTCGACGAATCGCATGTCACCCTGCCGCAGCTGCGGGCTATGTACGCTGGCGACCGGTCGCGCAAGGAAAACCTCATCGAATACGGCTTCCGCCTGCCGTCGGCTTTGGATAACAGGCCGTTGAAATTTGAGGAATTCGTCGAACGCATCAACCAGATTGTCTACGTCAGCGCTACGCCTGGCCCTTATGAAATGGAAGTCCAGACCAATCTGGCCCAGCAGATCATCAGGCCGACGGGCCTGTTGGACCCGAAAGTGGAAGTCCGTCCCATTGCCGGACAGATGGATGACCTGTTGGGTGAAATCCGCAAGCGTACAGAAAAGGACGAACGCGTCCTGGTGACGACGCTGACCAAGAAGATGGCCGAAGACCTGACGGATTACCTGAAGGAAATGGGCGTCCGCGTGCGCTATCTCCATTCGGATATCGCCACCATCGAACGGGCCGACATCATTCGCGACCTGCGGGCCGGCGTCTTCGACGTCCTGGTCGGCATCAACCTCCTGCGCGAAGGCCTGGATATGCCGGAAGTCTCGCTGGTAGCCATTCTCGATGCCGATAAAGAAGGCTTCCTGCGTTCAGAAACGTCGCTCATCCAGACTATGGGCCGGGCGGCGCGAAACGTCCATGGACAGGTCATCATGTATGCCGACAAGATTACCGACTCCATGGCCAAGGCTATGGAAGAAACGCAGCGGCGCCGGGAAATCCAGGATGCATATAATAAAAAACATCACATTACGCCGAAATCGGTCAAAAAAGACGTCGTCGACCTCATCGAACTGACGAAAGTCGCCGAAACGGAAGCGGCCTATGGCAGCCAGAAGGGGAAGAAAGGCGGCAAGATGACCCGCGAGGCCCTGAACAAAGTCATCAAGACCATGACCTTGCAGATGAAAGAGGCGTCGAAGAACCTGGAATTTGAAAAAGCCGCCGAACTGCGCGACCGCCTGGGCCAATTGCGCCAGCAGCTGGCCGATATGAGCCACGATGATACCCTGCCTAAAAACATACAGGGCGAAGACATGCCCAAGCGCCGCTACCGCCGCAAGATAAAACGGCCGGATGCGAAGAAGAAGTAAACGTAGTTCGTAGTTCGTGGGTCGTTCCTCGAAGCAGGTTTTAAATTTTAGCCCATCACGACGAACGATGAACGTTATGATAACGGGAGGCACAAAGTGCAAGATAAATATATTGTCATCAAAGGTGCACGTCAGCACAATTTAAAGAATATCGACGTCAAGATTCCCCGGGACAAGCTCGTCGTCTTTACGGGTCTGTCCGGCTCGGGCAAGTCGTCCCTGGCTTTTGATACGATTTATGCCGAAGGCCAGCGCCGCTATGTCGAATCGTTGTCGGCCTATGCCCGGCAGTTCCTGGGCCAGATGGATAAGCCCGACGTCGATTACATCGAAGGCTTGTCGCCGGCCATTTCCATCGACCAGAAGACGACGAGCCGCAATCCCCGGTCGACAGTAGGGACGGTCACGGAAATCTACGATTACCTGCGCCTGCTCTACGCCCGTGTCGGCGAGGCCTACTGCCCGAAATGCGGTAAGCCCATCCGTCAGCAGACCATCGAGCAGATGGCCGATGCCGTTATGGCCCTCGGCGAAGGCGAGAAGGTCATGGTCATGGCGCCTGTCGTCGACGGGCGAAAGGGGACTCATCAGAAGCTCCTGGCCCGGCTGGTCAAAGATGGCTATGTCCGCGTCCGCGTCGACGGCGAAGTCTATCTCTTGTCCGACGATATCCCCCTGGATAAAAATAAAAAGCACACTATCGACGTCATCATCGACCGCCTGGTCATCAAGGACAGTATCTTGACGCGCCTGACTGATTCCCTGGAAACGGCGGCTAAATTGGCCGATGGCATCGTCCATATTTTCCGCATGGCGACGAAAGAGGTCCTGACCTTCAGCCAGCACTTCGCCTGCCCGGACTGCCATGTCAGCCTGCCGGAAATCGAACCCCACCTCTTTTCCTTCAACAGCCCCTTCGGCGCCTGCCCGGCCTGCTCAGGCATTGGCAGCACCATGGAAGTCGACGCGCATCTGGTCCTGCCGGACCACAAGAAATCCTTTGCCGACGGCGCCGTAGCGGCCCTCAGCAGCAACCCCGATTCGTGGTTCATGCGCCAGCTCGGCGGCCTGCTGCGGCCTTACGGTTTTACCTTGGATAACTGCTACGATGACTTGCCGGAAGAATTGCAGGAAAAACTCATGAACGGCTCAGACGATACGTGCGTCTTTGAATACGAGAACCTGCGCGGCGAAGTGAAGCAGTTCGCCACGGCCTTTGAAGGAATCCTGCCCATGGTCCGCCGCCGCTACCGCGAAGCCTCGTCGGACATGATGCGCGACCAGTTCGGCCAGTTCATGACTGTCAAGCCCTGCTCGACGTGCCACGGTGCACGCCTGCGCCACGAAGCGCTGGCCATCAAGATCGGCGGCCTGAACATCGCCGAATTGACGGATTTGCCCGTCAGCGACATGATTTCCTTCTTCGATAACTTGAAATTGACGGAAAAACAGCAGCTCATTGGCAAGCAGATCTTCAAGGAAATCAAGGCCCGCCTGAATTTCTTGCAGACCGTCGGCCTGGACTACCTGACATTGTCGCGGACGGCGGGCACCCTGTCCGGCGGCGAAGCCCAGCGTATCCGCCTGGCCACCCAGATCGGGTCGGGCCTGGTCGGCGTCCTCTATATCCTGGACGAACCGTCCATCGGCCTGCACCAGCGGGACAACGACAAGCTCCTGGAAGCCCTTAAGCGCCTGCGCGACCTGGGCAATACGCTCATTGTCGTCGAACACGATGAAGACACCATGCGTGCTGCCGATTATATCGTCGATATCGGACCGGAAGCAGGGGAACACGGCGGCACTATCGTTGCCCAAGGCACGGCCGATGACATCATGGCCTGCCCTCAGTCTTTGACGGGCCAGTATCTGAAGGGGACCAAGTATATCCCCGTTCCGCAAGAACGGCGCCAGGGGAATGGCACCTTTTTGGAAATCATCGGCGCAGCTGAGCACAATTTAAAACATATAAACGTCTCCATCCCCATCGGGACCCTGACCGTCGTCACCGGCGTGTCCGGCTCGGGCAAGTCGACGCTGGTCAATGAAATCCTCTACAAGGGCATGGCCGAAGCCGTCTACGGCACGCCGCACCGGCCGGGCAGGTTCAAGGCCCTGAAAGGCGTTGAATACATCGACAAGATCATCAACATCGACCAGTCGCCTATCGGCCGGACGCCGCGGTCCAATCCGGCGACGTATACGGGCGTCTTTGACTTCATCCGCCAACTCTACAGCCAGACGGCAGAAGCCAAGGTCCGGGGCTACAAGGCCGGCCGCTTCAGCTTCAACATCAAAGGCGGCCGCTGCGAAGCTTGCAAAGGCGACGGCATCATCCGCATCGAAATGAACTTCCTGCCTGACGTCTACGTCCCCTGTGAAGTCTGCCACGGCGCCCGCTATAACAGGGAAACGCTGGAAGTCAAATACAAGGGCAAGAATATTTCCGACGTCCTCAACATGACTGTCGACGACGCCTGCCAGTTCTTTGAAAACATACCGCGCATCGTCAATAAGCTGAAGACGCTGCAGCAAGTCGGCCTGGGCTATATCCGCCTGGGCCAGCCGGCGACGACCCTGTCCGGCGGCGAAGCCCAGCGGGTCAAGCTGGCGACGGAATTGTCCAAGCGCAGTACCGGCCGGACCCTGTATATCCTCGACGAACCGACGACGGGCCTGCATACGGCGGATATCCACAAGCTCATGGACGTCTTGCAGATGCTCGTCGACGGCGGCGATACGGTCGTCGTCATCGAACACAACCTGGACGTCATCAAGACGGCAGACTACCTCATCGACCTCGGTCCCGAAGGCGGTGCCGGCGGCGGTACGGTCGTCGCCACGGGGACGCCCGAAGAAATCTGCCAGGTACCGGAATCCTATACGGGTCAGTTCCTCAAGCCCGTCCTGGAACGGACCAAGGCCATCATGGCCGGCAAGAAGGGGGTATAAGCCATGGCCGTCAGCGAGGCCGTCCGGGAAAAAGTCCGCAACCTGCCGACCCAGCCCGGCGTCTATCTCTGGAAGGATGAAAAGGGCAAGATCATTTACGTTGGCAAAGCCGTCAACCTGCGCAACCGCGTGACCAGTTACGTCCGCCACGATGCCAACAGGGCGCCGAAAGTAGCGGCCATGGTCAGCCATGCTGCCGATTTGGAAACCATCGTCGTCGCCACGGAAATGGAAGCTCTCATCCTGGAAAATACGCTCATCAAGAAATACCATCCCCATTACAATATTATGCTCCGCGACGACAAGACCTATCCTTATATCAAGGTCACTGTCCAGGAAGATTATCCGCGCATCTTCATGACCCGCCGCGTCAGCCGCGACGGCGCCCGCTATTTCGGACCCTTTGCCGACTCGACGGCAGTCCACCGTGTCCTGAAACTCATGCAGCGGGCTTACCATATCCGCTCGTGCCGGACCATGCCGACAGACCGGCCGTGCCTGCAATATCACTTGCACCACTGTGATGCGCCGTGCGTCCACTATATTACCAAAGCCGACTACGGGGCCCGGGTCCGCCAGGCCCTGGATATCCTCGAAGGCCGGGACAGCGGCATTTCCCGGTCGCTTCAGCAGGAGATGGAAGACGCTGCTGAATCCATGGAATTCGAAAAGGCCGCCATGTACCGCGACCAGATCAAGGCCATTGCCGTCATCCAGGAACAGCAGAACATCGTCAATACGGCTGGCGGCGATATGGACGTCATCGGCCTGGCCCGCCAGGCCGGACAGACGTGCGTCCAGATCTATACGGTCCGCATGGGCAAGCTCATGGGACGGGAGACCTTTTCCCTGGACAACAGCAGCGATGACGACGTGCCGTCTCTGATGGAAGCCGTCGTCGATCAGTATTACAGCGACGGGACCTTCATCCCGTCAGAAATCGTCGTGCCGGCCCTGGAAGACCTGGACGGCTGCGAACGCCGCCTGAGCCAGCAGAAGGGCAGGAAAGTGACCGTCGTCATTCCCCAGCGGGGGCCGAAGAAACAGCTCCTGGACATGGCTTCCGAAAATGCAGTCGGCCTGTTGGAACAGAAACGCCTGCAATGGCAGCACGACGTAGACAAGACGACCGGTGCCGTCGAAGGCCTGGCGCGCATCCTCAATCTGCCCTGCCTGCCGGAGCGCATGGAGTGCTTCGATATTTCCCATACCCAGGGGATAGAGACCGTGGCCTCGATGGTCGTCTTCGAGCACGGTCAGCCGGCTAAGAAAGAGTATCGCCGCTTCAAACTGAAGACCGTCCAGGGCAAGCCTGATGACTTTAAGTCCATGGCGGAAATCATGGAACGGCGCTATGGCGAAAAGGATTGGCCCGTGCCGGACCTGATCATCATCGACGGCGGCAAAGGCCAGCTCCATGCGGCCCTGCCGGTCATCCGCCAGGCTGGCTGCGAAGCACCGGTCATCAGTCTGGCCAAGCGCATCGAAGAAGTCTTCGTCGAAGGCCGCAGCGATTCCATCATCCTCAGCCATCACACGCCGGAACTCCAGCTGCTGCAGGCCATCCGCGACGAAGCCCACCGCTTTGCCATTACCTATCACCGTCACCTGCGGGGTAAGCGCAGTCTCGTATCCATCCTGGACCACGTCGAAGGCATCGGGCCCAAGCGGCGCAAGGCCTTGTGGACGGCTTTCAAGACGCTGGCCGACATGAAGACCGCTTCCATTGACGAACTGGCTGCCGTGCCGGGCATGAACCGCCAGGCTGCGGAAAATGTCTATTATTTCTTTCGCCTGGGGACGGATGAAAAGAGGAAATTGACCCAATAGATATGATATAATAGAAAGAAATGAAAGAGGAGGGATTATGATGATGAAAAAGAAAGTCCTCACCGTTTTATGCGGCGCCTGGCTCATGGGGGCCGCCGCCATGGCCGCTTCGCCGGCCGTCATCCAGGATGCGCCCAAAGCCGTGTATACTCACAGCGATGGCAGCGTCCTCAGTATCCAATACCCGTCCATCACGATGACGGAAAATGCCGGAGCTGCCCAGCTGATAGCCCAGTATTTTGCCGATGAGCAGCAGCAGGCCAAGACCTTTTTCGACCAGCAGGGCAATAAAGGCGTCAAATTGACGGAAGAGAAGACCTATACCGTCACCTTGAACGATGGCAAATATTTGTCCTTCCTCGATGAAGGCTATCTCTATTTCGACAGGGCTGCCCATCCGACCAGCTGGAAGACCGGCGTCGTCTTCGATATGGCGACGGGCAAGCGCATCACCAACTGGCGTGACCTGGTTAAACCGGGCGATGAAAAGTATTTCACCCTCAAGAAAATCACCAATAAACTGACCCTGAGCGGCCACGTCCTGTCGACGTACTTCAACGGTCTGACAGAAGACCCGAAGAATTTCTATCTCGACAAGAGCCGCAATATCCACTTCGTCTTTGGCCAGTATGAGGTAGCACCGTATTCGTCGGGCATCATTGATATCAATATGGGCAGACAGGCAAAATAAGTCATAAAATAATCTTGCTTTTTTTGGACCAATATGATATTATAAACGTGTCAAAATAATTAATAAGAATTATTCGTTAATACGTTGATTCAGGAGGAAAAGAACATGGATAAGTACGAATGCAGCATTTGTGGTTACATTTATGACGAAGCTGAAGGCGATGCAGATAACGGTATCGCAGCTGGCACGAAATTCGCTGATCTCCCGGCAGATTGGGTATGTCCGACCTGCGGCGCTGATAAAGACGCTTTCGTAAAAATGGACTAACAAACTAGCAGCTAGCTGCTAGCCGCTTAAAAGGGACTGTCGCACGAATGTTTATTCTATCGTGTGCGGTCCCTTTCTCTTTATAGTTTGTAGTTTGGCGCCAAATATCTGGGCGGGCCTTTGGGACGGCCCTACGAACTGCTAGTTGCTAACGGCTAACTGCTAAAAAGGTCCTGTCGCATAGCGACAGGACCTTTTTATTGACAATATCCCGGAAGCACGATACAATGATTACAGTTAGACATAAATATTCGTCATGTTTCACATGATTTTGCAGGGGGTGCTTCTGTGAATTTAAAATATGTCAAAGGCAGTTACATGGATGAAATCATGTACGAAGGCCGGCCTGTCCTGTTTACCCTCGATGGCCTCGAAGAAGGTCATGAAGAGGAAGCACAGCAGTACGGTGAAGAAGTTTGGAACTGGGTTTTGGCGCACCGCTCCCGTGTCATCGCTCATGCGCCGCTGATTGCGAATTTCAAGAACAAGAAATGGCGCTCTGACGGCGAACCGGAAGTGACAGCCGAGGAAATCCGCAGTTATTTAAGTCGCATCACTTCGATTTATGCTACTTATAAGAAAGGCTTCGACGTATTCTTCGATACCAATGACGTATTCGATGAACGGTCCATCGTCATCAGCATGGGCAAGAATTTCTTCTTTGAAGGCTTCAAACTCTTGTAATCCTGTCATATTGTAGAATCACCGAGAATGTGGTAAAATAAGGAATAATCATTGATAGCGAGGTGAATATCATGGCAAAACACATCATTACGATCAACACAGAATCGATCCAGAAGACGGCACAGCACGCTGGCTGCAGCGAATGTCAGACGTCCTGCCAGTCCGCTTGCAAAACTTCTTGCACTGTTGGCAATCAGATCTGCACAAAATAAGTTACGTGAAGGAAAAGGGGCGTCGCTCACGCGGCACCCCCTTCTTTTTGTATGGAGGAAACATTATTCATGGCTGAAATTAAACCAATGATTCATAAATACTGTCAGAACGGGACGTACATGCTCCTCGACGTCAACAGCGGCATCATCAACGTCATCGACAAGATGACCTACGATGTCCTCGACGTCTATGACGGTACCAATAAAGACGCTGTCTATCAGGCCTTTGCCGGGACGTACGATAAAAAGGATTTGGACGAAACCCTGGGCGAACTGGATGAGCTCATCGAAAAGGAAATGCTCTTTGCACCGATGACGGAAAACTTCAAGGTCGTCGCCGAAGAAGAACCGGTCATCAAATCGCTCTGCCTGAACATTGCCCACGATTGCAACCTGCGCTGTCAATACTGCTTTGCCTCCCAGGGCGATTACGATACGCACAAGCGGGAACTCATGAGCTTCGACGTAGCCAAACACGCTGTCGACCTGCTCATCAAGAGCACCGAAGGCAAACGCCAGCACTGCGAAATCGACTTCTTTGGTGGCGAACCGCTGATGAACTTCGGCGTCGTCAAGCAGACCATCGAATACATCCGGGAACAGGAAAAAATCCACGATAAAGTCTTCAAGCTGTCCCTGACGACGAACGGCATGCTCCTCGACCCGGCCAAGGTCAAGTATTTGACGGATAATCACATTAGCCTCATCCTGAGTCTCGACGGCCGTCCGGAAGTCCACGACCGCATGCGTCCCGATGCCGGCGGTCACGGCTCGTACAAGACCTGTGCTGACAATCAGGTCTATGCGGCGAAACACCGCAACGGTGAAGAATATTACGTCCGCGGGACGTATACAAAATACAACCTCGATTTCACCAAAGACGTAGAACACATGGCCGACCTCGGCTTTGAAGGCCTGTCCATGGAACCCGTCGTCGGCGACGACTTGTCCTATGCCATCACCGATGACGACTTGCCCCGCATTTATGAAGAATACGACCGCCTGGCCGATTTCTACCTGAAACGCATGGATGAAGGCCGGCCCTTCATTTATTATCACTTCATCATGGACCTCTATCGCGGTCCCTGCATCGCCAAGCGCCTGCGCGGCTGCGGTGCCGGCCATGAATACATGTGCGTCGTCCCCAACGGCGACATCTATCCCTGTCATCAGTTCGTCGGCCAGGACGACTATGTCATCGGCAACGTCTATGACGGCGTGACCAATACGGAACTGCCGCCGCTCTTCCGCGACATGCACGTCCTCAACAAGCCCATCTGCTGCGACTGCTGGGCCAAGTTCTTCTGCAGCGGCGGCTGCCATGCCAATAACATCAAGTACGGCGGCAACATCCAGACGCCGTATGAACTGAGCTGCAAGATCCAGAAGAAGCGCATCGAATGTGCCATGTACATCCAGGCCGTCCTGGCTATGCGCGGCCAGAAAGCCCGCCTCTTCGGGGACCCGGAAGAAAATTGTGAAGGATGCGGCGCCTGTGAATAAGCTGACCAAGCTCATGAAGCTCAAGGTCTTCTTATGGATCGTCGTCTATGCCTATTTACTCTATGCCATCGTCGTCGACGGCCCGTCGGCAGGTCTTCTAGGCCTGCTGGCGGCAGCTGTCGCCGTCTGTGTCATGCAGGTATGGATGCATAGCAAGGCCCGGGCCCGGTGGATGCATAATAAATTTGATAAAAAATAACCAGAAACGCTACTAAATAGGTTGACTTTGTGGCGTTTATGGAGTACATTAAGAACAGTCCAGTAAGTGTATCTAAATGGTACACTTTATCAATACAAAAATTCGCGCTCTGTCCTGCTGCGCAGGGGAGAGGTGAAACGTATAACTTATGTAGGAGTGATACTGATGAGTGAATTATTAAGAGTAGAAGGCTTGCACATCGCTGTCGAAGGCAAAGAAATCCTCAAAGGCCTCGACCTGACGATCAACACAGGCGAAACACATGTCATCATGGGTTCCAACGGCGCCGGCAAATCGACGCTGTTCAATGCCATCATGGGCAACCCGAAATACGTCGTCACAGCCGGCAAGATCTTCTTTGAAGGCAAAGATATTACGGAAGCTCCCGTCAATGAACGCGCCAAAGCAGGCATCTTCATGGCCTTCCAGCAGCCTATCGCCGTCCAGGGCATTTCCGTTGAAAACTTCATTCGCAACGCCAAGAGCACCGTATCGGGTCAGCAGCAGCGCATCATGCCCTTCCGTAAGAAGCTCCACGCCCAGATGGAACAGCTGAAGATGGATAAGTCCTATGCTGAACGCTATGTCAACGACGGCTTCTCCGGCGGCGAACGGAAAAAGACGGAAATCCTCCAGATGTGCATGCTCGAACCGAAACTGACCATGCTCGACGAAATCGACTCGGGCCTCGACGTCGATGCCGTCCGCATCGTATCGGACACGGTATCCAAGTACCACAATGAAAACAATTCCATCCTGGTCATTACCCACCACAGTGAAATCTTGCAGCACTTGAAACCGGATTTCGTCCACATCCTCATCGACGGCAAGATCGTCAAGACCGGCGATGCATCGCTCATCCAGGCTATTGAAGCCAACGGCTACGACGCATACAAAGGATAGTAGGAGGTACAGCTATGGCTGATAATAAAGAAAAGCTGGTCGATCAGGAAAAAGAAAAACTGGTCGAACAGAAAGAAGAAAAAATCGCTGAAGAACGCCAGAAGATCGATACCTTCGCCGACTTCGGCAACATGTATAACTTTAAGAAAGATTTTACCTATTCCTATAAGACCGATGCCGGTCTGACGGAAGACATCGTCCGTGAAATTTCGGAAAAGAAACATGAACCGAAGTGGATGCTCGATTTCCGCCTCAAATCGCTGGATATCTTCAACCACATGGAATATCCCGACTGGGGCCCGGACATCAGCGAACTCGACATGGACAACATCGTCACTTATGTCCGCCCGAACGCTCAGATGAAAGCTGACTGGAACGACGTCCCCGATGACATTAAAGACACCTTCGACCGCCTGGGTATCCCGGAAGCCGAAAAGACGTCCCTCGCCGGCGTCGGTGCCCAGTACGACTCGGAAGTCGTCTACCACAGCATCCAGGACGAACTGGTCCAGCAGGGCGTCGTCTATACCGACTTCGATACGGCCCTGGAAAAATATGAAGACATCGTCAAGGCTCATTTCATGAAGCTCGTCCCGCCGACGGACCACAAGTTCGCCGCTCTGCACGGTGCCGTCTGGTCCGGTGGCTCCTTCGTCTACGTTCCGGCCGGTGTCGATGTCTCCATCCCGCTGCAGAGTTATTTCCGACTCAATGCACCGGGCGCAGGCCAGTTTGAACACACGATGATCATCGTCGAAAAGGGCGCGAAAGTCCACTTCATCGAAGGCTGTTCCGCTCCGAAATACAATGTCGCCAACCTCCATGCAGGCTGCGTCGAATTGTTCATCGGCGACGATGCATCCCTGACCTATTCGACCATCGAAAACTGGTCCAAGAACATGTACAACCTCAATACCAAGCGGGCCATCGTCGGCAAGAACGGCACGATCAACTGGGTCACGGGCTCCTTCGGTTCCCATACGTCGTGCCTCTACCCCATGAGTATTCTCCAGGGCGAAGGCGCACACTGCGAATTCACAGGCGTCACCTTTGCCGGCAAGGGCCAGTACCTCGACACGGGTTCGAAAGTCGTCCACAACGCACCGAACACGACGAGCAACATCAATTCTAAATCCATCAGCAAGAGCGGCGGCGTCTGCATCTATCGCGGCAGTGTCGTCATCAACCCGCCGGCTGACGGTGCCAAGGCCAACGTCAGCTGCGAATCGCTCATGCTCGACGAACAGTCGCAGTCCGATACGATTCCGGCTATCGTCGTCAAGAACGACAACATCGACCTCGGCCACGAAGCTTCCATCGGCCGTATTTCCGACGAAGCCATCTTCTACCTCATGAGCCGCGGCCTCAGCGAAGATGAAGCGCGGGCTATGCTCGTCCGGGGCTTCGTCGAACCGGTATCCAAGGCACTGCCTTTGGAATATGCCGTCGAAATGAATAACCTGATCAATCTCGAACTCAAAGGTTCGTTGAAATAGGGGAGGAGGAACATCATGGCAGTAAAGACAGAAAAAATCCAGTACAACCAACTCCCGCGCCCGACCTTCCGCTGGATGAAGGTCAATCACCTGGAATTGGACCCCTTGAAAGCCCAGGCTGCTCCGGCTTATACGCCGGAAGAACGCCACGACGGCGACGCAGCGGTGACCTTCTATGAAGGCAATCAGATGCCGGACCTCGGCGATTTCCAGGGTTCCAATGCGGAAGAACTCCAAAAAGCACTGAACCAGGCCAATTCTGGCTGCGCCGTCAGCGTCGGCGAAAACCAGAAAGGGTCGGTTCATTTGAAATACAGCCTCAGCGAAGCGATGCCTCAGCTTACGGCTCAGCTCAAAATCGAAGCCGCTGCCCACAGCGATTTGACGGTCTACCTGGAATTTGACGGCAGTGCCGATGACGGCTCAGTCAACTTCCTCACTTACGTCAAGACCGGCGAAGGGGCTCACGTCAAAGTCAGCAAGGTCCAGCTCAACGGCGAAAACGTCCGCCACGTCGAACACCGCTACGGCGATGCCGGCAAAGAAAGTACGATTGACTACGTCAGTGCCGAACTGGGCGGCAAGGCAGCCATCGTCTATTACAAGACAGACCTCATGCACGATGAAAGCAATTTCAACAGCCAGGCCATGTACCTCGGCCATGACGACCAGGTCGTCGACTTCTCTTACTGGGTTCCCACACAGGGCGTCAAGACCAATACGGACATCTTGACGACAGGCGCCCTCCTCGATACGTCGAAGAAGTTCTTCCGCGGTACTATCGACTTCCTCCGCGGCGGCAAGAAAGCCGTCGGTTCTGAATCGGATACGTGCATCCTGCTCAGCCCGAAGGTCCATTCCATTTCCGTACCGCTCCTCCTCTGCAAGGAAGACGACGTCGTCGGGAACCATGCTTCCAGTGCCGGTCAGATCGATAAGGACAAGCTCTTCTACCTCATGAGCCGCGGCTTCAATGAAACCGGCGCCCAGCTGATCATCGTCGAATCGAATATCCGCCCGGTCATCGATGCCCTGGGTGATAAAGATTTAGAAAATAAAGCGCTCCAGGCTGTACGCGAAAAGATGCAGTTCTGCCGCAAGAAAGGTGATTGCCATGCTAAATGTACGCAAAGATTTCCCCATCTTGACTAAAGTTCATAATGGACATCAGATCGTTTACTTTGATAACGCTGCGACGACGCAGAAACCGTACCAGGTCATCCACGCCATCGTAGACCTCTTGGAACACCACAACGGCAATCCCCATCGCGGTGCCCACGTCCTCAGCATCGAAGCCGGTGAATTGTACGACGAAGCCCGCGAAGCAGTCCGCAAATTCATCAACGCCGCTTCGACGGAAGAAGTCATCTTCGTCCGCAATACGACGGAAGCGCTGAACCTCGTAGCCCGCAGCTATGCAGAACCGCGCCTGAAGAAAGGCGACAAGATCGTCATCCCCATTTCGGAACACCATTCCGACCTGGTCACGTGGCAGCGCGTCTGCCAGAAGACCGGCGCCGTACTCGATTATATGTACCTCGACGAAGAAGGCCACTTCACAGAAGAAGACCTGGCTAAGATCGACGACAAGACGAAAATCGTCGCCTTTGCCGCTGTCAGCAACGTCTTCGGCATGAAGCGCCCGGTCAAGGAAATCGTCGCCAAAGCCCATTCCGTCGGAGCCATCGCCATCGTCGACGGTGCTCAGTCGACACCGCACATGAAGACCGACGTCCAGGATATGGACTGCGACTTCTTCGCCTTCTCGGGCCACAAGATGTGCGGTTCTGCCAGCACGGGCGTCCTTTACGGCAAGAAAGCCATCCTGGAAGACATGGAACCGTTCCTCCTCGGCGGCGACATGATCGAATATGTCAAGGAACAGTCGACGACCTTTAACGAACTGCCCTTCAAATTCGAAGCCGGTTCCCAGAACGTCGAAGGTGCCGTTGCCCTGCACGCTGCCATCGACTATTTGCAAGACCTGGGCATGGACAACATCGAAGCCCATGAAGAAGAACTGACCCGCCACTGCCTGGAAGGGATGAAGAAAATCCCTCATATCCACATCATCGGCAGTACCGACCCGGCTGAAAAGACCGGCGTCATTACCTTCACCATCGACGGCGTCCATCCCCATGACGCAGCGACCATCCTGGACAGCTTCGGCATCGCCATCCGTTCGGGCCACCACTGCGCACAGCCTTTAGGCGCTCACTTGGGCGTAGAAGCCTCGAACCGCGCCAGCTTCTATATCTACAATACCCTGGAAGAAGTCGACTACTTCCTGGAAAAACTGCCCCTCGTCCGCAAACAGATGGGCTTTAAAGATTAAGGAGATAGAAAGTCATGGAAAATATGAACGAATTGTATTCCGACATCATCTTGGAACACAATCAGTGTCAGGAAAATAAACATCCCCTGGAAGATGCCAACCTCAGCGAACACGGCCACAACCCGAGTTGCGGTGACGACATCACCCTCCAGGCCGACATCCAGGACGGCGTCATCAAAGACGCTGCCTATACGGGCCACGGCTGTGCCATCAGCCAGGCTTCGGCGGACATCATGATCGACCTCATCAAAGGCAAGACCGTCAAAGAAGCCCTGCGCCTGGTCGACCTCTTCCTGGATATGATCAAACGGGAAGTCACCGACGATGACCAGTTGGAAGAACTGGAAGACGCCATCGCCCTGAAGAACATCTCCAACATGCCGGCCCGCGTCAAATGCGCCGTCCTGGCATGGCATACCCTGAAAGATGCCCTGGAACGGGAAGAAAAGTAGCCGCTAGCAGTTAGCTGCTAGCGGCTTGTAGGGGACGCCCAGAGGGCGTCCCGCTTGTGGAAATCCCATAAATCAAAAGAGGCTGTTGCATTAAGCGCATGTTTTTGCTTAATGCAACAGCCTCTTTTGCGTGTACAGAGATTCAGGCGGGCCGCCAGCCTCTGCTGTCCATTCCAGCAACCGTCCTGCGCCTTCCGTTGGTCGGTACCTGACGGGCTGGAAAGGCTTTTAGGACGGCCCCTGCGGCCTGCAGACTGCGAGCCACGAGTCACGAACCACTAGCCACTGACTTTTTCATCCACGCTGCCTTTCCACTGGATGAGGATGAAGGCGATGAGGGCGATGGCGAAGGCGATGACGCTGGTCATCTGGGCCGATTTCAGGCCCAGCGTCAGGTTAACGTAGTCGCCGCGGAGGAATTCCAGGAAGAAGCGTTCGACGGCGTAGAGCATGACGTACAGGCAGAATACCTGGCCCTTTTTGTGGGGGAAGCAGCTGTAGAGGAGCAGAGCGACGAAGACCAGAACGTCAATCTGGCCTTCCCAGACTTCGGCCGGCCACAAGGGCTGATTGCCATACGTGTGATAGGCCAGGGTCGTGTCGGGATAGACGATGCCGAAGTCACCGCCTGTGGGATGGCCGAAGGCGTCGCCGTTCATGAGGTTGGCCATGCGCCCGATGGATTGGCCCAGGATGATGGCCGGTGCCAGGAGGTCGGCAAAGGCCCAGGTGTCGATGTGATGGTACTTCGTGTACAGGATGCCGGCTACGGCGCCGAAGAGCAGGCCGCCCTGGATGGCCATGCCACCCTGCCAGACGTAGGGGATTTCCGTCAGATGGTTGTGATAATAGGCCCAGTCGAAGAAGAAGACGTCCCATAGACGGCCGCCGACGATGCCCGACAGGCCGCAGTACATGGTGAAGTCAAAGATGTGGACGTGCCAGCCCCGGCCGTCGCGTTTCATGATATAGTAAGCCGTAATGCCGGCAGAAACGATACCCAGCATGAATAACAGCCCATAAGCCCGGATCGGGAAGGAACCGATAAAAAATAGATATTGATGCAATATAAAACACCCCTTTGTTGTGGTATAATGGAACAATGTGAACGGAACATGAAAAGGTTCACGGTTACCATAGAATTATACAGGATTGAGGACTTTTTTCCAATCCTCGTGAGGAGCAAATGACGATGAAATACAACCATGTTATGCGGACGTCCTGTCTGGCCGCCTTGATTTGTCTGTCCCTGAGTGCTGTTTCCTGGGCCAATGGGCCGGCTGCGGACAGCGCCAAGGCGTCGGACCCGGCCTTCAATGTACCTACCGTAGCCAATCCTATCCCTGATGAAGCCATCAAAGACCTGGAAATCGTCGAAGACCAGGGGCGTTGGCTCGTCTCTGACAAGGCGCTGGAACAATACGGCATCCGTGAAGCCGACCACGCCAAGGGGACCTACTGGTTCCGCCTGCCGAAGGCCCAGAACGGCTCGACGGCCTGGCAGAACGAAAACGTCCAGCTGACTCTGCCGGGACGAGCAGTCAGCGGCGGCCGGACCATCAATATCCGCCATGTCCGCCGTCCCCTGGGCATCAGCTACGTCCTGGGCAACGGGACGACAGAAAAGAACGAACTCCTGCCGCCATCCCAGCCCGTCCATACGGTACCGGAACTCCGCCAGGTACAGGACGCAGTACCGGCAGCGGCTAAGGAAGGGAAGATGGGGACCGTCCTCTTTTGGGACCCTGTCATGAAGGAAGACGCCAGCCTGCCGTCTTTGCAGACCCGTCAGCCCGTCATGTCGCCCTGTGCTTTCCGCCTGACGGAAAGCGGCGTCGAACTGCGCAATCCCGACTTCGATATGCTGGCTTCGACGTATACCAGCAAGGGATACGCTATGTGGCCTTTGATCGACAACAATTTCAACCCCAAACTGACCCATCAGGTCCTGAGCAACAGCCGTCTCCAGGACACGATGGTCCGCCAGCTCGTCGGCTATGCCTTATTATATGATTTCAAAGGCTATAACATCGACTTTGAAAACGTCAATTACAGCGATAAAGATGCTCTGACGGCTTTTGTGGCCAAACTGTCCCAGGCCTGCCATGCTTATGGTATCCAGCTTTCCATGGATGTCACGCCCGTCTCGGACAGCCCCAACTGGTCCCTGGTCTATGACCGGGCGGCCCTGGCTCCGCATCTCGACTACCTCATGGTCATGGCCTATGACCAGTTCGGCCGGGCCAGCACGACAGCCGGCCCTGTCGCTTCCTATCCCTGGGTCGAACGGGCTGTACAGAATACGATTGATCTCGTACCGCCGTCGAAAGTCCTGCTGGGCATGCCGTTGTACATGCGCTTGTGGTATGAATCCAGCGATGGCCGCGATTTGCCGAAAGACATCCACGACTGGCCGGCTGTCGTCGGCGCACCGCCGGCAAAGGGCGTGAAATACAGCGAGGCCAGAGAAGAAGCAGCTGAAGAAGCGGCTGGGCCGATGCTGGTCCAGGTCGTAACGGCGGAACAGGAAAATGTCCGTCGGGCCAAACAGCCGGTCATCATGCCTGTCGAACTCGATGGGGAAACGTATAAGCGCCGTGTCCTGCCGCGTCGTATCAAGACGGCCCCCAAAGCTGCAGCCACGGCTCCGGCGCGCAAGAGCGGCGGCAAGGGCAAGCTCTTCGTCCGCACGTTGACCATGGCCGACAGCGAAGACATCCTCAAGGCCTATAAGGACTATGTCGTCTGGAACGATGATCTGCAGCTCTATTATCTAGAACTGCCGCTGACGACGGGGACCGTCAAGATCTGGTTTGAAGATGAAAAGTCACTGAAAGCCAAAGCCGGCCTGGTCCAGACCTATGGTTTGGGCGGCGCTGCCTTCTGGCGCAAAGGCTTTGAACCGGCACATTTTTGGCAGCGTTTTGCAAAACATGAATTGACTTGACGACGCCCTGCCACTATAATAATACTCAAGACGCTGTAGTACAGTCTGTCTGTATTTTGACTGGGGCAGGATAGGAGGCTCTCACAATTGGAAAAGTATATTCCACAGGAAATAGAAAAGAAATGGCAGCACGTATGGGAAGAAAGTAAATGCGACTGCTGCACCGAAGACAACGGCAAGCCGCCGTACTACGTATTGGAAATGTTCCCGTATCCGTCGGGTAACCTGCACATGGGTCATGTCCGCAATTACACGATTGGTGACGTCATTGCCCGTTATCGCCGCATGAGCGGCTATAACGTCTTGCATCCTATGGGCTATGATGCTTTCGGTATGCCTGCAGAAAACGCAGCTATCAAACACAATATCCCGCCTGCAGAATGGACATACAGCAATATTGAAAACATGACACGCCAGCAGAAAGCCCTGGGCCTGTCGTATGACTGGGACCGCGAAGTCGCTACGTGCCACGAAAAATACTATAAATGGACGCAGTGGATCTTTGAACTGCTCTACAAACGCGGCCTGGCTTACCGCAAAGAAGCTAAAGTCAACTGGTGCGAAAAATGCAACACCGTATTGGCCAACGAACAGGTCATCGAAGGCAAATGCTGGCGCTGCGACACACCGGTCGTCAAAAAGGACTTGAAACAGTGGTTCTTCAAAATCACCGACTACGCAGACCGCCTGCTCGACGATCTGAAACTCCTGCCGGGCTGGCCGGAACGCGTCAAGACTATGCAGAAGAACTGGATCGGCCGCAGTGAAGGCTTGGAATTCAGCTTCGACATTCCCAGCCTGAAGGAAAAAGTAGCCGTCTACACGACGCGTCCTGACACGATTTACGGTGTCACTTTCGTCGTCCTGCCGCCGGAACATCCGCTGGTCCACAAGATTTTGGAAAACAATCCCAAGAAAGCCGAACTGGAAGCATTCTGCGAAAAAGTACGCAATACCAGCGATATCGAACGGACGAGCACGGAATCGGAAAAAGTCGGCATGTATACCGGCATCGACTGCGTCCATCCGCTGACGGGCAAGAGCGTCCAGATTTGGATCACCAACTACGTCCTCTACGATTATGGTACCGGCGCCGTCATGGGCGTACCGACGGGTGACCAGCGTGACTGGATGTTCGCTACGAAATACAACATCCCGAAGATCATCACTTTGCAGCCGAAAGACCACGAACTGAAGCTGGAAGAAATGGACCATGCCTATGAAGACAAGGACGGCGTCCTGGTCAATGCCGGTCCTTTCACGGGCATGGAAATGCATAAAGCCATGAAAGCCATCATCGACTACATGGAAGAAAAGGGACTGGGGAAACGCCGCGTCAACTATCGCCTGCGCGACTGGCTCATTTCCCGTCAGCGCTATTGGGGCGCTCCTATCCCTATCATCTACTGCCCGAAATGCGGCGAACAGCTCGTACCGGAAGACCAGCTGCCGGTCAAGCTGCCGGAAGACGTCAAGTTCACGGCTGGCGCCGTATCGCCGCTGGCTACGAGCGAACACTTCGTCCACTGCACGTGCCCGAGATGCGGCGGCCCGGCTACGCGTGAAACGGATACCATCGATACCTTCGTCTGCTCGTCGTGGTACTATCTCCGCTATACCGATGCCCGCAATGATGAAAAAGCCTGGGATCCGAAGAAAGCCAACCATTGGATGAACGTCGACCAGTATATCGGCGGCATCGAACACGCCATCCTGCACCTCATGTATTCCCGTTTCTTCATGAAGGTCTTCTATGACGCCGGCCTGGTCAACAATGTCGAACCTTTCGAACGCCTGCTGACACAGGGCATGGTCCTCCTCGACGGCAGCAAGATGAGTAAGTCCAAGGGCAACATCGTATCGCCGGAAGAAATCATCGCCAAATACGGCGCCGATACGGCCCGCCTGTTCATCCTCTTCGCGGCTCCGCCCGAACGCGACCTGGCCTGGTCTGACCAGGGCGTCGAAGGCTCTTACCGCTTCCTCAACCGTGTATGGCGCATTGTCCATCAGTTCCAGGACTTGGTCAAAGACGGCCTCGAAGGGACGGACTATACGGAAGCCGAAAAAGAACTGCGTTTCCAGGAATTCAAAGCCATTGCCAAGGTCACAGAAGACGTCCGCGGCACAGACGGCAACTACGGCCTCAATACGGCTGTCAGCTCGATTATGGAATACGTTAACGCCATGCATGCCTATGTCGGCGCTAACAAGACCATCCACAAGGCCGTTGCCTTGGAAGCCAACAAGAACCTGCTCAAGCTCCTGGCTCCCTTCACACCGCATATTACGGAAGAACTCTGGCAGAAATGCGGCTTTGAAGGCAGCGTCCATGCTCAGGATTGGCCGGAAGTCGACAAATCGGCTCTCGTCGTCGATGAAATCGAACTGCCTGTCCAGATCAACGGCAAAGTACGCGACCGCCTGACCGTAGCCGTCGACATCGACAAAGATGCCTTGCAGGAAAAAGTCCTGGCTTTACCGCACATCCAGGAATTCATCGGCGATAAGAAAGTAGTCAAATTCATCGTCGTACCGAAGAAGATCATCAACATCGTCATAAAATAAGTAGAGGCTCGCACGTGACGAGCCCGCCGGCCGCAGTTCGCAGTTTTGCCTCCCCTGATAGGGGAGGTGGCCTGAAAGGCCGGAGAGGTTGGGGTTAGCTATAAGCTGATGGCTAGCCACTGACAACTAACAGATACGGGCGCCCAGCGTGGCGCCCCTACAGTAAAAGGGCTTGTCGAAGTACGACAGGCCCTTTTACTTTGTACTTCTTTGAACTTAGTCTTTTCCTCAGAAAGGAGCCTTGTATGAAAGCATTTAAGCCATGGCCGGACCGTATCGTCCGCCAGAACACCTGTATGAATACGCGGGCTTGTGCCGTCTTAGTGCCGATTATCTACAAAGACGGGGAAGAACAGGCCGTGTTTGAAGTGCGCAGCAGCAAGCTGGGCTGGCAGCCTGGCGACGTCTGCTTCCCCGGCGGCCGCATCGACGACGGCGACGACAGCGCTCTGGAAGCGGCCCTGCGGGAGACGAAGGAGGAACTCGGCGTCGACCCGTCCCATATCCACGTCTGGGGCCCCCTGGACTACATGGAATCACCTGTAGGCGTCACCGTATGGCCCTTTGCCGCCTATATGGATACAGATGACTTCGTCCTCAGCCGGGGCGAAGTGGACCATACCTTTACGGTCCCTCTGTCCTGGTTCGATGAGCATGGACCGGAAATCGGCCGCGTCGAACTGGCTACCCGGCCGGCACCGGACTTTCCCAAGGGCCTGGATATTTCCCATCAGACAGGCTGGAAACAGCGCCGGACGTATAACGTCAAGATTTATACGTATGAAAATTATAAAATCTGGGGAATTACGGCACACATCCTTGACAACTTCCGGGGTATCCGTGCTATAATACAACCGTAAGCTTTCCTTAATATTTGTAACCAGCATAGTTAGGTATACGTACAAAAGCGTATACGGAAAAGCAAGGCGTACTCTGTCAAGAAGATTTTAATCTTTTTGCCTCCATTAGTACAAAAAAGTCTTGTTAAAGTTTTAGGATGAGAAAATGGAATAGTGATATTGTGCTTTATAGGCTTTTTGCTATTGATTTAACATGTGAAAAGTTGTACAATGCATTTGTAAGCACTGAGGCGGTGTGAATATATATCCAGACAGAATTTACTGTAAGGAAATGTATCGCCTCGATGTTCAGGTTTTTATCTTATGGCTTTACTAAACTAACTATACACTAAGGAGAGTGGAAACATCATGGATTTTAACTTAACAGATATTCAACAGGACTTCTTAAAACTCGCTCATGATTTCGGCGAAAAGAAATTAGCTCCGACCATTACGGAACGCGACCACAAAGGTATTTATGACAAAGACCTTATCGACGAACTGCTCAGCCTCGGTATTACTGGCGCTTACTTCGAAGAAAAATACGGCGGTTCCGGCGATGACGGCGGCGACGTTTTGAGCTACATCCTCGCTGTTGAAGAATTGGCTAAATACGACGCTGGTGTTGCTATCACCCTGTCGGCAACGGTTTCCCTTTGCGCTAACCCGATTTGGCAGTTCGGCACAGAAGCTCAGAAAGAAAAATTCCTCGTTCCTTTGGTTGAAGGTACTAAACTCGGTGCTTTCGGCTTGACCGAACCGAACGCTGGTACTGATGCTTCCGGCCAGCAGACTGTTGCTGTTAAGAACGACGACGGCACATACACGCTGAACGGCTCCAAGATTTTCATCACCAACGGCGGCGCTGCTGATATCTACATCGTCTTCGCTATGACCGACAAGAGCAAAGGCAACCACGGCATTACAGCCTTCATCCTCGAAGACGGCATGCCTGGCTTCACTTTCGGTAAGAAAGAAGACAAGATGGGCATCCATACTTCGCAGACCATGGAACTCGTATTCCAGGACGTCAAAGTTCCGGCTGAAAACATGCTCGGCGAAGAAGGCAAAGGTTTCAAGATCGCTATGATGACTTTGGACGGCGGCCGTATCGGCGTTGCTGCTCAGGCTCTCGGCATTGCAGAAGCTGCACTGGCAGATGCTGTTGAATACTCCAAACAGCGTGTACAGTTCGGCAAACCGCTCTGCAAATTCCAGTCCATTTCCTTCAAACTGGCTGACATGAAGATGCAGATCGAAGCTGCTCGTAACCTCGTTTACAAAGCTGCTTGCAAGAAACAGGAAGGCAAACCCTTCACCGTTGACGCTGCTATCGCAAAACGCGTTGCTTCCGACGTTGCTATGCGCGTAACGACTGAAGCAGTCCAGATCTTCGGCGGCTATGGCTACAGCGAAGAATATCCGGTTGCTCGTCACATGCGCGATGCTAAGATCACTCAGATCTACGAAGGCACGAACGAAGTTCAGCTCATGGTTACAGGCGGTGCTCTGTTAAGATAAGTGAAGTTTATGATGCAGGCTTGGCATCAGCCAAGCCTGTTACATAAAAAAAGATTTTAGGAGGCAAACGTAAATGGAAATATTGGTATGTGTCAAACAAGTTCCGGACACAGCAGAAGTTAAGATTGACCCCGTAAAACATACCGTCATTCGTGCTGGTGTTCCTAACATTTTTAACCCCTTCGACCAGAATGCTCTGGAAGCAGCTCTTCAGATGAAAGATGCTGACAAAGACGTAAAGATTACGTTACTCTCGATGGGTCCTGATCAGGCAAAAGACGTTCTTCGTGAAGGCCTCGCAATGGGCGCTGACGATGCATATCTTCTGTCCGACCGCAAACTCGGTGGTTCCGACACGTTAGCTACGGGCTATGCTTTGGCACAGGCTATCAAAAAATTAGCTGCTGACAAAGGTATCGAAC
Source organism: Megasphaera indica (assembly GCF_046614755.1). Lineage (NCBI taxonomy): Bacteria > Bacillati > Bacillota > Negativicutes > Veillonellales > Veillonellaceae > Megasphaera > Megasphaera indica. The sequence continues at coordinate 129,973 of NZ_JBKKJR010000001.1, forward strand.
AGTTCGATATCATCCTTTGCGGCAAACAGGCTATCGACGGCGATACCGCTCAGGTTGGCCCGCAGATCGCTTGCGAACTCGGTATTCCTCAGATTACGTATGCCCGCGACATCAAAGTCGAAGGCAACAAAGTTACTGTTCAGCAGGAAAACGAAGAAGGCTACATCGTAACGGAAGCTAACTTCCCGGTATTGATTACCGCTGTTAAAGACTTGAACGAACCGCGTTTCCCGACCATTCGTGGCACCATGAAAGCAAAACGCCGCGAAATCCCGAACTTGGACGCTGCTGCTGTTGCAGCTGATGACGCTCAGATCGGTTTGTCTGGCTCTCCGACTAAAGTCCGCAAGATTTTCACACCGCCTCAGAGATCCGGTGGTCTCGTTCTCAAAGTTGAAGATGACAACGAACAGGCAATCGTCGACCAGGTTATGGAAAAACTGGTTGCCCAGAAAATCATTTAATCTAAGGAGGAACAGTGAAAATGGATTTAGCAGAATATAAAGGCATTTATGTAATTGCTGAACAGTTCGAAGGCAAATTACGTGATGTATCTTTCGAATTGTTGGGCCAGGCTCGCATCTTGGCTGACACCATCGGCGACGAAGTCGGTGCAATCCTCATTGGTAAAGACGTAAAACCGTTGGCTCAGGAACTCATCGCTCACGGTGCTCATAAAGTATTCGTATATGATGATCCTCAGCTCGAACATTACAATACGACGGCTTATGCAAAAGTTATTTGCGATTTCTTCCATGAAGAAAAACCGAACGTATTCCTCGTTGGCGCTACCAACATTGGCCGTGACCTCGGCCCGCGTGTCGCTAACTCCTTGAAGACTGGCCTCACCGCTGACTGCACACAGCTCGGCGTTGACGACGACAAGAAGACCATCGTATGGACCCGTCCGGCTCTCGGCGGCAACATCATGGCTGAAATCATCTGCCCGGACAACCGTCCGCAGATGGGTACTGTCCGCCCGCACGTCTTCAAAAAACCGGAAGCAGATCCTTCTGCAACTGGCGAAGTTATCGAAAAGAAAGCTAACCTCTCCGATGCTGACTTCATGACCAAATTCGTCGAACTCATCAAATTGGGCGGCGAAGGCGTTAAAATCGAAGATGCTGACGTTATCGTTGCTGGCGGCCGTGGCATGAATGGTGAAGAACCGTTCAAGACCGGTATCCTCAAAGAATGCGCAGACGTCCTCGGCGGCGCTGTTGGTGCATCCCGTGCAGCTGTTGACGCTGGCTGGATCGACGCTCTCCATCAGGTTGGCCAGACTGGTAAAACAGTTGGTCCGAAGATCTACATTGCATGCGCTATTTCCGGTGCTATCCAGCACTTGGCAGGCATGACTGGTTCTGACTGCATCATCGCTATCAACAAAGACGAAGATGCTCCGATCTTCAAAGTCTGCGACTATGGTATCGTAGGCGATGTCTTCAAAGTTCTCCCGCTCCTCACAGAAGCTATCAAGAAACAGAAAGGCATTGCATAAGTTATCTAACCGTGTATAATCAAAAGGTCTATCGCTATGCGATAGACCTTTTTTGCTGCTGGCAGCTGGCCGTTAGTGTCTGACCGCTGGTTCGTAGGGGTTCGCACGTGGCGAACCCGTTTCAGCATATGTGTGGTTTCCTATTCAAGTTGCTAGAAACATCGTGCAAATACCTGGCGGGTCGCCCACGGGCGACCCCTACAAACTCAAAAAGAGGCTGTCGCTTTAAGACAGCCTCTTTTCTCTCTTGACAACCCCCATTTCCTGCCGTATAATTTACGCATACATAGAGATATGTAAGATGCTTTGAAAAGGACAACACTTGATAGCTCCTTTATTACAGAGAGAGGCACGATGGTGAGAGTGCTTTATAAAGTCTGGCAAGTTACCGCCTTGGAGCAGGATTCCCGAAGTAAGTAGGGGATCCCGGCCGCCCCGTTATCGCGCTTGAGTACATCGGATTTTCCGGTGAACTAGGGTGGAACCACGTGAGTTATGCTCTCGTCCCTTGAGGACGAGAGCTTTTTTTATTAAGGAGGATGTTTGTAATGGCAGAATTAGTATTAAAAGACGGAAGCAAAAAACAGTTTCCCGATGGCATCTCTCTTGCCGAAGCTGTCAAACAGCTCAGCAACAGTCTTGCAAAGAAAGTATTAGTCGCAAAGGTAAACGGTGAAGTCACGGACCTCCGCGAAACCATCGTCGACGGCTCGACCGTTGAATTCCTCACCTTCGCCGACCAGGAAGGGAAAGATACGCTCCGCCATACAGCATCTCATGTCATGGCACAGGCTATCCAGCACCTCTTCCCGGGCGTCAAGTTCGCCATTGGCCCGTCCATTGAAAACGGCTTCTACTACGACCTCGACACAGAACACCGTTTCACACAGGAAGACTTTGCTGCCATTGAAGCTGAAATGGCTAAGATCGTCAAAGAAAACCTTCCCATTACCAAAGAAGTCTTGTCTCGTGCCGACGCTTTGAAACTCTTCAAAGACGCTGGCCAGGATTATAAAGTAGAACTCATCGAAGACCTTCCGGAAGATGCCGTCATTTCCATCTACCGCCAGGGCGACTTCGTCGACCTCTGTGCCGGTCCGCACTGCGCTTCGACCGGTGCCGTCAAGGCCTTCAAGCTGCGCACCGTTGCCGGCGCTTACTGGCGCGGCGATGAACACAACAAGATGCTCCAGCGTATTTACGGGACCGCTTTTGAAAAGAAATCGGAACTCGATGAATACCTGAAGATGATGGAAGAAGCTGAAAAGCGCGACCATCGTAAACTGGGCAAACAACTCGACCTGTTCAGTTTCCACGAAGAAGGCCCGGGCTTCCCGTTCTTCCATCCCAAGGGAATGATCCTGCGCAACAACTTGCTCAAATTCTGGCATGAACTCCATGACGAAGCCGATTACGACGAAATCATGACCCCGATGATCCTCAACCGTCATCTCTGGGAACAGTCCGGCCATTGGGATCACTATCGCGACAATATGTATTTCACGACTATCGATGAACAGCCTTACGCCATCAAACCGATGAACTGCCCGGGCGGCATCCTGGTCTATAAGAGCAACGTCCACAGCTACCGCGACTTCCCGATGCGCATGGCTGAACTCGGCCTGGTCCATCGCCATGAACTCCACGGGGCTCTCCACGGCCTGTTCCGCGTCCGTTGCTTCACCCAGGACGATGCTCACATCTTCATGCTGCCGAGTCAGATGAAAGAAGAAATTTCCGGCGTCATGGACCTCTTCGACAAGGCTTACAAACAGTTCGGCCTGGAATATCACGTCGAATTGTCCACTCGTCCGGAAGACTCCATGGGCTCCGACGAAATCTGGGAACTGGCTACCAAGACCTTGCATGACGTCATCGAAGAACGCCACATCCCGTACGTCATCAACGAAGGCGACGGCGCATTCTACGGTCCGAAACTGGACTTCCACCTGAAAGACTCCATCGGCCGTACCTGGCAGTGCGGTACTATCCAGCTCGACATGCTCATGCCGGAACGCTTCGACATGACCTACATCGGCGAAGATGGCCAGAAACATCGCCCGGTCATGGTACATCGTGCCTGCTTCGGCAGTATCGAACGCTTCCTGGGCATCATTACCGAAAACTATGCCGGTGCTTTCCCGGTATGGCTGGCTCCGGTCCAGATCAAGTTCCTGCCCATCTCCGACAAACACCTGGCTTACTGCAAAGACCTGGCTAAGAAGTTCAAGAAATTGGGCATCCGCGTCGAAGTCGATGAAAGCAGCGAAAAAATCGGCTACAAGATCCGCAAGGCTCAGATGGAAAAAGTTCCTTACATGGCTGTCGTCGGCGATAAAGAAATGGAAAACGGCACCCTCGGCCTGCGTGACCGCTCCAAAGGCGATTTAGGCGCCAAACCGATCGACGAAGTCATCGCCCACATCCAGAAACTCACCGCAACAAGAGAAGGCTAATAGCGTGAGTTTGTAGTTTGCAGTTAGAAGTTTTAAAATAAAGCCATCTACTAAAAACTAACAACTAGTCACTAACAACTAAAAAGGGCTTGTCGTCGTTCGACAAGCCCTTTTTTCTCATCACCAAAGGAGATTCACTATGATAATCAATTGGTATCCCGGCCACATGGCCAAGGCCAAGCGCCTTATTCAGGAAAATCTCAAGATCATCGACGTCGTCATCGAACTCGTCGATGCCCGTATCCCTATGAGCAGCACCAATCCCATGATTAAGTCCCTCATCAGCGACAAGCCGTCTGTCGTCGTCCTCAACAAGGCCGACCTGGCCGACCCGGCCGTCCTCGACGAATGGGTGGCCTATTACAAGCAGCAGGGACGCAAGGTCCTGGCCCTGAACAGCAAAGGCGGCAAAGGGGTGAAACAGCTCATTTCCCTGGTCCGCTCCCTGGCGGCGCCGAAGCTGGCCCGCTGGAAGGCCCGGGGCCTCAAGAACCGCGCCGTCCGTACCATGATCCTGGGCATCCCTAACGTCGGCAAATCGACGCTCATCAACAAGTTGTCCCGCCGCAGTGCGGCCAAGACGGCCGACAAGCCTGGCGAAACGAAGGGCAAGCAGTGGGTCCACATCGGCGACCAGCTCGACCTCCTGGATACGCCGGGCGTCTTGTGGCCAAAACTGGAAAACCAGGTCTGTGCCTACCGCCTGGCAGCGACAGGGGCCATTTCCGATACGGTCTTCGACATGGAAACGGTCATCATGCAGCTCATCGAACAGTTATCGGCCCAGTACCCTGATGAATTGAAGGCCCGTTATAAACTGGAAACCCTCTGTGACAAACCGCTGGACACGATCGAAGCCATCGGCCGCAAGCGGGGCTGTATTGTTTCCGGCGGCATCGTCGACCTGGAAAAGACATACAAGCTCATCCTCAAGGAATTCCGCGAAGGCAAGATCGGTGCCATCTCCCTGGACCGGCTGGGCGAATGGGAAGGGGAGGACTGACCATGGACATCGAGAAACTCCGCGTCGCCGACCTCAAGGCCCGCCTGGCCGCTGGCGGTGACGTCCAGGACCTCCTGGCAGCCATGAAAGAAGACGGCCGCGTGTCGGTCCGCAAGCTGGCTGCCGCCTATATGCGCCAGAAAATCCGGGAAGAAGCCGAACGGGAACGGGTCCTGCACATGTATGCCCAGGAAACGGCTTACTACAACCAAGGGCTGTACCACGTAGCCGGCATCGACGAAGCCGGCCGCGGCCCGGCTGCCGGCCCGGTCATGGTGGCCGCCGTCATCCTGCCGCCCTACTGGGAATGTCCCGGCCTCAATGACAGCAAAAAAGTCCCGCCGGCCAAGCGGGACGTCCTCTATGATAAAATTATGGCTGAAGCCGTTGCCATATCCTGTGTGGCCAAGTCGGAAAAAGAAATCGACGAACTCGATATTTACCACGCCACCATGCAGGGCATGTACGACGCCGTGAACGGCCTGGCCGTGCCGGTTGAAGCCGTCCTGGTCGATGCCATGCCTCTTCGGGAACTGACCGTGCCCCATAAGTCCCTGGTCCACGGCGACGCCCTGAGCGCGTCCATCGCAGCCGCTTCGATTATCGCCAAAGTCACGCGTGACCGCCTCATGGTCGAATACGACAAAAAATATCCCCAGTACGGCTTTGCCGTGCACAAGGGATATTTGACGAAAATGCATATGGAAGCGTTGCAAAAATACGGGCCCTGTCCCATTCACCGCCGCTCTTTTGAACCCATAAAGAGCATGGTGAAGGGCCTTTCAGAATAAATCCTTCCGCCAGAGCATGATGACGGCGACGACGGTGCAGAACATGGCGATGCCTACGACGTAATAGAAGCCGGCTGTCGTGTCCTGGAAGGGGACGGGGACGTTGATGCCCCACAGGCTGAAGATGATCGTCGGGACGGCCAGCATGATCGTAATGGAAGCCAGGAATTTCATGACCAAGTTCAGGTTGTTGGAAATGATGGATGCAAAGGTATCGGACATATTCATGAGGATGTTGGAATACATCTCGACCATTTCGATAGCCTGCTTGTTTTCGATGATGACATCTTCCAGGAGGTCTTCGTCTTCTTCATACATCTTGATGAGGTGGTGGAGCGACGTATTGCGGCGCAGGCGCATGAGCCGTTCCATGACGATGCCATTGCTGCGCAGGGCCGACGTGAAGTACGTCAAGGATTTCTGTAATTCCAGGAGCAGGAAGAATTCCTTGTTGCGCATGGAATGGCGCAGGATTTCCTCGATGTCATCGGTCCGGCGGTTGATCTGCATCAAGTAGCGCAGGAACAGCGTCGCCGAACGGTACAGGATCTGGAATAAGAAACGCGTCTTCTTGAATGTATAGAACAGAGGATACTTATTCTCCGTAAAGGCGCGCATGACTTCTGTTTCTTGAATACAGAGGGTGATGATGAAGTCCGGTGTAATGAAAATGCCCAGGGGCAAGGTGTCATAACTGTCCGTTTCCAAGATGATTGGGATGTTGATGACGACAAAGATGTAGTTATCTTCGATTTCGACGTGGGAACGTTCTTCCGTGTCCAAGGCGGTTTTCAGAACATCAGTGGGGATTTCCGTGACCATGGATACGAGCTGTAAATCTTCGGAATCGGGATTTACGACGTGGATCCAGGATCCTTTTTCAGCCGATGCCAGGGAAATGTTGTCTTCCAGATGGCCGTTGCTGTGTTTATAAACTTGAATCATTACGGTACTCTCCCTTTCTGCAGAATGAGGGCCTTCAAACCCAAATTCTAATATAATCCATTAAGACAGGACTCGTCAAGGTTTTCCCTGATATTTTACACAAACTTTGCCCAGCCCTGGCTGGCGACGCCGTGGTGGCGGCAGGCTGGTAATTATGGTATCATTAACTGTACGAGTAAATAAGCAGGACTGCCATGCGGCGCCATACCGTGTCCGCCCGGGCAGTCCACAGAGAGAGTAGAAACTATGCAATTATTGAAAATGGAACTGCGGGGATTCAAGTCCTTTGCAGATAAGACGACCCTGACCTTCGACAAGGGCATTACGGCCATCGTCGGGCCCAATGGCAGCGGCAAGAGCAATATTTCCGATGCCGTCCGCTGGGTCATGGGGGAACAGAATGTCCGCCAGCTGCGGGGGCAGAAGTCGGAAGACATCATCTTTGCCGGGACCCAGACCCGCCGGCCCCAGGGGGCAGCGGAAGTCTCGCTGTACTTCGATAACAGCGACCACGCCTTGGATACGGAATTCACGGAAGTCGTCGTCACGCGGCGCCTCTTCCGCTCCGGCGACAGTGAATACTATATCAACCGCCGGCCGTGCCGCCTGAAAGATATCCATATCCTCTTCGCCGATACGGGTATCGGCCAGGACTCTATGGCTGTCATCGGCCAGAACCGCGTCGACCGCATCCTCAACAGCAAGCCCGAAGAGCGGCGGGTCATCTTTGAAGAAGTTGCCGGCATCAGCCGCTTCAAAGGCCGCAAGGCCGACGGCCTGCGCAAGATCGCCGAGACCGAGCGCAACCTGGAGCGCATCCGCGACCTCATGAGCGTCCTCGAAGAGCGGCTGGAACCATTGCAGGAACAGGCAGAAACTCTGCAGAAATTCCGCTGCCTCGACAGCGAGCGCCTGGCCTATGAAGGGACCGTGACCTTGCAGGAACTGCGCAACAGCGAACGCCTCCTGGCCAAAGCCGAGAACAGCCGCATGACGGCGGCGGCAGAAGAAGAAAAGGCCGCCCAGGAACTGGCAGCGGCCGAGGGAAAACGCAAGGCCCTGTTGGAGGTCATGGCGGCAGACGACGAAAAACTGCGCCGCCTCGATGAAGAAGCCATGGCCGTCCACAACGAGCTGGACAGCCTCGTCCACCGCCGTGAAGCCTGCCGGCAGCGGCAGGCCGAACTGGCCGATAACGAATCCCAGGCCGCTGACGACGCCGCTCAGCTGCAGCAGCGCCAGGCAGCCTGGCAGGAACAAAAAGAAACCCTGCAGGCCCAGAAGGACCAGAAAGCAGCTGAACTGGCTGCGGCTCAACAGGCCTTGACCTTGACCCAGACTTTGTTCGGCCAGGCTGAAGCCAAGGCCGAAGCGGCAGCCAAAGCCCTGCAGGAACGGGTCGACGCCAACTCCAAGCGCAGCCGCGACGCTTTCATGCTGCGCCGGGACAGTGAAGACCTGCGCCGCCGCCTGGAAGAAAATGAAGCCGCCTGCCAGCAGGCCCTGAAGCAGTGGGAAGACAAGAAGCAGACCCTGACAGCGGCAGAAGCCCGCCATGAGGAAGCCCGGGCCCAACAGGAAGCGTGCCAGAAAAAAGCCGCCGCCTTTGAAAAGCAGGCCGCCTCGCTGCGACAGAAGGCTCAGGAAAAGGGCCAGCGCCTGAAAAAAGGAGAAGACGAATACCGCCGCCTGCGCGGCGATGTCGACGCCGCCTCCCAGCGCATGCGCGTCCTCCAGAGCATGGAACAGGAACATGAAGGCCTGGGACGGGCGGTCAAAGTCGTCCTGACGGCCAGCCAGCCCTGGCGCAGCCGGCTGTGCGGCGCCGTCGGCGAACTCTGCCAGATCCCGTCGCGCTTTGCCGTCGCCATCGACGTCGCCCTGGGCGGTGCCGTCCGTTACGTCGTCGCCGAAGACGAAAGGGCGGCCAAACAGGCTATTTCGTATTTAAAAGACAGAAAAGCCGGCCGGACGACCTTCCTGCCCCTGGATACCCTGCGCAGCCGGCAGCGGACAGCCGATGAAGAACGGGCTGCCGGCGAACCGGGCATGCTCGGCTTCGCCTCCGATGCTATTTCTTATGATGCCAAATATGAAAAGGTCTTTTCATCCCTCTTAGGGCGGACCCTCCTGGCCGATACCATGGATACGGGCTCGGCTGTGGCCCGGAAATACGGCCATCGCCTGCGCATCGTCTGCCTCGACGGGACGCAGTTCAACGCCGGCGGCTCCCTGACCGGCGGCAGCGCCCGCAATCAGGAAGGTTCCCTCATCAGCCGGCGGGCGCTGCTGCAGGAATTGCAGGAGACCTGCCGCCGTGGCCAGCAGCGCCTGGAAACCCTGGCCGCTGAGGGCCGGGAACTGCGCCAGCAGGCCGAAGAATCTGCCCGGGAACTGGCCCAGGCCGAAGACCATTGGCGCAAAGCCAGCCAGGCTGCGGAACAGGCCCGCTGGCAGGGCGGTCAGGAAGAGAAGGGCCTGGCCGATATCCGCCAGGCCCTGGCTGATTTTGACCAGCGCGTCGAAGCCTTGGAAAAGGAACGGGCCGACATGCAGGCCCGGCTGGTCGCCAAGGAAGCCGCCCTGGCCGATATGGAAACGGGGCCGGCCGCCGATGTCCAGCAATGGCAGGACGCCTGTGATGCTGCCAAGGCCGAAGCCGCCCAGTGCCGCCAGACCTTGACGGAACGGCAGATTGCCGTAGCCAAACTGACAGAACAGGCCAGCCATGGCGACGACCAGCTGCGCCAGCATGACAAATGGCAGCAGGAACTGACGGTACAGGAACAGGCCCTGGCCCAGCGCCGCCGGGATTTGCGCCGCCGCCAGGAAGAAGCGGCCCGCCTGTTGACAGAACTGTCGAAAAATATTACCTTGAAAGAAGCCGATACGGTCCGCTGCGACCAGGCCAAAGAGGCTTTTTATCAGACCCGCAATGAGTCTTTGAAACAGAGCCAGGACCTGGATGGTGTCGTCGACGACCTGCGCCGGCGCCATCAGGATTGGCAGCAGCGCTGCAACGCCGCCGACATCCAGCGGGAAAAATACAAGAGCGATATCAGCCATCACGAAGAACGGCTGGCCATGCAGGGCCTGAGCCGCCAGGAAGCCATGGAGCGCCGCCGCGAAGGCTCGCTGAAAGAGCTCCACGACAAGGTCGCCTCCCTGAAAGGGCAGATTACAGCCCTGGGGACCATCAACCCGGCAGCTGAAGACGAATACAAGACGGCTCTGGAAAAGCGGGACTTCTACAACCGCCAGTGCGATGACCTGAAAGAATCGCGGGAAAAACTGCGGACTGTCGTCGCTGAAATCGACGCGGCCATGGCCGAACAATTCGCCAAGGCCTTCAAGGAAATCGGCGTCCACTTCCAGGATATCTTCAGCCGTCTCTTCGGCGGCGGTACGGCCCACCTGGCCCTGACCGACAAGGAACATATCCTGGAAGCCGGTGTGGAAATCTATATCCGCCCGCCAGGAAAGAAGCAGCAGTCCCTGACGCTTCTCTCCGGCGGCGAACGGGCCCTGACGGTCATTGCCCTGCTCCTGGCTTTTCTGGCCTATCATCCGGCACCGTTCTGCCTGGTCGACGAAGTCGACGCCGCCCTGGACGAAGCCAATGTCGAACGCATGGCCCGATACCTCAAGAATTACAGCGGTGCGACGCAGTTCATCGTCATCACCCACCGCCGCAAGACCATGGAAGCGGCCAATACCCTGTTGGGCGTGACCATGGAAGAAAAAGGCGTATCGCGCCTGCTGACTGTCAAAGTAGATGAATTGTTAAAGGAAGGAACATAACTATGGGATTTTTTTCAAAACTGCGCAAAGGCTTAGAAAAGACGAAACACTCGCTCATCCAGAATATCGAAACCGTCGTCCGCGGCTATGCCAAAATCGACGACGACATGTACGATGACCTGGAAGCGGTCATGCTCACCGGCGATATTGGCGTCGAAACGACGGAATACCTCCTGGACCAGATCCGGACCGGTGTCAAATCGAAGGAAATCAAAGACGGCAACGACGTCGTCCCGTATTTGGAAAAATGCATCGTCGCCCTGCTCAATGAAAACGATGAACCCCTGCCGGAAACAGACGGGACGCGGGTCATCTTCATCGTCGGCGTCAACGGCGTCGGCAAGACGACGACTATCGGCAAACTGGCCAAGTATTACAAGCAGCAGGGGAAATCGGTCATGCTCGCCGCCGGCGATACCTTCCGTGCGGCAGCGTCGGAACAGCTGACCATCTGGGCGGACCGCGTCGGCGTACCCATCGTCAAGCATCAGGAAGGCGCCGATGCAGCCGCCGTCGTCTTCGATGCCACGGCGTCGGCTAAAGCCAAGGGTATGGATATCCTCCTCGTCGACACGGCCGGCCGCTTGCAGACCAAGTCCAACCTCATGGAAGAATTGCGGAAAATGGCCCGTGTCGCCAGCCGCAACATCGAAGGAGCTCCGCAGGAAACGCTCCTCGTCCTCGATGCCACGACGGGCCAGAATGCCGTCAGCCAGGCCAAACTCTTCGGCGACGTCGTCCCCCTGACGGGCGTCGTCCTGACCAAGCTCGACGGGACGGCCAAAGGTGGCGTCATCTTGTCGGTCAAGCGGGAATTGGGTGTTCCCGTCCGCTGGGTCGGCGTCGGCGAAGGCGTCGACGACCTGCGTCCCTTCGATGCCGCCCAGTTCGCCGATGCCCTGTTCGATAAAAACGTCGCAGCCCGCGAAGCCAGCGACGAAGATTAGGAGGGAATCCCATGTTCGTAGGTAATATTTCCCAGTATGAAAAGGAAAGCCGTTTCCTGCCGGAATATATCCGGCCGTGGATCGAGAAATTGTCTTCCCTGGTCAAGTCGGACTTGAATCCCGGACGCCATACCTTCGATACGGTGAACTACATGAATGTCGACGTCACGGAAACGGCGCCGGCCAGCCAGCGTCTGATGGAAGCCCACCGCGACTACATCGACGTCCAGTACGTCCTCGAAGGCGAAGAGAACATCGGCTGGCAGCCCTTATGCCAGGCCGGCCCTGTCGTCGATGACAGCCGGGCCGACAGCGATGCCTGGTTCTACAATCCCGATGTCGCCGACGATACGGTCATTGCCATGACGCCGGGAACGTATGCCATTTTCACGCCGGCTGACGGCCATCGCTGCCTCTGCGCGCCGGACGGGGAGGGGAAGGCCATCAAGAAGGCCATCCTCAAGCTCCACGTCTAGAAGGGGGGATGAAGATGGAACTTATTCCGGCCGTCGCCAAGGCCCTTGAGGAACTGCGCCGTCAGCGGCCCCTCATTCACCATATCACCAATTTCGTCACCATGACTGACTGCGCCAATGCGACCCTGGCTATCGGCGCGTCGCCGACTATGACCAATGCCGTCGAGGAAGTCGCCGAAATGGCGGCTGCCGCCAGGGCCCTGGTCCTCAACCTGGGGACGCTCCAGGCGTGGACCCTGGAGGCCATGCTGGCAGCCGGTAAATCGGCCGCTGCCCACGGCGTGCCCATCGTCTTCGACCCCGTCGGCGCCGGCGGTACGACCTTCCGCACCCAGGCGGCCCTGCGCCTGCTGGATGAACTGCCTATGGCCGTCATCCGCGGCAACACGTCGGAAATTACCTGCCTGGCAGCCCATAAGAGCGGCCAGGATTTCGGCGTCGACAGCCGTCTAGGCCCAGCCGACCCGGCCCTGGCTTCGTCCCTGGCCAGCCATCTCGGGACGACCGTCGCCATCACCGGCGCCGTCGATGTCCTTTCCGATGGCTGCCAGACGGCCGAAATCCGCAACGGCTGTCCCATGCTGACCTATGTGACCGGTACGGGCTGCATGACGACGTCCCTCATCGCCTCCTTTGCCGCCGTGGCCGACCCGTTCACAGCCGCAGCCGGCGGCATCCTGGCCATGGGCATCGGCGGTGAGCTGGCCCTGGCAGAGGAGGGGAAGAATGGGCCGGGGACCTTTCACGCCCGTCTCTTCGATGCCTTTTATCAATTAAATGATGCTATCTTACAAAAATATGGAAAGGTTGTAGTACATCGTGAATAATACTGAACTCAAGAAAATGACAGTGACGGCGATTTTCATCGCCATCGGCGTCCTCCTGGCGCCTTTCGTATCCTTTCCCTTCGGCGGTGCCCGGGTCTTCCCGCTGCAGCACCTCATCAATGTCCTCTTGTCGGTCCTCGTGGGCTGGCGCTATTCGACGGCCGGTGCTTTCTGCATTTCATCCATCCGCATTGCCATGGGCGTCGGTACCGTCCTGGCCTATCCGGGCAGCATGATCGGCGCCGCTTTATCCGGCGTTTTGTATAAAAAAACAAATTCCATATGGGGTGCCGTCATCGGGGAAATCGTCGGGACCGGCCTTCTGGGCGGCCTCATCGCCTATCCTGTCGCCGCTTTCGTCCTCGATTCCAAAGTCGTCGCCTTATGGTTCTTCATCGTTGCCTTTTTGCCCAATACCTGTATTGGTGCGGCCTGTGGTGCTGTTTTATACAAAGTCCTGCCGATTCGGAAATTTGCCGAAGAATTGAGAAAATAATAATATCAACTTGTTTATTGACTTATAAGGTGCTGTATATTAAACTATAAATTGGTACTGAGTTTTATAGTTTGAGTTTCAAAAGCAGCACCTTGTATTTTTTTGAGTAGGACGTGTTTACATGACAGAAAATATCCGCGCCAAGATTCTGGCCGAAGCCCTTCGTGAAATCAACCGCCATGGCTCCGATTTCCACATGGACGACTTAGCCCGTAATCTGCGCATCAGCAAGCGGACTTTATACGAAAATTTTTCGTCGAAACAGGAAATCATCGAACAGGCCATCACCGATTTTACCGATAAGATCTATGCCTATCATCAGCGTATCGTCAGCAATCCGGCCATGACTTGCGAAGCCAAGCTCATCGCTTATTTCGACGTGCCCAGTGACAACTGGCAGGTCCTGTCCGTGCGGAAAACATCGGATCTCCTGGCAAAGATGCCCGGTACTTGTGAACGCTTGCAGTCCCGCTATAAAAAAGACTGGCTCCTTTTGGAACGGCTCCTCGATGAAGCTCAGGAGACAGGAGAATTCAAGCCCTTTGATAAGTTCCTGTTCTTGCGTATCCTGCATAGCGCAGCCGATGACATTATCGATTATTTTAATGATGTCAAACACGATTCCACCTTTAGTGACTATATGAAGCGCTGTATCAACGTCTTGCTCTATGGCATTAAAAATCAGGAATCGAAAGAAATAGGAGGAAAGTGAAGATGATACAAAAACGCAAACTTGCGACGATGAGCGTCACCGTACTCACCATCGCCGCGCTCTTAGCCGGCTGTGGGGCCAACCAAAGTGCGACTAAGGCTCCCGTTGCAGTCAACACGTACAAAGTCGTCGCCGCGGACACGCCGGTCAAGGCCGAGTACAGCGGTACTGTGACGGCAACAGACAAGGTGCCTGTCCGTCCCAAGATTTCCGGCCGTGTCGTAGAAAAATACGTCCAAGGCGGTCAGGAAGTCACGGAAGGGCAGCCGTTGTTCCGCCTCGACAGCCGGACCTATGACGCCGCCCTGGCCCAGGCCAAGGCTACCCAGGCCCAGTCCGAAGCCAATCTGGCCAATCAGCAGCTGAACCTGCGCCGTTACCAGACCCTGGCCAGCCAGGACGCCATCCCGCAGCAGACCGTCACCGACCAGGAAGCGGCTACGCAGCAGCAGCAGGCTGTCGTCGAAGCCAATGCAGCCCAGGTCGACGCTGCTCAGGATAACGTCGACGATACCATTGTCTATGCTCCGTTCAGCGGCAAATTGAACGTCGATGACGTACCTATCGGTACCTTTGCGACGGCCGGTTCGACGGCACTGGTCACCATTTCTTCGACCAATCCGGTCTATGTCGAATTCTCCATCAGTGAAGCCGAATACCTGCAGATGACCAAGCAGGCTGCGGACAACGCCGGCAGCTGGGGCGACCATCTCCTGCTCCGCTTGAGCGACGGCACCATGTATCCTTATGAAGGCCATGTCACCCAGGTCAACCACGGCATGGATGGCAACTCTGGCTCGATCATCGTCAAGGCCGTCTTCGACAATCCGGATAATCTCCTCATCCCAGGCCTCTATGCGACGGTCGTTTCCGATACCCAGATCCAGCGCAATGCCCTGTCCGTACCGCAGCGCGCCGTCCAGCAGACGCTGGGTAAATATTATGTATCCGTCATCGACGGCAATGGCGAAGCCCAGAACCGGGAAGTCACGCCGGGCCAGAAAGTCGGCAAATTCTGGATCATCAACGATGGTCTTCAGGATGGCGATACGATTATCGTCGACGGCTATCAGAAGGCCAAAGGCGCTGCCTTGGACCAGCACCTGCTGACCAAGGCCGATATCGACAACGACAGCTCCGATACGTCGTCGGACACATCATCGTCAAATAGTTAGGAGGCGGGATCGTGATATCTAAGTTCTTTATCGACCGGCCTATCTTCGCTATCGTCATTTCGCTGATCATTTCCATCTTCGGCCTGTTGTCGATGGCGACTCTGCCGGTTGCCAAGTATCCGCAGGTCACGCCGCCGCAGGTCCGCGTCTCGGCTACTTATATCGGCGCGAATGCCGAAGTCGTCGGCACGACCGTGGCCAGCGTCATCGAACGCCAGCTCGTCGGTGTCGATAACCTGGTCAATATGGAAAGCTCGACGAACGATAACGGGTCTTACTCCATGACCGTCCAGTTCAAGTCCGGCAGCGATGGTGATATGGACACGGTCAACACTCAGAACCGCGTCAGCCAGGTCCAGTCGACCTTGCCGTCAGAAGTTACCCAGACCGGCGTTACAGTCCAGAAGTCGACGAGTTCCATGGCTATGGTCTTCGCCCTGGTTTCCCCCAATGGCTCTTATGATGCGACGTTCATGAAGAACTATGCTACCCAATACTTCATGGATGAACTGAAATCCGTCCCGGGCATCGGCGACGTCCAGGAATTCGGGTCTGACTATGCCATGCGCATCTGGCTCAACCCGATGAAGATGAATATCTTGAAGATTACACCGACCGATGTCATCTCGGCTATCAGCACTCAGAATAAACAGGCCGCTGTCGGCACCATCGGCTCCCAGCCGTCGCCGAACAACCAGACCTACCAGTATACCCTGCGTACCGACGGCCGCTTGCAGACGGCGGAACAGTTCAAGAACGTCATCGTTCGCACCAATCCCGACGGTACCATGGTCCGCGTCGGCGACATTGCCGATGTCAGCCTGGGCTCCAAGGATTATTCCGTTGCCACTAACCTCAACGGCGGCAAGGCTGCCGGTTTCATGATCAGCCTGACAGCAGACGCCAATGCCATGCAGTCCGTCAGCGGCGCCCGCAAGGTCTTGGAAAAGGCTAAGCAGGCTTTCCCGGCTGATATGGATTATAAAATCGTCTACGATAGCACGACCTTCGTTACGGCGTCGATTCATGAAGTTATTGAAACCTTCATCGAAGCCCTGCTGCTGGTCGCCCTCATCGTTTACATCTTCCTTCAGAGCGGCCGGTCGACGCTGATCCCGCTCATCGCCGTCCCTGTATCCCTTCTGGGTACCTTTGCCTGCTTCAAGGTCCTGGACTTCTCCATCAACACCCTGACGCTGTTCGCCATGGTCCTGGCCATCGGCCTCCTCGTCGACGACGCCATCGTCGTCATCGAAGCCGTCGAATACGAAATCAAGTACAACGCCCGAAGTCCGCGGGAGGCGACGATCATCGCCATGCAGAACGTACAGAACCCGGTTATCGGTGTTGCCTGCGTCCTGGCCGCCGTCTTCATCCCCGTCGGCTTCATCAGCGGCATGAGCGGTATCCTCTACCGCCAGTTCGCCCTGACCATTGCCGTGTCGGTCCTCATTTCGGCCTTCGTCGCTTTGACCCTGACACCGGCCATGTGTGCGTCGATTTTGAATGTCCACAAACCCAATGACAACCCCAAGGGCATTTACAAGTTCTTCCAGAAATTCAATGATGCCTTCGATAGGCTCATCGCCTGGTATGGCCTGCGCCTGGCTCACTTGCAGCTTCACCTAAAATGGTGCGTGGCCTTCCTGGTCATCATCAGCGCCCTCACGGCAGGCGTCTTTAAAATCATGCCGACAGGCTTTGTCCCGTCGGAAGATAATGCCTTCGTCATGATGAACGTCACCTTGCCCGAAGGCATTTCCCAGACGGAAACGAAACAAGTCAGTGAACAAATCAGCAAATGGCTGGAACAGCAGCCGGGCGTGACCAGTGTCATGAACGTTGTCGGTTTCAGTATCCTGGCCAATGGGCCGAAATCGAATGGGGCTACGTCCTTCATCGGCATGAGTGACTGGGATGAACGTAAAGATAAATCCCTGTCCGTCGACGCCCTGGTCGGCAAGATCATGGGCATGGGCAATCAGATTCCTCAGGCTACGGTCATCGCCATGAACCCGCCGCCGATTGACGGCATGGGCACGTCGTCGGGCTTTACGATGCAGCTGGAAAACCGCGGCAGCCATACGACGGCCGAATTGTCAGCGATGGCACAGAAATTCATCGCCGCTGCCCGGAAGCGGCCGGAAATCGGGTCGGTCTACACGGCCTTTGCTGCCGATACGCCGGGCTATCAGCTCGACATCGACCGCGATAAAGTTGCCAAAGAAGGCGTTTCCCTGAGCGACCTCTATTCGACGCTCCAGTCCTTCTATGGTTCCTATCAGGTCAACGATTTCACCATGTTCGGTCGTAATTTCAAGGTCGTCGTTCAGGCCGCTCCGGAATTCCGTGAAACCATCGATGCCAATAACCACATCTACGTCCGCAACAGTGCCAACCAGCTCGTTTCGGTGGCCAACTTTGTCCGACCGAAAGCCATCGGTTCGGCGTCGATCCTCAACCGTTTCAACGACTATCCGGCCATCAAGATTCAAGGGGCCCCGGCTAATGGCTACAGCTCCGGTGATGCCCTTAAAGCGCTGGAAGAAGTCGCTAAAGACACGCTCAGTGAAGGCTATGCCTATGAATGGAGCGGCATGAGCCGTGAAGAAGTCGAAGCCGGCAACAAGACGGTCTACGTCTTCGCCCTGGCTATCCTCTTCGTCTTCCTCGTCCTGGCCGCCTTGTATGAAAGCTGGAAAGTACCCTTTGCTGTTATGTTCAGCCTGCCGGCCGGTGTTTTCGGGGCTTCGGCTTTTGCCTACCTCCTGAACCAGCAGAATAACCTGTACTTCCAGATCGGTCTGCTGGCCGTCATCGGCCTGGCCGCCAAGAACGCCATCCTGATCATCGAATACGCCAAAGTCCGTGTCGATGAACGCGGTATGGATCCCGTATCGGCTGCTATCGAAGCCGCCAAGATCCGTCTCCGCCCGATCATCATGACGTCCCTGGCCTTCGTCGTCGGCTCTATCCCGCTGGCCATGGCCAGCGGCGCCGGCGCCGCATCGCGAGTCACTATGGGCATCACCGTCGTCTTTGGTACGTCCATTGCGACTATCTTCGGCGTCTTCCTTATCCCCATGATGTTCATCATCGTAGAAACATTCGGACACAAACGGGTCCGTCCTAAACAAACAGTCGGAAGACTGAAAGATATGTAGTATGAAAAAAGGCTTGTCGCATGTGCGACAAGCCTTTTTGAGTATTCAGTTTGTAGTTTTTAGTGAAGGTTTTTAAATTTGAAACCATCTTCTACAAACTACAAACTCTGTACTACAAACTATGTTGAAAGAGCAACCTCTCAGTCAGCTGCGCTGACAGCTCCCCTAGCAGGGGAGCCGGGCCACGAGCCACTAACCGCTAACTCCTAACCCCTATCCACGAGCCACTAATCCCTAATCTCTCGCCAGCAGCCGTTCTTTCATTTCCAGGTAGCGCGTCGTGTAGTACGGTGCCAGCTGGGCTTCGCGCAGGTCGCTGCCGAAGGGGCGGCGGCTGATGGAGAGGATAGGCGGGCTCTGGATGCGCTTGGCGACGGCGAAGCCGGCGATGAGGCGCCACCACCGTTCCAGGTCGTCGATGAAGGCTTTTGCCGTCGGGAAGAGCTGATGGACATCGACGCTGCAGCCGATGTTCTTTTCCAGGGTGCCGTTGATGTACCATTCGAGGATGGTTTCCGGCGTGGCCCGTTGCCAGCGTTCGATGAAGGCGGAGAAGAGGTAGTCGTGATAGGGGTAGATGATCGGGTCGCCCTGGCCCTTGGTGATATCCTGCTTGTCCGACAGTTCGGCGCTGGGGACGATGTCGATGCTGCCCTGGGGCACGACTTCGCGCTGGAAGACCTGGTCATTGAGGTAGCGGGCCAGGTCGTAGACCTGATGCTTCCACAGGTCCGCCGTAGCCGCCAGGTAGCCGGCGCTGTCGCCGTAGAGGGTGGCGTAGCCGACGGACAGTTCGGCCTTGTTGGCATTGCACGTGAAGACGCCGCCAAAGGCTGCGGCCGCTGCGGCCAGGATACGGCTCGACCGGTCGCGGGCCTGGATGTTTTCTTCAATGAAACTGGTCAGTTCCAGATGGCCCTTGTCCTGGCCTTTCTGGCTGAGCCCGGCTCCTTCGAACTGGTGCCGCGTCAGTTCCAGGCTGTCCTGGACGGGGACGACCGTGTACAGGCAGCCGATGTTGTCGGCCAGTTCTTTGGCCAGGCTCTTGGTCATGTCCGAGTTGTAGCAGCTGGGCATGTTGACCAGCAGGATGTTTTCCGGCGGCAGTACCGTCGCATAGAGGGCGGCGTTGACGGCCGAGTCGATGCCGCCGGAGACGCCGAGGACGACTTTATGGACGCCAATGGCATCCATGAAGGATTTCAGGCCGTAGTGCAGGCTGGCGTAGATGTCTTCGATGGGAGACTTTTCCGGCTGCAAGTGCGACGGCGAGACGAAACGCTGGGCCTTTTCATCGAAGTCGACGATGACCATTTCTTCCGTAAAAGGCGTACATTCGACGTGTTGCGAACCGTCTTTCTGGTACGTGCTGCTGGCGCCGTCGAAGGTGTAGATGTTCTTGCCGTTGTTCTGGATACCCGTGCAGTTGACGTAGATGGCCGGGCAGTGGATCTTGTCGATGGCCTGGCCGAAGAGGCGGTGACGCCGCTGGGTCTTGCCCAGAGTGAAAGGCGAGTTGGAAATGTTGATGAACATGTCGATGTCGTACATTTTCCCTAAATAGCTCATGGGCTTGAAGGGATAGTTTTCGTCCCAGCTGTCTTCGCAGATGAGCGGTCCCATGCGGAACTTGCGGCCGTCGTCGAAGGGAATCTGGACGGGCGACAGGAAGTCTTCCGGGAAGGCATGGCGTTCCTGGGCGACTTCGATGAGCGACGTGAAGTAGCGGATGTCGCTGAATTCGCGGTAGTTGGGCAGGAGCGTCTTGATGTAGAAGGGGTAGGGCGAGCGGGCCGGCGAAATCCAGCGGCCGTTGTAAGCGATGAACATGGCGTTGTACTTCCGCGTCCGGCCGTCGAGGTTGACCCGGTCCGTCTCTTTGGCGACGTTGCCGAAGATGATGGCCATGCCGTCGGACAGGGCCTTGATTTCTTCACCGAAGCGGACGCAGTCGTCGATGTAGTCGGGCTGGTCCCAAATATCACCGATGAGATAGCCCGGAATAGCGAGCTCCGGGAAGACGATGAGGTCGCAGCCGGCTGCTTTGGCCTTGGCGATACATTCTTTCATGACGGCCGTGTTCTGCCGTGGATTGCCAGGGTGGACATTTGTCTGGGCAAGTGCTATTTTAAACAAGGAAAAGCCTCCTTTTCGTAGGGGAAAAACTATATACTATCTCATCTTATCATAAAAAGGGGCAGGCGAAAAGGCTGTCCCCGGCCAGGGGCGGAAAAGACATGACAGAACGCCGTCCTTGCGGTATACTTAATACATATAAAAATTTAAAGAGAGGCTTTCATGAAAACACTGCTTACCATCTTGAATTCCAAATTCATCCAATCGTCCCTGGCCCTGCGCTGCCTGTCGACGGCGTGTGACCACCAGGGCGTCGTCGTGTCCGTAGCCGAATATACGATCAATCAGAACAGCTATGACATCCTGCGCCACATCGCCTCGTTCGAGGCCGACGTCATCGGCTTTTCCTGCTATATCTGGAATATCGAAATGACCTGTCATCTCATCGACCTGGTGAAACAGGTCTTTCCCCAGACCAAGGTCTTCGTCGGCGGCCCGGAAGTATCCTATACGGCCCGGCAGATACTGGAAGATTATGAGCATATCGATTACGTCCTCCAAGGTGAAGGGGAAGAGATGGTACCGGCTTTCCTGAAATCCCTGGCAGCCGGCCGCGATGGGACAGAAGTCCCCGGCGTCCTCGGCCGCGTCGGCGGCGTCATCCAGGGCGACGAGACCTTCCAGGAAGTAGAAGACCTGGACAGCCTGCCTTTTCCTTACGAGCATCAGGACTTCCGCGAACTGGACCACCGCATCATGTATTATGAAAGCTCCCGGGGCTGTCCTTTCCACTGCCAGTACTGTCTGTCGGGCATGAACGACCGCGTCCGCTTCCGCTCGGTCCCGTTGGTCCTGAAGGAACTGCAGGCTTTCGTCGATGCCGGCGTCCATCAGGTCAAATTCGTCGACCGCACTTTCAACTGCAGCCCGGCCCATCACCGGCCGCTCATAGCGTACATGATTGCCGTCGATAAGCCCATCAATTTCCACCTGGAAATCGAGCCCGGCGTCCTTACCGATGACGACATCGACCTCCTGGCCCAGGCACCGAAAGGACGGATCCAGCTGGAAATGGGCATCCAGACGACGTATGAGCCGACGCTCCAGGCCATCCACCGTCATAATGACTGGCCGCGCATTACGCATATCATGGAACGCCTTGTCGCCTTGGGGACGATGCATCTCCATTTAGACCTCATCGTCGGCCTGCCTTATGAAGACTACGGCCATCTGCGCCAGTCCTTCAACGATATCTATGCCCTGCACCCCCATAAATTGCAGATCGGTTTCTTGAAGCTCCTCAAGGGCTCCGGCATCCGCTGCGACTATCCTGACGATTACCGGTACGACCCGCAGGGGCCCTATGAAGTCCTGGCGACGACGTGGCTGCCTTATGAAAAAGTCGCCTATATGAAGGTCCTGGAAGACGTCTTCGAGCGGACTTATAATTCCGGGAAATTCACTTATTTCTTCAACTGGCTCGGCCGCCGCTATGCTCCGGATTATATGAAACTCTACGAGGCCTTGACAGACGAGTGGCTCGTCCTGCATAATGACCAAAAGGCCTTGTCCGATGAGTCCTTGTGTCATTTCCTCTGCCACTGCATCGAAGATATCCTGCCCCTGACAGAAGACCAGCAGCGCTTGGCCAAAGACCTGCTGGCCCTGGATATGCTGACCTTTTTCCGCTTCCGCCTCCATCCCGATTTCCTCGGCTGGTGCGAAGCGCCGCGCAGCCAGACCGACGCCATCTTCCGCGACGAAGCCTGGCTCCGCCAATTTGCCAGGGACTATCATTTCACCAACTGGCGCGACATCAAGATGCGCTATCGCATCTGGCCTGCCAGCCCGGCCCTGAAAGGGGAACTGCGCCGCTACGGGCCCGTCCCGGAAGGCGCGGCTTATGTGCTGGCTGAAAAAAAGAAAGACCGGGCCGAATGGTGCGTCATCCCGGTCAAAGGAGAACCATCGTGAACGAACGTTACCGCGTCTACTCGACGTATTTAAAAGAAACATATGGCGAAAAAGTCTATAAACTGCCTATCAGCATCCCCGATACCTGTCCCAACCGCGACGGGACCCTGGGCGTCCGGGGCTGTGCCTTCTGCGGCTCCATCGGCGCCGGCTACGAGAACCTGCCGGCGACGGTGACCATTGGCCAGCAGATCGAGCAGAACATGGCCCACATCAAGCCCAAGTACAAGGCCAATAAATTCATCGCCTATTTCCAGAATTTCACCAATACCTACCTGCCGCCAGAGCGTTTCCGGGATTACCTCGCCGCCGCCTGCCAGCCCGATATCGTGGCCCTGGCCGTAGCGACCCGGCCGGACTGCCTCAACGAGACCTATCTCGATATCATGGCTGACGTCAAAGAAAGGTACGGCGTCGATATCCTCGTCGAACTGGGCCTGCAGACGGTCAACTATAAGACCTTGGCCAAGATCAACCGCGGCCATACCGTTGCCGAATACATCGACGCCATGGTCATGCTCCGGGCGTATCCTTTCCGGACCTGTACGCATGTCATCCTCGACCTGCCCTGGGACACCATGGAAGACACCGTCGAGACAGCCAAAATCATTGCCGCCCTCGGCTCTGACGAAGTCAAGCTCCACGCCCTGTACATCATTAAGAACACGGCCATGGCCGAATGGTATGCCCAGGGAAAGATCAAGCTCTGGACCTGCGAAGAGTACGTCCGCCGCGTCGTGGCCTTCCTCGAATACAGCCGGCCCGATACGGTCTTCCAGCGCCTCATCGGCCGGGCGCCGAAGGAAGCGACGGACTTCGCCAACTGGGGCATGGGATGGTGGCGCATCCGCGATATGATCGATGAAGAACTGGAAAAACGCGGCACCTGCCAGGGAGCCCGCTGTGACTACCTGCACGGCAAGGCCGTCCGTAAATTCATGAAATAAAGGAGTATCTCACTTTGGTAGAAAAGAAACTGCAATTTTCCGATTTGCGTGAAGCCCGGGCCGTCCTGGGCATGAAAGACGAATTCCTCAAGACGATGCAGCGCGAATTCCCGGACTGCCGCATTGCCGTCCGCGGCGATACGGCCATGATCGTCGGCAGCGAAGAGGATGTGGCCTATGTGACAGAAGTCTTCCGCATCCTGCGCTACTTGTTCCGGGAAAACACCTATCTGACGACGCAGCACGTCCGCTATTCGGCCAGACTCATCAAAGAAGGCCAATCGGAGGCCCTGCACAACCTCTATGAAGATACGGTCGGCATTTCTGCCCGGGGCCGCCTCATCAAGCCCAAGACGCTGGGCCAGAAACGCTACGTCGATTCCATCCGCAAGAACCTGGTCACCTTCGGCATCGGCCCGGCCGGGACGGGCAAGACCTATCTGGCCGTAGCCCTGGCGGCTTTTTATCTCAAGAACCGCGAAGTCGAACGGATCATCCTGACCCGGCCGGCTGTCGAAGCCGGGGAAAAACTGGGCTTCCTGCCCGGCGACCTGCAGGAAAAGATCGACCCGTACCTGCGCCCGCTCTACGACGCCCTGGCCGACATGTTCGGCTATGACCAGTTCCAGAAGATGATCGACCGCAACATCATCGAAGTGGCGCCACTGGCCTACATGCGCGGCCGGACCCTGGAAGAATCGTTCATCATCCTCGACGAAGCCCAGAACACGACGCGGGAACAGATGAAGATGTTCCTCACCCGTATGGGCAACCACTCGCGGGTCGTCGTCAACGGCGATGCGACCCAGATCGACCTCGTCGACCGGCGCATGTCGGGCCTGACGGAAGCCGAAAAGATACTCAAAGACGTCCGCGGCGTCGGCATGGTCTACTTCAGCGATGAAGACGTCGTCCGTCACGATATGGTAGGCCGCATCATCAGGGCCTACGAAACTTATTATCATCACGATCACTAGATTGGGGGAATTGCCATGAATATCAACATCAATTACGAAGATCCGTCGTTCCAGAACGATGAATATGAAAAAGTCATCGACCGCGTCTGTGAAGAAGCCGCCCTGGTCTACGGCCTGGGGCCGAAGGCTGAAATCAGCATCCTTCTGTGCCATAACGACTATATCCATACATTGAACAAACAGTACCGCAACATCGACCGGCCGACGGACGTCCTGTCCTTTGCCCTCAACGAAGGGGAAGAAGACGGCTATGACGGCCCCGATACGGCCCTCTTGGGGGATATCATCATTTCTCTGGAAAAAGTCCAGGAACAGGCCGACGAATACGGTCATTCTTTTGAACGGGAACTGGCCTATCTGACCATCCACGGCATGCTGCATATCCTCGGCTATGACCACATGGAACCGGACGATAAAGCAGAAATGCGCAAAGAAGAAGAATTCATTTTACAGCGCCTGGGCTATGTCCGCGAAGGCGAAGAATTATAAGGGAGGAATTACGATATCTATGGAATCATTTAAATCGGGTTTCGTCGCCGTCGTCGGCCGCCCGAATGTCGGCAAGTCGACACTCATCAACCGCATCATCAAGCATAAAGTCTCGATCGTCTCCGATAAGGCCCAGACGACGCGCAACCGCATCCTCTGCATCCATACGGACGACGAATGTCAGATCGTCTTCCTCGACACGCCGGGCATCCACAAGCCGAAACATAAGCTGGGGGAATTCATGGATGAAGCGGCCTATCAGTCCCTGCGCGACATCGACGCCGTCCTGTTCCTCATCTCGGGCAATGAAAAGAAGGGCCCTGGCGACCTCTTCGTCCTGGATAAGCTGAAAGACGTCGGCGTTCCGGTCTTCTTGATCATCAACAAAGTCGACCTCATGACGAAAGAAGAGATACTGCACAAGATTACGGAATATGCCGAACTCTATCCTTTCGCCCAGGTCATCCCCATTTCCGCCCTGAAAGGGGACAACGTCGATGCCGTCGTCGACGAACTGCGCAAGATCCTGCCGGAAGGGCCCAAGTATTTCCCTGACGACATGATCACGGACCAGCCGGAACGCCTTTTGGTCGCTGAAATCATCCGGGAAAAGCTCTTCCGCTGTACCCGCGATGAAGTGCCCCATGCCATCGCCGTCTATGTCGAAGAAATGAAGGACCGCGGTCACAACAAGGTCTATATCCGGGTCACGGTCTATGTCGAACGGGATTCGCAGAAGCGCATCGTCATCGGCAAGAACGGCACGGTCCTCAAAGAAGTAGGCAACCTGGCCCGCCAGGAAATCGAAAACCTCCTCGGTTCTTCGGTTTACCTCGACATCTGGGTCAAAGTCAAGCGGGACTGGCGCAATAAGTCGGGCGCCCTCAGCGAATTGGGCTATAAGAACGAGTAGGGGGCTGCATGATGGAAGTACAATCAATCGTCCAATGTCTGCTCGTCTTCCTCATCTGCCTGGCCGTCAGCGCCATCTGCGTCACCGGTAAATTCGCCTTTGCCCAGCTGCGCCGGGAATACCTGGAAGAACTCGTCCGCGACGGCGATACGTCGCTGAAACCGCTCTTGTCCCTCTACGACAAGCCCATCGTCTTTCTGGGGACGGCCCAGCTCGGCATGGCCTTGTCCGGGCTCATCGCCGGCGCTGCCGGATTCTGCGGCCTCTATGGCCTCTACGGCCTGCTGGCTCCGTATATCGGCCATACGTGGCTCATCTGGCTCATCGAAGTCTGCGCCGGTATCGTCCTCTGCTTCATCCTCTGGGTCTTTGGCGAGCTCATCCCCAAGTCCATCGGCCTCCAGCGCCCGGAAAAGAGCCTCAAGGCTCTGCGCCGCTTCATCCAGCCCTGGAGCCGGCCCTTCATGCCCTTCATCCTCTTCGGGAACTGGCTGGGCCGGGCTATCCTGGCAGACCGCAATCTCGATGTAACCAACGAAATCGATATGGCCCATTCGGAAGATGAAATCCGCATGCTGGTCACGGCCAGCCACAAGGAAGGGAAAATCGACCAGGTCGAAAGCGAACTCATCGGCAACGTCTTCGATTTCGCCGACCGCCTGGCCAAGGAAATCATGGTGCCCCGCCAGGACATCGTCTGCCTCTATACGGAAGATACGATGAACCAGCATTTGCAGACCATCCGCCAGTCGCGGCATACGCGCTATCCCCTCTGTGAAGACGATAAGGACCACGTCCTGGGCCTGGTCCACATCAAGGACATCATGGACCTCTATATCCACAAGCGCAGCAACTTGAACCTCATCAAGCGGCCGATCCTCATGGTCCCGGAAATCATGCCGGCATCGAAGCTCCTCCAGCTCATGCGCATGCGCCGGACCTACCTGGCCATGGTCGTCGATGAATACGGCAGCACCGTCGGCCTCATCGGCCTGGAAGACATCCTGGAAGAACTGGTCGGCACGATCCAGAACGAACACACCCAGGAAAAAGAAGAAATCCAGCCCCTGCCTGACGGCGCCTATGAATTTGCCGGGACAGTCCTCCTCGACGACGTCGAAGAGCTGCTGCACATCCCCGTCGAAGACGATGTCGATACCGATACCATCGGCGGCTACGTCTTCAATGCCCTGGGCCATACGCCGAAAGTCCATGACGAAGTCACTATCGGCGCCTACTGCTTTACAGTCCTGGAAATGCAGCGCTTCCGCATCGTCCGCCTGAAAGCCGTGCCCCTGCCGGGAGCGGCTGCCCCTGGGGAAGACAGCGGGGATGAAGAAGATAAGACTCATGAATCGTAGCGGCTACTATGGCCGCAAACCGTCGCGGTCCTATGAAGGCATCATCCTCACCGTCCGCAAGACCAGTGCCAAACAGCTCGTCGTCACGGTCCTGACCCGGCAGGCCGGCATCCTCCACGTCCTGGCCCGCCGCAGCACTCAGGGCAAGATGGGTTACGGCGCCTTGACGCCTTTGGCCGAGATGACCTTTGACGTCTTTGAAAAAGACGGCGTCTACACGCTGACGGAATACGACTGCCGCAGCAACCAGCGCCTCCGCGAGCTGACCTGGGACGGCTATATCTATTCGCAGATCTTCGTCGAAATGGTCCTCTTCATGGCCGGCGGCGGAGCCGATGAAGTCCTGTACAATCTGGTCCACCTCTATGGCCGGGCCATCGAACTCAAGGACATCCGCATCGTCACCATCATCGCCGGCTGGCAGCTCATGGCCCTGACGGGCTTCCTGCCGGACATCGACACGGCCCGCGTCTTCTGTCAGGGCCAGGGCTACTGCCGGCAGCCCGTCTATTACATCGACGATGAAAGGCCGGAAAACATGAAAGAACTGCCCCTGACGCCGTCTGTACGCCAGACCTGGAAGACCCTGGTCCACTATCCCTGGGGAACCCAAGAAACCGTGAACCTGCGCATGGCCGACCTGAAATTCCTGGAAGCCCTGCTCTACAACTACGTCAACCAGTGCAGCGAACGCCAGATGAAGACACCGGAATTATTAGTGGCTCGTGGCTAGTGGTTAGTGGCTCGTGGCTCGCGGATCGTAGGGGGCGGCCCACCTGGCTCTCTTGATAGGAGAGCTGTCAGCAAAGCTGACTGAGAGGTTGCTCTTTTAAATAGTTCGTGTTTCGTAGGGGTCGCCACGTGGGCGACCCGTTAGGGATTTGTGTGATTCTTCTAGCAGACTGGTCGGGAAATCGTACATATTTCAGAGCGGGCGCCCCACGTGGACGCCCCTACAAAAAAGAGGCTGTCGCGCATGCGGCAGCCTCTTTTTGCTCCCTCACCGCTTATGCAGCGGGTCGTATTTCCAATGATGGGCGTATTCTTTTAAACTTTCGGCGACGGCGTATTGGGCCGTATCAGTATAGACCATCTGCGTATCTACGGACTCTTCCCAGATGGGGACAGGCCAGTCGCGGGGCGGTTCGATGTAATAGAGCAGGAATTCCCTGGTCTTTTCGATGAACCATTCCGGCAGGCGGGGGTGGAATTTCTTGTAGAAGATGAACAAGTGGATGTGATTGGGCATGACCGTGAACTCTTTGATGATGGCAATCTGGTTGTTCCGCTGCATGGCCTTGAGGGCCCGCGTCGCCGCCATGCCCCAGGCGGTCGGCCGCCAGATGTGCTGTCCCTGATAGCGCAGGACTTTCCCCAGTGTCTCTTCTTTTTGATACGTACAAAAGGTGATGAGCTGGCACCGGGGAACGGTAGAGAAGGGTTCCCGCCATGCAGGAAGGGAGAAAAACGGTCTGTGATACATGGGCAACACCTCCGAAAAAAACAAAACGTTTAAAACAAGATGCGTGTTACGCCTATTGTACCCTGGAAATATGAAAGGGAAATTAAAAAATCAGGGGCCTTGATTAAAAAATGATTAAAACTTGTTTTTGTGCCCTATCATGCTATAATAAAACTATTTCACTCCTCGTTATTAGAGAAAGGACGATTCCATGGTTCGCAGTATGACTTCGGGCAATCCCATCCGCCTCATCCTGGCTTTTACGGTGCCCCTTTTAATCGGCAATGTTTTCCAGCAATTCTATAATATCGCCGACATCATCATCGTCGGCCGCACTATCGGCGTCAATGCCCTGGCCGCTGTCGGCGCCGTGGCACCCGTCTTTATGGCCGTCTTCGGCCTGACGATCGGTTTGTCTTCCGGCTTTTCCGTCATCACGGGTCAGCGCTTCGGTGCCGAAGACATGGACGGCGTGCGCCGGTCTGTGGCGACGTCGGCCATGCTGGCCCTGGTCATCACGCTGATGCTGACGGCCTGCGTGAGCCTGGCCATGCCGCTCATCATGCGGCTCATGAACATTTCAGATGTCCTCTACGACGACGCCTATCATTACATGCTCATCGTCGTCCTCGGCCTGGTAGCCATGATGAGCTATAATCTCCTGTCCTGCATCTGCCGGGCCCTCGGCGACAGTCGGACGCCGCTTTATTTCCTTATCGTGTCGTCTCTCTTGAATATCGCCCTGGCCCTGTTGTTCATCGTCGCCTTTGGCTGGGGCGTCCCCGGCTCGGCCATCGCCCTGGTCATCGCCCAGGCCGTATCGGCCGTGCTCTGCCTGTGTTTCATGCGCCGCCGCTTTCCCATGCTGCGCCTGACCCGGGCCGACTGGAACTTCGACTGGCCCTTTGCCTGGCAGCATTTGCGCCTGGGCCTGCCCATGGCTGTCCAGTTCCTTATCATTTCCATGGGCATCCTGGTCCTGCAGTCGGTCTGCAATACCTTTGGCCCTGAAACGATTGCCGGCTTCGTATCGGCGACGAAAATCGAACAGCTGGCCTTGCAGCCCATGATTTCCTTCGGCATCGCCATGGCTGTCTATTCGGCACAGAACTACGGCGCCAGCCAGTATGGCCGCATCCGCCAGGGCGTCCGTCAGTGCTCCCTCGTGTCCCTGGTATTCTGCCTGGCCGCAGCCGTGGCCATGTACAGCTATGGCCAGGAACTCATCAGCGTCTTCACGACGGACCACGACGAAGTCCTCAGGGAACAGGCTTTCCTCTATCTGAAGATGTCCGTCCCGTTCTATCTCTTCCTGGGCCAGATCTTCGTCTACCGCAACGCATTGCAGGGCATGGGCATTTCCAGCGTGCCCCTCATCAGCAGCATCCTGGAACTGGGCGGCCGCAGTGTATCGGCCCTGGTCCTGGCCGCCATGTGGGGCTACTTCGGCATCTGCTGTGCCAGCCCTATCTGCTGGGTCCTGGCCTGCTTATTTACAGGCGGTTCCTATTTCTGGGTCATGCACACCATGAAGGCCAAAGGCCGTTAAGGCGATTGTCGCACGAAGGCTTCTGCCATCATGTGAGGTTCCTTTCGCTTTATAGCTTGTAGTCCGGAGTTTGTAGTTTGTAGAAGATGGTTTTAAAGTTAAAGCCATCCGCTAACCACTAACTGCTAGCCACTAACAACTTAAAAGGGCTTGTCGCACATGCGACAAGCCCTTTTTCCTATTCAAACTGATTGACTAATTCTATGAGTTTTTCTTTATGCTGGGGATACCATTCGCCGTAGGACTGGTTGGCATCGAGAAGGGTCTGGTTGAGGGCCAGGAAGAAGTCGGGCAGGTGCTCGATGGTGATGACACCGATTTGTTCGCCCATGACGCCTTTACCGATGGCGTAGTTGCCGCCGGCGTAGATGTTGAAGGCCGGTTCCATCTTGTCGCCGACTTTTTTGCTGGCGCCGCGCAGGCCCAGAGGAGCCAGCTGCTGGACCGTGCAGTTCGACGGACAGCCAGAGAAGTGGCATTTCGGCAGGAAGTGGCTGTCGATGCCGCGGTCTTTGAAGAGCTGGGCCAGTTTGACGAAGGTGCCGTGAGAATCGCGCAGGCCCTGCTGGCAGACCGTAGCGCCGATGCAGCTGACGGAATGTTCAAAGGCCGTCGTCGCCGTGTCGTTCGCCGTGAGGGCAGCGACTTTACGGGCTTCGTCTGCCGTGAGGTTGATGATGTAAGCCGTTTCGTCGGCATTGAGGCGGATTTCTGCGCCTTCCATGGTCTGGAGGGTCTTGAGCAGTTCGCGGAAGACGGAGAGTTTCGGCGTGCCGCCTAAAGGCTTGTATTCGACGTAATAGAGGCCGTCCTGTTTCTGTTTGCCAATGCGGCCGTCTTCGAGGACACTGTCATCGGCGCCGCTCTTAGCTAACGGCGTTTCTTCTTCGATGGTCAGGCGGTAATCGCCTTCGGCCTTGGCTTTGGCGACGGCATCGCGGACGGCCTGGCGGAAGGCATCGTCGCCGAGCTTGGTGAGGATGAAACGCGAACGGTTCTGGCCGCGGTGTTCATAGTCGCCGTATTTCATGTAGACGTCCCGGCCATAGCCCAGGATGTAATAGGAAATATCCAGCGGATCGACGCCTTCGTCGATGAGGATACCGAAGCGCGAGCCGTTGAGTCCGAAGCCGCCGCCGGCATAGACGTCAAATTTGTGGTCCGGACGGGCGACGAAGCCCAGGTCCTTGAAGGTCGCATGGCCTTCGTTGTCCAGGCCGCTGGAGAAGCTGATTTTATATTTACGCGGCAAGTTGAATTTGGGAATGCAGTTGATGACGAAGTTGGCCGCTGCCTTGATGTACGGCGTCATGTCGAAATATTCGCCCGGAGCGACACCGTGGAGCGGGCTGGCCGTGATGTTGCGCGGATTGTCGCTGCCGGCGCCGACGCAGTAGATGCCGTGGTCGAAACATTCCTGATAGAGGGCGAGGACTTCTTTTTCGCCCAAATGATGGAGCTGCAGGGCCTCACCTGTCGTGAAGTGGACGAGGTCGATGTCGTAGCGGTCGAGGACGTCCTTCAGGAAAGCGATGTGTGCCGGTTCGATGGCACCGCCGGAAAAGCGCAGGCGCAGCATGCTGCTATGGGCCCCCCGTTCGCCATAGCTGCCGAACTTGCCCGACGTGCCCTTATATTTGGCCGGCGGTAATTCCTTGGCGTAAAAAGCCCGCGTTGCTTCGACGAACTGTGGGAAGCGGCGGCTGATTTCTTCCTTTGTTTCTTTTGTGATTTGAGTCATTTCATAAACACCCCTTATTTAATCCTAATCTCAAAACTATACTAGATTTGTACCCTATTATAACAGACTTTTTTAAAGAGGGCAAAAAGATTCACCAGAAAATTTGCTTTTTGTTATATTTTTGTTTAATCTCAAGATATATAATAAAAGAAATTTTAGAGAAACCAGGTGAGGACTATGCAACTCCGGGACTGGCCGCTGCGCAAGCGCCTCCTTTTTTCCAACTTCATCATGATTTTCATTCCCGTCCTGTTTACGGCCGTCGTCAGCATCGCCATCTTTTTGGCCCTGCAGTTCGGCAACATTAACCGGGCCAGTATCATTTCCTTTATCTGGCCCGAGAGCGGTCAGAACATGTCCATCCAGTTCGAGCTGAGCCGCCTCCGTGTCCGGGCCGACCAGTATAATGGCAACATGGACCGTCTCCTCCAGGCCGCCGATCATTTGGAGGACCAGGGCCTCAATGTATCCATTTGGCGCGATAAGGAAGACCTCTACGATACGGATGGCATCGACAAGGTGTACCTGCGCCAGCAGGTCATGGCCGGTCATCGTCAGGGCCATGCCGACTTTACCTGGACTGGCGAAGGCCTGCGCTTTTACTACGTCTCGCCTCATACGGACATCCATTTGGCCGTCGCCGGTGCCGTGCCGAGTTATCCCGAAAACGAGTACATCGACTTGTCATCGAAGGACATCTTGAAGGTCGCCTTTTACGTCCTGGCTATTCTGACTATCTTGCTGACCATCCTCGTCGGCCTGAAACTGTCGCGCTGGATGGCCGGCCAGATCGTCGGTCCCGTCGAAAGGCTGCGCAATATGGCCGATGCCATCAGCCAGGGCGATTTGGACCATCCCGTCCCGATTTTGTCGCGTGACGAAATCGGCGATACCTGCCAGGCTTTTGAAAAGATGCGCCTCCAGCTGCGGGCTGCCCGGGATACGCGGGATAAATACGACAAGAACCGCAAGGAACTCCTGGCCGGCATTTCCCATGATTTGTCGACGCCTTTGACGAAAATCGAAGGCTATGCCAGCGGCATCCTCGACGGCATCGCCAATACGCCGGAAAAAGAACGGCACTACCTGGGCATGATCGTCGATACGTCGCGCCACATGGCCAGCCTGGTCCGGACGCTCTTCCTCTTTTCCAAGCTCGACCTGGGTCAGGTGCCCTTCCATTGGGAAGACGTCGACGTGGCGGCCTACTTAAAGGATTATATCGGTGAACAGGCCGACCATTTCCACCAGCAAGGGCTGGACGTGACCTTCCAGTCCTCCCTGGACAAGGCCGTCATTTCTATGGACCGTCAGCAGTTCCAGCGGGTCATTGAAAATATCCTGGGCAACAGCCTGAAATATAAAGACCAGGCCGTCGGCCATCTGGCCATTACCCTGACCGATGGCGGGGAAGGGGCATATCTCCTTTCCTTTGCCGATGACGGCTGCGGCGTCGAAGAGAAGGAACTGCCGAAGCTCTTTGAAAGTTTCTACCGCACCGACAAGGCCCGGACCAATGTGGCCAAGGGAAGCGGCTTGGGACTGGCCGTGGTCCAGCAGATTGTCCATGCCATGAAGGGAAAAATCTGGGCCCAGGCGACAGTGCCTAAGGGATTGACCATTTGCATTTCGTTACCGAAAGGGGAATCACATACATGAAACGTATCTTGATTATTGAAGACGACCAGGGCATTGCCGAATTGGAAAGGGACTACTTGGAAGCCAATGGCTTCAGTGCCGACATCGCGGTCGATGGCAAGATAGGGGAAAAGAAAGCCCTGGAAGACGCCTATGACCTCATCCTGCTGGACATCATGCTGCCCAGCCGCGATGGCTTCCAGATTTGCCGGACTATCCGCGAAGCCAAGGACATCCCGATCCTCATGGTATCGGCCCGGCAGGAAGACATCGACAAGATCCGCGGCCTCGGCCTGGGCGCCGATGACTACATCGTCAAGCCCTTCAGTCCCAATGAGCTCGTAGCCCGCGTCAAAGGCCACCTGGCCCGGTATGAACAGCTCACGTCCCGCGAAGTCCATCGCGACGTCCTGCACTACGGCGATTTGGAAATCGATGAGAGCGGCCACCGCGTCTTCGTCAAGGGGAAAGAAGTGACCCTGCCCAATAAGGAATTCGAGCTCCTCTTGTTCTTTGCCAAGAATCCGGGCATCGTCTTCAGCAAGGAGACCCTCTTCGACCGCGTCTGGGGCAGCGAAGCCCTAGGGGAAACAGCGACCGTGTCGGTCCACGTCAACCGCATCCGCGAAAAAATCGAAGAGGATACGGCCAACCCCCGCTACATCGAAACGGTCTGGGGCGCCGGCTACCGCTTCCGGGGTTAGCCTGACGGAATTTTTTACGGTCCTTTCTCGTTTTGTTATCGCTCTGTTTATCTTTTATTTAACTTCCCTTCCTATACTGATACCATCAAAACGGTAACGAATAGGAAGGGGAGTTTTTATTATGTATGAATTTCGTGCAAAACAGGAAGACGTGGCCCTGTCGGTATGGCAGCGCCTGTGGCAGAAAATCATGGCTTCGCCGGCTGTCATCCTCCTGGTCCTGGCAGCCATCCTCTGTTTTGTGGCTAACCACCTGCTGGTCGTCACGGACCCTGTCGAATCGAACTATGTTTTGACAGCTAAGGAAATGCTCGCTTCTGGTGACTACTTCTCACCGCGCATCTTCGGCAATTACTGGTACGATAAACCGATTTTCTTCTATTGGGAACTCATTGCCGCCTTCAAGCTCTTCGGCATCAGTAATTTCTCGGCCCGCTTTTTCCCGGCCCTATTCGGTATGGCCGGCATCCTCCTGACCTATGGCTTCACGGTCCGCCTCTACGATAAGAAGACGGGATTCCTGACCGGCCTCATCTTGCTGACGACGGTAGAATATTTTTACCTCTCCAAGGCCATCATTACGGATATGCCCCTCTTCGTCTTTTATTCGGCCTGCCTCATGGCCTTTTACATCGCCTACAGCGAAGGCAAACCGCGCTGGTACTACCTAGCCTACGCCTTTGCCGGCCTGGCCGTCCTGACCAAAGGGCCTATCGGCTTCTTTCAGCCCGGGCTGATCATCCTGCTCTTCCTCGTATGGCGCCGGGACCTCAAGGCCCTGCTGCACATCAAGCTCTTTTCCGGCCTGATCCTGTTCCTGGCCATCACCCTCATCTGGTATGGTCCGATGTACGCCATGCATGGCAGCGACTTCGTCAGCCAGTTCATAGGCGTCCATAACGTCCTGCGGGCTACCGTTTCCGAACATCCTCAGTTCAATGTCTGGTATTATTACAGCGCCATCTTCCTGGCCGGCTTCGTACCCTGGGTCTTCACCCTGCCCCTGGCCTGGCGCGACTATGGCCTGACCCGGAAAATCGCGGCGGCCTGGCGGGAAAAACGACTGCGCCTGCCTGCCTTGTCCATGAAGACCCAGTTCCTCATCGTCTGGGCGGCTACGATTTTCGTGACCTATCAGCTCATGGCGACGAAATACATGACCTATACCTTCCCGTATATGATTCCCCTGGCCATCGGCTTTGCGTCGTATTTGAAGAAATATGACCGCCTGGTCCTCAACATGGCCGGCATCGTCCTGGCCATTTACGTAGCCGCTACGTGTACAGTCATCGTGCCTCAGTGCCAGCAGGCTTCGGCTTATGATGCCGCCCAGGTCGTCAGCGGCCTGGCCGATAATGAAACGATTGTCGTCACCTATGGCGGCCGCTACCCCGTGTCCCTGACCTATTATTCCGGTCATTCGGCTTACCGCCTGGAACCGGCTGAAGACATCGCTCATATGCTGCCTGGTGGCATCAGCTGGAATGCCAAGAACGTCATGCCCTTCATGGCCATCGAAGACCTGCCCGACCATGCTAAAGTCCTGGCCGTTGTCCGCAACCGCGATGAAGCCCACTTCCTCCAGGAAGTACCGGGGACCTGGAAATGGCGCACCCAGAAAGGCGTTTGGGCCATATACCAAAAAGAAGCTGATTTGTAGCCCTCCTGAAATGGCCTTGTGACTGAATTGTAACGGCTCATGAGTATACTATGAGTAACCTAAATAAGGAGAGTGATACTTATGAAGAAGTTCAACTATATAGTACGCATGATGCTGGTTTTGGTCGTTACCTTCATGACCTTCAGCGGCGCCGCCCTGACGGCCCAGGCCACAGGCCCCAGAGATTATCCACAGCGCTGGGAACAGCGCGATGACCGCGACTATCGTCATGATCACCGCAACTGGGAAAAAGAACGGAAAGATTGGGAAAAGAACCATAAGACATCGACCCAGAAAGATGTCGACAAAGCCAACCGTAAGGCCAACATCGCCATCGGCGTGGCCGCCGTCGCAACCATCATCGCCTTGACGAAGTGAGTGGGAATAATAGTGGCTAGTGGTTCATGGATCTCCTTATAGGAGAGCTGTCAGCGAAGCTGACTGAGAGGTTGCTCTTTAAAGTTTGTAGTACGGAGTTTGTAGTTTGGAGAAGATGGTTTTAAATTTAAAACCATTCGTTAGCCACGAACCACTTAAAAGGGGCTGTCGCACATGCGACAGCCCCTTTTTTTCGACGAACGATGAACGACCTACGACTCTAACCGCTAACTGCTAACCCCTAACTGCTAACCCCTAACTACTAGCCCCTAACCGCTAACCCCTACCCCCCTTTCAATTCTCGTCCCGTCTGTTATAATAGGGAGTGCAATTAGATTCTGTTTATAAAGGAAGTGTTTATATCATGAAATTAACGGACCGCCTGGCTGCGGCTGTATCCCTCATTCCACAGGGGGCCGTCATTGCCGACATCGGGACCGACCACGCCTATATCCCGGTCTCCGTCTGTGAGAGCGGCCATTGTCCGTCGGCCATTGCCGCCGACATCGTTCCGGGACCGCTGGCAGCGGCCGTGGCCCACGTCCGCGGTGCCGGCTTGACCGACCGCATCGACTGCCGCCTGGGCGACGGCCTGACCTGCATCAAAGCAGGGGAAGTCGACGGCGCTGTCATTTGCGGCATGGGCGGCCCGCTGATGGTGCGGATACTCCAGACTTCCTATGCGGTCTGGCAGTCTTTGAAATTTGTCGTCTTGCAGCCCCAAAGCGATGCCGGTGCCTTGCGCCGCTACCTGTATGAGCATGGCTGGCACATCGAAGACGAACGGCTGGTCATCGACGACGGCCGCCTTTACGAACTGATGCGGGCCGTGCCGGGACAGGCCGGGGTCCTGCCGGACTGGATCTATGATATCGGTCCCGTGAACTGGCAGCGCCGCGACCCGCTGCTCAGCCGCAAGATAGACATTCTCATGGAAACAAAAGGGCACATCCTGGAAGGCCTGAAGAAGAGCCGCAAAGATGTGCACGAACGGATGGAAAAAATAGAAAGCGAATTGCGCTTCTGGAGGGAATTGAAATGGCAACTACAGTAGGTGAAATCGTCAAAGTATTGAAAGCTTGGGCGCCGTTGTCGCTCAAAGAATCGTGGGATAATCCGGGCCTGCTCATCGGCAGCCCTGACGAACCGGTCGATAAACTCATGGTCACCCTGGACGTCATGATGGGGACCGTCGATTATGCCATCGAACACGGCGTCCAGATGATCGTCAGCCATCACCCGGTCATTTTCGATGGCTTGAAATCCCTGCGGACCGACACGTACAGCGGCCGCATGTACCAAAAACTCCTGGCCCATCACATTTCCGTCTACAGCGCCCATACCAACCTGGACAGTGCCGACGGCGGCGTCAATGACGTCCTGGCCCGCCTCCTGGGCTTGACGGATTTGAAGGGCCTCGTCCCCGTAGCCGAAGATAAACTCTATAAAATCGCCGTCTACGTCCCGGAAAGCCATGGTGACGCCGTCCGCCAGGCCTTGGCCGACGCCGGTGCCGGCTATATCGGCAACTACAGCGACTGTTCCTTTACGGCCAAAGGCGAAGGCCGTTTCAAAGCCCATGAAGGGACGCATCCCTTTATCGGTGAAATCGGGCAAGTCGAAAAAACGGCAGAAGAACGGATCGAAACCATAGTCCCCGAAAGCAAGCTCCGTCAGACCGTACAGGCCATGCTGGCCGCTCATCCCTATGAAGAACCGGCGTATGACCTGTATCCGCTGAAAAATGCCGGTCATCCCTTCATGATGGGCCGCGTCGGGACCTGGCCGACACCGGAACCGGCTATGGACGTCTTGAAGAAAATCAAAGTCCTCCTTCATCGCGATGCCTTGTCCTATGCCGGCGATACGGACGTCATCGTCCGCCGCGTCGCCCTTCTCGGAGGCGGCGGAGCTGGCTTCATCAAATTGGCGAAAGACGCCGGTGCCCAGCTCTACCTCACAGGTGACGTCAAATACCACGACGCCCAGGAAGCCATCCGACAGGGCATCGTCGTCGCCGACGGCGGCCACTTCGGCACCGAATCGCCTGTCGTCGCCGACCTCTGCCGACGCCTGGAACGAGCTGCCGAAGAACAGCAATGGCACATCACCTGCGAAACCGACCCGACCAGTAAGGACATGCTTCATTATATGTAAAGCGCCTCACGGCGCGCCGTTCGCAGGTCGCAGGCCGCAATGGCTCCCCTGATAGGGGAGCTGTCAGCGAAGCTGACTGAGAGGTTGATTTCCTGTCAGATAGTGCCGCTGTGAAATTCAACCACAGCCCATTCTTATCCAATGGCGGGTTTTTACGAGCCACGAGCCACGAACAACGAGCCACGGCTCTTTCCTCGGATTTAGAGGCGGCAGTTCACTGCGACAGACTCATGAAATAAACGCCGTTCGCAGGTCGCAGATGGCAGGCCGCCATGGCTCCCCTGATAGGGGAGCTGTCAGCAAAGCTGACTGAGAGGTTGATTTCCTGTCAGATAGTGCCGCTGTGAAATTCAATCACAGCCCATCCTTGTCCAATGGCGGGTTTTTACGAGCCACGAGCCACGAACAACGAGCCACGGCCTTTTCCAAGGCGAACCGCGGCCTGCGGGGCCGTCAGGCCCCATTAATTCCCATAGAAAGGAAACGTATCATGACTAAAGAAGAACATGTAAGACATTTATTAGAAGACCCGGTATATGCCATTATGGGCAACGAGGAACTCTGCCTGGGCCGTAGCAATATGGACGTCGCCAAGAAATTGATCGCGGCTGGCGTCACGATTATCCAGTACCGCGAAAAACATAAGAAATGGCGCGCCAAGTACGAAGAAGCCAAAGCCATTGCCCAGCTCTGCCACGAACACGACGTGACCTTCATCATGAACGACTCGACAGACCTGGCCATCGCCTGCGGCGCCGACGGCATCCACGTCGGCCAGGATGATGCACCGGCCCAGATCGTCCGTCAGCTCGCCGGCCCGGACGTCTTCATCGGTGTATCGACCAATACCGTCGATGAAATGAAACAGGCCCTGGCTGACGGAGCCGATTACGTCGGCTTCGGTCCCATGTTCCCGACACAGTCCAAGAAAGACGCCGACGAAGTCGTAACGCCTGAAGCCAAGGAATATGCCCTTAAATTCGACCTGCCCGTCGTCACCATCGGCGGCATCAGCCTGGCTAACATCCGCAGCCTCTACGACGAAGGCTTCCGTTCCTTTGCCATGATTTCCGCCATCGTAGGCCAAAAAGACATCAAAGGCGCCGTAGAAGAAATCCGCCGGACCTTGCGTTAGCTATAAGCGAATAGAGCTTATAGCGCCGGTCGCAGTTCGCAGACCGCCGTCCGCTCGGACTCAAATGCGGCTTCGCCGCGACAGACTCAAACTGACAACGACGCTTCGGGAAACCCTCAGCGCGTAGCGGGCCGCCCGCCGTCCGCAGATGGCCGTCCGCAATGGCTCCCCTGATAGGGGAGCTGTCAGCGAAGCTGACTGAGAGGTTGATTGGCTGTTTCCTCGGATTCATATGCGGCGTTGCCGCGACAGACTCATGAAATAAACGCCGTTCGCCGTCCGCGGATGGCCGTCCGCAATGGCTCCCCTGATAGGGGAGCTGTCAGCAAAGCTGACTGAGAGGTTGATTTTCTGTCAAATAGTATCGCCGTCCGCTCGGACTCAGATGCGAAGTTCTGCCGCGACAGACTCATGATTGTATTACGACCATGTATCACCTGTCATAAATTCCGGCTGTGCCCAAGATTCACGGCGGGACGCCTTTCAGGCGTCCCCTACGGTATCGCATACAGGCGATGAATGGAATATCGTTTACGGGATATAATAAAAACACATGGCAAAGGCCTTGTGCGTAGGGGCTGTCCCAAGCCTTTTTGGCCCGTCAGGTGCCGACCGACGGAAGGCGCAGGACGGTTGCCAAAACGGACAGCTGTGGCTGGGCAGCCCGCTGTGAAATTCAACCACAGCCCATTCTTGTCCAATGGCGGGGGTTTACGAGCCACGAACAACGAGCCACGGCTTTTTCCATGAGCCGAGGGGTTACTCGAGGCGATGTCGTCAATTTGAGCTTGTCGCCGCGTAGCGGCAACTGAGTCCAAGGCGGCCTGCGACCTGCGAACGGCGGCCTGCGACCTGCGGAGCCATCAGGCCCCTGATTCGATGAACGGAATCGGCCTGCGGGCCCGTCAGACCCTTGACTCTCATCATCAAATATGGTATCCTATACGAATGATGAGTATGAAAAGCAATCGCTAGTGCTTTTGCATTAGAGGAAAGTCCGAGCTCCGTAGGGCAAGATGCCGGCTAACGGCCGGCGAAGGTGACTTTAGGGATAGTGCCACAGAAATGTGTACCGCCACGCAAGTGGTAAGGGTGGAACGGTGCGGTAAGAGCGCACCAGCGGTGCAGTAATGCATCGGCTAGGTAAACCCCATCTGGAGCAAGACCGAATAGGGGAGGGATGAAGCGGCCCGCTGATCTTCCGGGTTGTGTCGCTTGAACATGCCGGCAACGGTATGTCTAGATAGATGATTGCTGCTGCGCAAGCAGAACAAAACTCGGCTTACTGATTACTCATCACCTTGTGAATCTAAAAGGACTGTTACACGAAGGCATAGGCCATCGTGGACAGTCCTTTTTTTTTTGTTTGAAAACGGCCATTTCATCACGATGAACGGAACGGCGGCCTGCGAACTGCGGCCTGCGGGCCTTTAGGCCCTACAAGCCCTTTACATTTCCCCTTGTCCATGATATCATTTCAATAAGTGGTTTCAGATGGTAATAAACCATAATAATGAATTACCATGATAATGAATACTTAAACAAACAAAAGCGAGGGATTTAAGTTGGCATTAATCGTTAAGAAGTTCGGCGGCAGCTCCGTTGCGACACCGGACAAAATGCGGGCTATTGTACAACGAGTCTTAAAAGGCAAAAAGCCTGAAGACAAAATCGTCATCGTTGTTTCGGCAATGGGGGATACTACCGACGATTTAGTGACATTAGCAAAGCAGATTACCTCTAAGACTTACGGCCGTGAAATGGATATGCTCCTGACGACGGGCGAACAGGTCTCCATCGCCCTCATGGCTATGGCTTTCCAGGAAGCCGGCCAGAAGGCTATTTCCTTTACCGGTGCTCAGGCCGGCATCAAGACCAGCGATGCCTTTAACAAAGGCCGTATCTTGGCATTGAAACCGGGCCGCATCATGAAAGCGCTGGATCAGGGCAATATCGTCGTCGTCGCTGGCTTCCAGGGCATTACGGGCCATGGCGATATCACGACGCTGGGCCGCGGCGGTTCCGATACGACAGCCGTTGCCATTGCCGGTGCCATCCATGCTGATGTTTGTGAAATCTATACCGACGTTGACGGCGTATACACGTCCGATCCCCGTGTCGTTCCCAATGCAAGGAAAATCGAACAGATTACATACGGCGAAATGCTGGAAATGGCGAAACTCGGCGCCGGTGTCATGCAGCCCCGTGCCGTCGAAATGGGCAGCCGCTTCGGCGTCCCCATCCATGTACGCTCGACTTTTTCTGAAGATGAAGGAACTATGATACAGGAGGATTGCTCTATGGAAGTCAAACAGTATCTCATCCGCGGCGTCGCTTCGGATAAAAATGTTGCAAAAATCACCGTTTTAGGGATTCCCAATAAACCGGGCTTCGCTTATCGCGTTTTCGCTGAATTGGCAGAAAAACACGTCGACGTCGACATGATCGTCCAGAGTGTCCGCATTGCCAACGAAGGCGTAACGGATATTACCTTTACCATTGCCCGTACGGACCTGGAACAGGCCAAAGCTGTCTTTGCCAATCTGCGCAAGGAAATGCCTGTCGAAGATATCCTCATCGATGATAAGATGGCTAAAGTTTCTGTCGTCGGTGCTGGCATGGCCGGTCATCCGGGCATCGCTGCCGGCATGTTCGGTGTCCTCGGCGATAACGGCATCAATATCGAAATCATTTCCACTTCGGAAATCAGCATCACCTGCCTGATTGCAGAAGATGTCATCGACAAAGCCGTCAAAGCTATCCACGCGCACTTCTTCGACGAAGACTGAGGGGGATACATGTCTGTATTGGATAGCTTTACAGAAGAGATGTTGCAGTCTGAACTGCCCAAACGGGTCATCCTCGAACGCCTGACCCATGGCCTGGAAGTAGAAAAGCCGCCGCAGTTTGCCATTCCGGCTCCCAAATACACCTTTGAGACCAATCTGCACGGCTTCCGTTACGACTATCAACATCAGACCGTCACCATTTCCTATAAAGTAGCCCACGGCCTTCATGACGATATGACCGTATCCTTTATGACTTTCCGGGTCATCCTGGAAGGATTGGGCGTTTGTATCCGAATGCAGAAGTGGTAGTGAAATACAGAGGGGGTTGTCGCCAATGCGGCAGCCTCCTTTTTGTGGTGAAGGAGGGGAAACGCCGTTCGCAGGCCGCAGATGGCAGGCCGCAACGGCTCCCCTGATAGGGGAGCTGTCAGCGAATCTGACTGAGAGGTTGATTTTCTGTCAAATAGCATCGCCGTCCGCTCGGACTCAGATGCGAAGTTCTGCCGTGACAGACTTATGAAAAAAACGCCGTTCGCAGGCCGCAGATGGCCGGCCGCAGATGGCCGGCCGCAATGGCTCCCCTGATAGGGGAGCTGTCAGCGAAGCTGACTGAGAGGTTGAGAGGCATGCGTAGGAGCCGCCAGGCCCCAAAAACTCGACGAACGATGACGTGGGCCGTCAGGCCCAAAAAGGAGGGGAAATGCGATGCACTGCGGAACCGATATCGTACAAATCAGCCGTATAGCGGACATGGCCGCCCGTCACGGCCGTTCTCTGGGCCGCTTTTTTACGGAACAGGAACTGGCTTATTGTCAGCGGAACGATGGTACCTGGCGGGCTGAATCGCTGGCCGGTATCTTTGCTGCCAAAGAGGCTTTGTTCAAGGCCTTGGGGACCGGTTTCCGCCAGGGAAAATGGACGGACGTCGAAGTCTGCCATGACTCGTTGGGAGCTCCGTATTATCA
The DNA here is from genome assembly GCF_046614755.1 of Megasphaera indica. Taxonomy (NCBI): domain Bacteria; kingdom Bacillati; phylum Bacillota; class Negativicutes; order Veillonellales; family Veillonellaceae; genus Megasphaera; species Megasphaera indica. The sequence continues at coordinate 173,182 of NZ_JBKKJR010000001.1, forward strand.
GTTCTATGGCTATTATGCCCAGGCCGTGGGCCAGGATGGCCAGCTGCCGTCCCTGTCCATCGCCCACGACGGCGATTACGCCATTGCCTTCACCGTGTTAGGGTAGAAAAAAAACGCAGTCCGCAGACCGCAGATGGCCGGCCGCAATGGCTCCCTTGATAGGGGAGCTGTCAGCGAAGCTGACTGAGAGGTCGATTTTCTGTCAAATAGCATCGCCGTCCGCTCGGACTCAGATGCGAAGTTCTGCCGCGACAGACTTATGAAATAAACGCAGTTCGCAGGCCGCAGATGGCCGGCCGCAACGGCTCCCTTGATAGGGGAGCTGTCAGCAAAGCTGACTGAGAGGTTGATTTTCTGTCAAATAGTATCGCCGTCCGCTCGGACTCATATGCGAAGTTCTGCCGCGACAGACTTATGAAAAAAACGCAGTCTGCAGACCGCAGATGGCCGGCCGCAATGGCTCCCCTGATAGGGGAGCTGTCAGCAAAGCTGACTGAGAGGTTGATTTTCTGTCGAATAGCATCGCCGTCCGCTCGGACTCAGATGCGAAGTTCTGCCGCGATAGACTTATGAAATAAACGCCGTCCGCAGGCCGCAGATGGCCGGCTGCAATGGCTTCCCTGATAGGGGAGCTGTCAGCTGGAGCTGACTGAGAGGTTGATTGGCTGTCAGATAGTGCCGCTGTGAGGTTCAACCATAGCCCTTTCTTGTTTAATGGCGGGGTTTTACGAGCCACGAACTACGAGCCACGAGCCACGGCTTTTTCCATGAGCCGAGGGCTTCCCGAGGCGATGTCGTTCCTTTGAGTTTGTCGCCGCGCAGCGGCATTTGAGTCCATGGCGGCCTGAGATGGCGGGGCCGTCAGGCCCCTTTACACGTGCCCTTTTCAATAAAAATAGGAGAGAATTACTATGCAAAAAGTTACTACTGCCGCTCAGATGCGGAATATGGATCGGATAGCTATGCATGGCATATATGCCATTGCGCCGGCTGTCCTCATGGAAAATGCCGGCCATGCCGTTGCCGAACGGGCCGGTGCCTGGCTGGAAGGCTGGGATGGCAAGGATGTCGTCCTCTTTTGCGGCAAAGGCAATAACGGCGGCGACGGCTTCGTCATTGCCCGCCACATCTTAGCCGCCGGGGCCAGAGCCTATGTCTATGTCCTCGGGGAAGAAGCCGACTATAGCGATGAAGCGCGTCAGCACCTGCATACGCTGCAGCAGCTGGCCGACGATGAAACGTGCCTGCTCTTGCCGGCGCCGCAGTCGGAAGCTGACTGGCAGGTCCTGCAAAAACGGCTCCTCGCCTCTTCTGTCGTCATCGATGCCATGCTGGGGACGGGCTTCCACGGCAGCCTGCGCCAGCCCATTGCCTCTATCGTAGCGGAAGTCAACGCCGCTGCCGCCGCCGGTGCCGTCACGGTCATCGCCGTCGATATGCCGACTGGCGTCAACTCCGATACAGGTGCTGTCAGCAACGGTGACGACGATGAAGACGGCCCGCTCTTTGCCGATATGACCGTCACCTTTGGTGCCCTCAAACGGGGCCTGGTCCTCTATCCCGGCCGGGCTTGTGCCGGCCACGTTGAAGTCGACCCCATCGGCATGCCTGGTCCGTTGCTCATGCAGCTCGAAGAAGACCCGGCTTATTTGCTGCAGGAATCGGATATCGCTGAAATCGTCGTGCCCCGCAGCCCGGACAGCCATAAAGGGACTCACGGTACCATCGCTATCGTCACCGGCAGCATCCAGATGGCCGGAGCCGCCCTCATGGCCGCTCATGGAGCCGTCCGCAGCGGGGCCGGCAAGGTCTTCCTCCGCGTGCCCGGTGCGACGGCGCCGTACTGCATCGGCGCCCAGCCGGAAATCATGGTCCGCGGCGTCGGTACTGGCGACCACTTCACTGCTGCTGATGCCGATGAAATCATTGCTGAAAGCAAGAATTGGTCCGTCCTGGCCATGGGCCCCGGCATGGGCCGCGACGCCGGGACGAAAGAATTTCTCCTGAAAGTCCTGGCCGCTGTGGATTGCCCTGTCGTCCTCGATGCCGATGCCCTCAACCTGCTGGCCGGAGAAAAGGCCCTCATCGCTTCGCGGGGCAGCCGGATTATCATGACGCCGCACTTGGCCGAATTTTCTCGCCTCAGCGGCCTGTCCATGACGGAAATCAAAGCGGACCCCATTGCGGCAGCCCGTCATTTTGCCTCGGAATGGAAAGTCAACCTCGTCCTCAAAGGGGCGCCGACGCTCATCGTTTCGGCCCGGACGGGGAACGTCTACATCAACTCCACGGGCAATGCCGGCATGGCCTGTGGCGGCATGGGGGACGTCCTGACCGGCATGATTGCCGCCATGACGGCCCATCAGGGCATGAGCGATTTGTGCAGTGCCGCCTGTGCCGGTGTCTATCTCCACGGATCAGCCGGCGATGCCTGCCGCAAAGCCCGCGGCCCCTATGGCTTTACGCCCATGGAAACAGCCGATGCCCTTCCCGGCGTCCTGGCTTCTTTAGAAGAAGATTTGGCCCTGCCCATTTTGCAGCAGCCCTTGATTGGAGGAAAATAAATTGAAAAAAAGAAAACTCTTTACCGCCGCCCTGGCCCTGGTCATGAGCTTCATGCTCGTCCTGGCCGGCTGTGGCAACAGTGCGTCGTCCAGCTCGTCTGGTGGGGCCAAGGCCGTCCAGTCCCTGAGTGCCTCTGACAAGGACCTGCGCATATCCGTCCTCAACGTCGGTCAGGCCGATGCGACGCTCATCCAGTATAAAGGCAAGAATATGCTCATCGATACAGGCGAAGTCGACAGCCGGGCCGATTTGGTCAAACAGCTCAAGGAACGCAAGGTCAAGGATATCGACATCATCGTCATCACTCATCCCCACGGCGACCACCTGGGCGGCATGGCGGAACTGTTCAAGGACTTCAAAATCAAGCAGATCTATGACAATGGCCAGAGTGCCAATACGGCCATGTACCGCAATTACCTGAAGAACATCAAGGCCAAGAATATTGCTTATAAGACCTTGAAAAAGGGCGATACCTTCACCCTGGGCGATGACGTTACCTTTACCGTCCTGTCGCCGGGCAAGCCTTTCACTAAAGAAAATACCCAGGGCGTTTCTGAAAGCGGCCTGACCAATGACAATTCCATCGTCTGCAAGATGACCTATGGCCAGTTCTCTATGATGTTTACTGGCGATGCCCAGAAAGAAGTCGAAGAAAAGATCCTCAAGGACTATAAACCAGCTGACCTCAAATCGGACGTCCTCAAAGTCGGCCATCACGGCAGCAAGACCTCGTCGTCCGACGCCTTCGTCAAAGCCGTAGCCCCGAAAGCGGCAACCATTTCCTGCGCCGCCGGCAACCAGTACAAGTTCCCGCACGAACCGACGCTGAAGACCTTGCAGAAATACAACGTCGAAGTCTATCGTACCGACCGCAACGGCGTCATCACCATTACCACCGACGGCTCGTCATACAGCATCGAAAAGGAGCATTGATATGAAAAAAGAACTCGTCGGCAGCATCGACCGCATAACCGAACAGACAGCCTACATCATCCTCAACGACGATGAACACGAACTCCAGTTCCCACTGGAACTCTTGCCAGACGGCGCCGATGAAGGCATGGCCTTCACTATCACCATCGAACGCAACGAGGAAGAAGAAAAACGACTGGCCGAAGAAATCGAGGCCTTGAAAGAAGGCCTCTCCCAATAGGGAGAGGTTTTCTTTTTAAGCCATTGGCTCTCTTCATAGGAGAGCTGTCAGCGAAGCTGACTGAGAGGTTGAAGTAGGGAAAAGAACGCAGACCGCAGGCCGCAGATGGCAGACCGTCGCGGTCCTGCGGACCGAAAAAAATACACGGCCAGCGGCCGAATTGTAGGGGCTTCCCGTGAGAAGCCCGCCAGAGAGATTTCATCACATCCCATTCGAGTATAATGGCAAGCTTTTACGAGCCACGAGCTACAAATCACGAGCCACGGCTCTTTCCTCGGACTCAGATGCGGCGTTCCGCCATGACAGGCTCAAACCAACAACGACGCTTCGGGAAACCCTCAGCGCGTAGGGGGTATCAGTTCTAAAATTCGATGAACGAACTGCGACCTACGATGAACGGATTTTCGCCTGGCCGCTAGGCCCCAATTTACATTAACGATTCCTTAAGTTTTCGGAAATTCGATTAAAAAACGATTAGAATTTCTGTTTGCCCCTGTTTTGTGGTGTATCATGGAATCATGAGCCGCTCTATTGCGGAGCGGGAACGATTATTATACAATAAAAATGAATCTGGAGGTGTGATGTCATGTCCGATTCGGCACAACAGGCCAAGGCGCAAAAGAAAGCGTATGACGAGGCGTGCAAGCGGGTCCTTTCAGAGCGGGGCATTATGGCCCATATCCTGAAGGCCTGCACGGAAGAATTCAAGGATTGTGATTTGCAGGATATTGCCCAACGCTATATCCAGGGTGAACTGAGCATCAGTCGCATTGCGGTGGAACTGGAAGCTATTTCGCCACGCATCGAGAGTGAGCAGACAGAAGACAAAGCCAGCGCAGAAGGAACGGTCTATTACGATATCCGGTTCCATGCCGTAGCTCCCGGGGATGGAAAACTCATCCAGCTCATCATCAACTTGGAAGCGCAGAACGATTTCAATCCGGGCTATCCCTTGTTGAAGCGAGCTGTCTATTATTGCGGACGCATGATTTCCAGTCAGTATGGGACAGTCTTTGTGAAATCTCATTACGAAAAAATCCAGAAGGTCTATTCCATCTGGATTTGCACGATGCCAACGAAAAAATGGGAGTACAATATTTCAAGGTATCGTCTCACGGAAGACCATTTAATTGGTCATACACAGGCCGAACGAAGTCATTATGATTTGATCAGTATCGTCCTGGTCTGTCTGGGAAGCAAGAGCTATAAACAGTTAAAAGGTATCCTGCGGCTGCTAAACATGCTGCTCTTAGATAACATGGGTTCCCAAGAAAAGCAGGAATTGCTAGCAAAAGAATTTAACGTAACGGTAACGCCGCACTTGGAGAAAGGAGTGGCAACAATGTGTAACTTGAGCGAAGGTATTGAACGGCGTGGCGAAAAACGCGGACGTAAACTAGGCGAAAAACGTGGTTGGAATTTAGGGAAGCAGGACGATGTACTGGAAATGCTGAAAGATGGCGTACCTTTTGAAAAAATTGCTCAGTATACCAAGCTATCCCTGGAAGTTATTGCTGATATCGCGAAGAAAAATAAATTGATTTAATTTTCGTGAAAAAACTTTTTAAAAATATGGCATTTAGCCGATAGGGAAGGGACTGTTGCTTGAAAGCATAGACTATCATGCGCAGTCCTTTCTCAGATTCAAATGCGGCGTTGCCGCGACAAACTTATGGAATAAACGCAGTTTGCCGGCCGCAGCTGGCAGACCACAAAAATAGCCCCAATCGGGGGCATTCGTAGGGGCTGTCCCGAAAGCCTTTTTGGCCCGTCAGGTGCCGACTAATAGGAGGCGCAGGACGGCTGCTCAAACGGACAGCTGTGGCTGGGCAGCCCGCTGCAATATTTAGCCACAGCCTATCCTGGTATAATAGGTAAGTCTGTAGGGGCTTCCACGTGGGAAGCCCGCTAGAGAGATTTGACCACAGCCCATTTGAGTATAATAGCAGACTTTTTACGAGCCACGAACGACGAGCCACGAGCCACTATTTTTTCACGAGCCGAGGGTCACTCGAGATGATGTATTCAATTTGAATTTGTTGCCTTGAGTCCAAGGCGGCCAGCGGGGCCGTCAGGCCCGAAATTCGATGAACGACGAACGACATACGATGAACGAAAAAATGCGGCGGTCTGCAAACGGCGACCGGCGGGGCCGTTAGGCCCCTTATATATATTCCCTAACACGTTTTACTAAACACACATAATGCATGAAAATAAATAATTACTACAGGAGGTAATTTTATGATTGGGTATAAAAAAATCGCAGTCATCTTGGCCGTTTTTTCGGCTATGGGGATGGCTGTTCAAGGTCAGGGAAATGGCGACAGTATCGCGCTTTCTCAAGGTGTACGAACTCCCTTGCCAGCTTTGGCGCCGATGGCGTATCGCGGTCATTTCTGGCGTATTGATGCGGAAAATAATGCCTCGCTGCCTCGTAATTTCCGCACTTGTCAATCGCCTTTTCATGCGGTAGAACATAAATATGCATCGGAAGTCGATGCGTCTTATGTTCCGTCCCGGAAGGGCTTGGATGACCTGCGTATTTCCGGGTCCGGCCAGTTTTCGGCCCGCCAGTTCGACGCCCTCATCCATGAGCTGCGGAAAAAGACCAAGGGTCCTATTTATGACGTCGACTTGCGCCAGGAGTCACACGGCTTTTTTGACGGCACGGCCGTCAGCTGGTATGGCCGTCACGATTGGGGAAATATAGGAAAGTCCCAAGCCGAGGTTCTCATCGATGAACAGCAGCGCTTGCAGGCCGCTTTGGGGACAGACGTCACGGTCTACGACCAGGGGAAAGGCGATTTGCCCGTTCACCCTCAGATTATGACCGTACGACGCGTCCAGACGGAACAGGAACTGGCAGAAAGCAAGGGCGTCCACTACGTCCGCCTGGCCAATACGGACCATCTCTGGCCGACGCCGGGCGAAATCGACGCCTTCCTAGTTTTCGTCCGCACTTTGCCAGACGATGCCTGGCTCCATTTCCATTGCGAAGCCGGAGCCGGCCGGACGACGGCTTACATGGTCATGTACGATATGATAAAGAATCCCGACGTACCTTATCGGGATATCGTCTATCGCCAGTATGAAATCGGCGGCAACTACACGCCACATGACGTATCCCGTCCCAAACGAGGCGATTGGAAAGGCCCGTATTATCATGAAAAACACGAAATGGTGTCATTATTTTATCAGTATGTACAGGACCAGACGAAACAGGGATGGAGCCAGTCATGGTCACAATGGTTGCAGAATAAAAGAATGAGAGTCAATAACGTTTATAACGATAACGACATATAAAACGACAAGAACTGTATAAATAACCATTTACAAAATTTTTATGCAAAAATAAGCTTTAGGGAATCAAAAAATAAGATTAAAAAATGGAAGCTGAATGGCGCTGTTAAGCCAATCTTTATTTTGCTAAAACTGAGTTACAGATATGGAGTTTTGACAAACTTCAGGAAAAGTTGTATAATAATCGCAACAGGTGTGGTGCGGATGCAGGCAACACCTGCGGAAAGAGCAAAAAAACAGTACCTTTTTCAAGGCAGTAAAAGAGAGGAAACTAGGACAACTCGCCAATGAACCCTTGGAAAAAATACGTTTCGGTGCTCGCTAGTAACGGTGTAAGACTTTACGAAACTTATTTTTATTGGAAAAGGGGTAATTCTCATGAAATCCAAAGTATTAGCAGCTCTCGTAGCAACTATGGCTGTTGGCGCAACCTGCGCATTCGCAGCTAACCCGTTCGTCGACGTACCGTCCGACAGCTGGGCTTACAAATCCGTCGTAGAATTGGCTGACGCTGGTATCATCCAGGGCGTTGACGGCCAGTACTTCCAGGGCAACCGTAACATCACCCGTTACGAAGCCGCTGAAATGGTCGCAAAAGCTATGGCTCACATGGACAAAGCTTCTGTCGAACAGCGCGCCCTCATCAACAAACTGGCTGACGAATATGCTGACGAACTCAACAACCTCGGCGTTCGCGTAAGCGCTTTGGAAAACCGCGTTGGCAACGTTAAATTGACCGGTGACGCTCGTATCCGTTACATCAACCAGGGCGGCGATGATCAGAAAACCGATAAACATGATGGAACGACTACTGACCACAAGGTTAAAAACGATGATTCTTGGACTTATCGTGTCCGCGTTCGTGCCAATGCTCAGGTCAACGACCGTACGAAAGTCGTCTATGGTATCAGCACCAACAATGTAAGCTTCGCTGATAACACGACTGCTAGCAATAGCAAAAATGACAATATCTTCACTGACCGTGCTTATGTTGACTACAACTTCGGCGGCAATAACTGGGATTTGATGGTTGGCCGCTATGAATACGACATGGGCGGTGACCGTGGCTATGGCTTCCTCTATGGCGATAACTTTGATGGCGCTCAATTGAAGTACCAGAATGACAAGTTCGCTGCTACGGCTGGTTATGGTAAATTCAAAGAAGGCATCATCGGTGGCAATACAGCTGTTGGTGCTTGGTGGAAAGATGAAAATGGCAACTTTGAAAACAAAGTATCGAATGAAGCTTCAAAAACTGCTTACGGTGAATTGGAAGGCTTCTTCGGCGGCGGCCGCGTAGCTGGTTCTGCAGTAGGGGTATATTATAATAATATTATGCCGCAGAATGATGCTGACAATCTTGACGTTTGGGGTTCTTATGCTAGCGTTAACTTCGGTAAATGGAATGCCTTCGCTAACTATGAAAACTACAAAGATGCTATTGATGGAAAAGACGATGCTGAAGTTTGGATTGGCAAATTAACCTATAACAAGGCTAACTTCGCTACGCCGAAGTCCTGGGATGCTTGGGTCGAATACCTCAATGCTGATGATGCATTTGTTGATGAAGAAGGAAACTTCCTTGGTTCGACTCGCAGCTGGAGAAATGGCAACCTCTTGAACAACGTTAAATCTTGGGGTGTCGGCGTTGACTACACCTTCGCTAAGAACGCTCAGTTCCAGGTAATGCAGTCCTTCGCTTCCAGCGCTAAAGACGGCAACAACGACCCGGGCGAAGAAACACGTGCTCAGTTCGTATTCGTATTCTAATCTCTCCTTTTTTCAGGAAGATTGCAAAAGACCACTCAGAAATGGGTGGTCTTTTTTTATGGATGAATAAAGGGCAATGCCAATTTTCTATGAAATGTTTAACGACATGTGAAATCGATATGGACAACCCCAATAGAGCGAATATAAATGGTATAGCTTTTTTTGCATATGCTAAATTGGCATAATTAGTGAAAGATGGCTTATTTAAGCAGTTTAGTAGCCTTATTTAATGAACTTGTATTTACGAAATTTTGACAAAAGTTACAAAATACGGTATAGTGAAAAAGAACTAGTGTAGTGCATTGCAGGTATACTAGTGAAAAGAGGTACGAAGAAACAGACGGTCTGAGGCAGTAAAAGAGAGGAAACTAGGACAACTCGCCAATGAACCCTCAGAAAATATGTTTCTGTCTCTCGCTTGTAACGGAGTAAGACTTTAGGAAACTTATTTTTATTGGAAAAGGGGTAATCCTCATGAAAACAAAAGTATTAGCAGCTCTCGCAGCAACTATGGCTGTTGGCGCAACCTGTGCTTTCGCAGCTAACCCGTTCGTCGACGTACCGTCCGACAGCTGGGCTTACAAATCCGTCGTAGAATTGGCTGACGCCGGCATCATCCAGGGCGTTGACGGCCAGTACTTCCAGGGCAACCGTAACATTACCCGTTACGAAGCCGCTGAAATGGTCGCAAAAGCTATGGCTCATATGGACAAAGCTTCTGTCGAACAGCGCGCTCTCATCAACAAATTGGCTGACGAATATGCTGACGAACTCAACAACCTCGGCGTTCGCGTAAGCGCTTTGGAAAACCGCGTTGGCAACGTTAAATTGACTGGTGACGCTCGTATCCGTTATATCCACCAGAGCGAAGGCGACAAAGATAAAGCCGGCGAACCGGTTAATGCAGCTACGAAGAACGATGATTCCTGGTCCTACCGTGTCCGCGTCCGCGCTAATGCTCAGGTCAACGACCGCACGAAAGTTACTTATGGTATTAGCACTAATAGCATAAGCTTTGCTGACAATAGCACGGCTAGCGATAGCGATAATAACAATATCTATACGGACTTGGCCAACGTCGATTACAACTTCGGCGGCAACAACTGGGACCTCCTCGTAGGTCGTTATGAATACGACATGGGCAATGGCCACGGCTATGGCTTCCTCTATGGCGATACCTTCGACGGCGCTCAGTTGCAGTATCACAACGACAAATTTGCTGCAACCGCTGGTTATGGTAAATTTAAAGAAGGCTCGATGGCTACGGATACCGATGGTGTCAAGACCGGCTACGGCGAATTAGATGGCTTCTTCGGCGGCGGTCGTGCAGCTGGTTCGGCAGTTGGTGTTTACTACAACGATTATACTGTTGCTGGTGGCAAGGATCGTACCGGTAGCTTTGGCTTTGATGATTCTTGGGGCGCTTATGCTAGTGCTAATTTCGGTAAATGGAATGCCTTGGCTAACTATGAAAAATATAACAATACGGACAGCTCTAAGGACGATCCCGAAGTATGGGTTGGCCGCCTGACCTACGGTGCTGCTAACTTTGCTACGCCGAAATCCTGGGACGCTTGGGTTGAATACCTCAATGCAGACGATGGTTTCGCTGATAATGGCGACTTCATTGGATCCACCTATGGCTGGAGAGAAGGCAGCCTCTTGAACAACGTTAAATCTTGGGGCGCTGGCGTCGACTACACCTTCGCTAAGAACGCTCAGTTCCAGGTAATGCAGTCCTTCGCAACCAGCGCTAAGAAAGGCGATGCTGATCCGGGCGAAGAAACACGTGCTCAGTTCGTATTCGTATTCTAATCTCTCCTTTCACAGGAAGATTACAAAGACCACTCAGAAATGGGTGGTCTTTTTTTGCACAAAAAAGACGCAGGCCACAAAAAAACACGGCCAACGTCCATGTGCGTAGGGGCCGACCTTTTAACCTCTCAGACCGCCTTTGGCGGCCAGCTCCCCTATAAAGGGAGCCTTGTGCGGCCCGCTGCGATATTCGACCACGGCCCATTCGGTTTTAATGGTATGTTTTTTGATTACGAATAACACGCCACGGCCTTTCCTTGGACTCAGATGCGGCGTTCCGCCGCGACAGACTCATGATTGTATTACGACCATGCGCCGTCCGTCATAAATTCCGGATATGCACAGAATTCAGGCGGGCCGCCCGTTGGGACGGCCCCTACGGTATCGCAGCCAGGCGATGAAAAAAGAGCGTGGTCTGCAGGCCACAAAAAATACACGGCCCATGGCCGAACTGTAGGGGCTTCCCGTGCCTTTTCAGTCCGTCAGGTCATGACTGTAAGGAATGGCAAGACGGCTGCTGAAACGGACCGCAGTAGAGGGGAAGCCCGCCAGAGAGATTTCATCACAGCCCATTCGAGTATAATGGCAGGTTTTTACGAGCCACGAACGACGAACCACGAGCCACTATTTTTTCACGAGCCGAGGGTCACTCGAGGCAATGTAGTCAATTTGAGTTTGTTGCCGCGAAGCGGCATCTGAGTCAAAAAAAATAGCTGTCTTCTCATTAAGAGAGACAGTTATTTTTTGAATCGAATACAAAGTTTTTCTTATGCTGCGGAATGATAATTGACTACGGCAATTTCTGTCATTGAATTACGGACGCTGTTTACGATATGTTCCAGCTGTTCGGCTACTTCATCAGTATATGAAGTTTCATCACACTGGGTACATACCTGTGATGGAACATTGCGAACGATGACGATACAATTTCCTAAATCTACCATAAAAGTCGTCAGCTGGTTTTCAATTTTTCCCTTGCACAAAAAGCAGGTCGACATGATATTTCACACCTTTCTCCTTGTAAAAGATGAATCCCACATAGTTTCATCGGGACGATAAGCTGTAATAATCCACAATTTATCATCACCGATTCCGCAGACAACATGCAAAGGTTTATTTAGTGAAGTAATTCCTAAGATTAACCAACATTATCGTATCATATCCCTGTGTTAAAGTACAAGTAATCAGGCTATTGCGTCGGAGATGAGAACAAATAAGAACGCAAGCCGCAGTTCGCCGCGGTCCTGCGGACCGCAAAAATACACGGCCAGTGGCCTTGTGCGTAGGGGCCAACCTGATTAAGGCGTCCCGTTGCGAGATTTCATCACAGCCTTTTCGAGTATAATGGCAGGCTTTTACGATGAACGAAAAAGGATAGTGTCATTATTCTGAATCTGTTGCGCGCAGCAGTATTTAAATTCGACGTAAGTTTCTATTTATGGTGCAGTTATACGGCCATAGAAATGTGTAGGATTTAGTCTTAATTTGCCCTATGTTTTCTAAAGAAATTTGAGTATAATATAAATATAGTTTTGCTTTCAGTATTAGGGATGTGATGATGATGCCTGTAATTAGTATGTTTTTTGGTATTCGTATTACGATTTATTATAATGACCATAATCCACCACATATTCATGCAGAATACGCAGGTAATAAAGCGTTAATTGATATTCAAAATGCTTGTGTTATTCGTGGATTCTTACCAAGCAGGCAATTAAAAATTGTTTTAGCTTGGTGTGTATTGTATCAAGATGAACTTATGCAGAATTGGGAACTGGTTAAAGATGGAAAGGAACCTGTTCCTGTACCGCCAATGAGAAAGGGCTGATTTTATGGATAATTTCATTCCGGAAGTTTTACAGGCTGTTCCCGGTGAAGGTTATTCTATATTTGTGTATTTCAATGATGGAACCGTACGGAAATATGATGCTTCTCGATTAGTTACTCAGCCAGGGGTTTTTCGGAAGTTACAGGATATGGATACATTTCGTTCATGTATGACTGTGTTGAATGGTACTGTCGCTTGGGATTTAGAAGGCAATCGTGATGAAACACGATGCATTGATATTGATCCCTTTACCGTTTATGATTCGCCAGTCGTCAAAGACCCGTTAGAAAGTATGCAGACGGCATAAAATAATACACGACGGCACTATCTTTAAATGAAATGCTGTTGTGCTTTCCTCGGACTCAGATGTGGCTTCGCCACGACAGACTCATGATTGTATTACGACCGAGTGCCACTCGTCATAAATTCTGGCTATGCACGGGATTCGCGACGGGACGCCCTCCGGAACATCCTCCGGGTCGTCCCCTACGGTATCGCATACAGGCGATGGAAATGAGCGCAGATCGCAAAAAAAATACACAGCCAGCGGTCTTGTGCGTAGGGGCCGACCTTTTAACCTCTCAGACCGCCTTTGGCGGCCAGCTCCCCTATAAAGGGAGCCTTGTGCGGCCCGTTGCGAGATTTGGCCATACCTATTCTTGTATGATGGTAGGTTTTTACGAGCCACGAACGACGAGCCACGAGCCACTATTTTTTCACGAGCCGAGGGTTACTCGAGGCGATGTATTCAATTTGAGTTTGTTGCCGCAAAACGGCATCTGAGTCCGAGACGGCCTGCGACCGGCGGGGCCGTCGGCCCCAAAATAAAAAAATTCAAATTTTTTTGTTTTTTTAGAAGGAATTTGCATCCCCGTGTTGAATACTATACATATAAGGGAAGAGACCACAAGGAATGAAAGCCATACATTCTTTAGACAGGATCTCCCCACGAAAGGAAGGGATGTTTTATGGCAACCATCGTTAGAGGTAAAAATTTAGAAATTACACCGGCTCTGAAAGATCACGTTGAAAAACAGGAAAAGAAAGTTACGAAATACTTTGATGACGAAGTCAATGTCCAGGCCCTGCTTTCTGTAGAAAAAGATCGGAAAATCGCTGAAATCACGTTGAAAGTCGACGGTGTCGTTCTCCGCGGCGTCGAAGCCAACGATGATATGTATGCTGCTATCGATTTAGTCTATGATAAACTGGTCCGCCAGATTCATAAATACAAAACAAAAATCGCCCGCCGCATGAAGAAAGGTGCTTTCAATGACGCTCTTGTCGAAGGGCCGGCTGTTCCGGAAGAAACCTTTGAAGTCGCCCGCGTCAAGAAATTCGCCGCTCGTCCGATGGACGTCGAAGAAGCTATCTTGCAGATGAACCTCGTAGGCCACGACTTCTTCGTCTTCCTCAATTCCAAGACCGATACGATTAATGTCGTCTATAAACGGAAACACGGGAAATACGGCCTCATCGAACCGGAATATTAGGGGCTAGCCGTTAGCAAGCTAGCAGTTAGCAACTAGTGAATAAAAAAAGCTGTCGCATTAAGCAGGAATGCATAATGCGACAGCTTTTTTAAGTATTCAGTTTGCAGGAGAGGCAAATAATGGCGGTCTGCGACTGCGACCTGCGGGCTCGACACGTGCGAGCCCCTACTCTTCCTCATTATGGAGGACGCTGATTTTGGGGGTATGGTGGATGGCTTGTTCAAATTCGTCCTGGATTTCCTGGCTCGGTCCGCCGTCGAGTTTGCTGACGATGTAGATGGCGATGAGCGAGAAGAGGAAGCCCGGTACGATTTCATAGAGGCCGAACCAGGCGAACTGTTTCCAGATGAGGACGGTCAGGCCGCCGACGATGATGCCGGCCAGGGCGCCGTTCTTGGTCATGTTCTTCCAGTACAGGGACAGGAGGATGGTCGGGCCGAAGGCGGCACCGAAGCCAGCCCAGGCATAGGAGACCATGGTCAGGATGTAACTGTTCGGGTTGAGGGCCAGGACGATAGCCAGGGCGGCGACGACGAGGACCGTCAGGCGGCTGACGTAGATCAACTCTTTATCGCTGGCGTTCTTGCGGACGAAGGTGTGGTAAAAGTCCTTGGAAATGGCCGATGCCGTGACCAGGAGCTGGGACGAAGCGGTACTCATGATAGCAGCCAGGACGGCGGACAAGATGAGGCCCGATGCAAAGGGCGGGAAGAGATGGCGGCTCATGACCAGGAAGACTTTTTCCGAATCGGCGCCGACTAAGGGGGTCGGGATGATGACTTTGCCTACCAGGCCGACCAGGACGGCAGCGGCCAGGGAGATGACGACCCAGGTCATGGCGATGTGTTTCGATTTCTTCAGTTCCGTCGGGTCGCCGATGGCCATGAAGCGGACCAGGATGTGCGGCTGGCCGAAGTAGCCAATGCCCCAGGCCAGGGCGGAGATGATGCCGATGATGCCTGTCGTCGACGTGTCCGGAGCCATTTCCAGCAGGTTCGGTGCCGTCGTAGCCAATCGGGTCATGACGGCGTCACAGCCGCCGAAGGCAATCATGCCGACCAAGGGGACCAGGACGATGGCCAGGAACATCATGCAGCCCTGGATGAAGTCGGTCCAGCAGACGGCCATGAAGCCGCCCAGGAAGGTGTAGATGACGACGACGCCGGCACTGAGCAGGAGGGCCGAGAAGTAGTCCATGCCGAAAACCGATTCAAAGAGCTTGCCGCCGGAGACGAAGCCCGATGACGTGTATATAAGGAAAAATATAAGGATGAAAATAGCCGAGATGATGCGGATGATATTTTTTTCATCGTGGAAGCGGTTCTTCAAATAGTCCGGCATGGTCAGGCTGTTATTGGCCACTTCGGTATAGTTACGCAGCCGCTGGGAGACGAACTGCCAGTTGAGATACGTGCCGATGGCGATGCCAATGGCAATCCAGGCGGCAGAGATACCTGTAGAATAGGCGAAGCCCGGTACGCCCATGAGCATCCAGCCGCTCATGTCCGACGCTTCGGCACTCATGGAAGTAATCCACGGACCCAGGCTGCGCCCACCGAGGATGTAATCGCTCAGCCGCTGCTGGGACCGGGAATAATAGACGCCAATCGCCAGCATTGCCAGTAAGTAGAGGGCAAAGGCTGTCAATATGGACACATCATATTGCATCATAATGATAAAACCCCTTTCACGTGGTGGATAAATAAATAATAAAATCATTTTAGCATATTCATGCGGCATTGTATATGGGAAAATACCTGTTCTTTCCCAAAGGAATACGTGTATATTTTCTTAAATCCCTTTGAAACGGTTGCAAAATAGGCGGCAATCACGGTATAATGTATAATTGATATAATATCACAGAGTAGATTGCAAATTGTGTAAATTGGAGGTCTCGGATAGGTGTTTAATAAACTGATACAAAGACTGCTCGGGAATAACACGGAGCATGAATTAAAGAAGATGTGGCCCATTGTCCGCCGCATCAATGATCTGGAACCGAAATTGGCAGGCCTGAGCGATGCGTCGCTGCAGGAGAAGACCTTCGAGTTCAAGAATCGTCTGGCCAACGGTGAAACATTGGACGACATTCTGCCCGAAGCCTTTGCCGTCGTCCGCGAAGCTTCGCGTCGTGTGACGGGGATGCGCCATTTTGACGTCCAGCTCCTGGGGGGCATCGTCCTCCACCGCGGGGATATCGCCGAAATGCGTACTGGTGAAGGCAAGACCTTGGTCGCGACGCTGCCGGTATACCTCAATGCCCTGACGGGGAAGGGCGTCCACGTCGTCACCGTCAATGACTACCTGGCTACTCGTGACAGTGAAGACATGGGCCGTATCTATAAGTTCCTCGGTCTGTCTGTCGGCCTCATCGTCCACGACCTCACGTATGACCAGCGCCGCCGGGCATACAACGCCGACGTCACGTATGGGACGAACAATGAATTCGGCTTCGACTACCTGCGCGATAACATGGTCATCAGTGCCGACCAGATGGTACAGCGGCCGCTCAATTATTGTATCGTCGACGAAGTGGACTCGATCCTCATCGACGAAGCGCGGACGCCGCTCATCATTTCCGGCCCGGGTGAAAAATCGACGGACCTGTACTACACGCTGGCAGGCATCGTCAAGACCTTCACCAAGGACGACTACACGATGGACGAAAAACAGAAGACCATCGCGCCGACCGACTCGGGTGTTGCTAAAGTCGAAAAGATGCTGGGCATCAGCAACATGTTCGATAACGACCACCTCGACTTGAACCACCTGGTCATCCAGGCCTTGCGGGCGCGCTTCATGATGCACCGCGATAAGGATTACGTCGTCAAGAACGGTGAAATCGTCATCGTCGATGAATTCACCGGCCGCCTCATGTTCGGCCGCCGTTACAGCGATGGCCTCCATCAGTCCATCGAAGCGAAGGAAAACGTCAAAGTCCAGGGCGAAAGCAAGACCTTGGCTACGATTACCTTCCAGAACTACTTCCGCATGTACGATAAGCTGGCCGGCATGACTGGTACGGCCAAGACGGAAGAAGACGAATTCAATAAGATTTATAAGCTCGATGTCTACGTCATCCCGACTAACAAGCCAGCCATCCGTAAGGACTTGCCAGATGTCATCTACAAGACGAAAAACGCTAAGTACCGCGCCGTCGTCCGGGAAGTCAAGAAGCGCCACGCTACGGGCCAGCCGATCCTGGTCGGTACGACATCTATCAACCAGTCGGAAATCCTCAGTCAGCTCTTGGACAAGGAAAATATCGTCCACAACGTGCTCAACGCTAAGTACCACGAAAAAGAAGCGGAAATCATCAAGAACGCCGGTCAGAAAGGCATGGTCACTATCGCTACTAACATGGCTGGCCGCGGCACGGACATCAAGCTCGGGCCAGGCGTCGCCGAATTGGGCGGCCTGATGATCATTGGTACGGAACGCCACGAAAGCCGCCGTATCGATAACCAGCTGCGAGGTCGTGCCGGCCGTCAGGGCGACCCTGGTACGACGCAGTTCTTCCTGTCTTTGGAAGACGACCTCATGCGTATCTTTGGCTCAGAAAATATTTCCAAATTCATGGATAAGCTGGGCATGGATGAAGACGAACCGATTACGGCCAAGATGATTACCCGGTCCATCGAAAAGGCTCAGAAGAAAGTCGAAAGCCATAACTTTGAAATCCGTAAGTACGTCCTGGAATACGATGATGTCATGAACCAGCAGCGTGAAGTCCTCTACAGCCAGCGCTGTCAGGTCCTGACAGCGGATTCCCTGCGCGATACCATTATGGGCATGGTCGACGATATCATCCACGAAGGCCTGGATAAATACGCTGACGAAAAGCTCTATCCGGAAGAATGGGACTTTGCCGGTCTCCTAGCTCAGATGCAGCAGTATTTCGTACCTAAGAACGCTACGACAGTAGAAGAACTGGAAAACTTGAGCCGCGTCGAAGTCCAAGATAAATTGAAACAGATCGCCGTCGACCTCTATGACGAACGTCTCAAGGAAATTGGCGAACAGACCATGAAAGAACTGGAAAAGGCTATCATGCTCCGCGTCGTCGACAGCAAGTGGATGGACCACCTCGATGCCATGGATGCCCTCAAGGAAGGTATCAATCTGCGGGCTTATGGCCAGAAGAATCCGCTCGTCGAATACAAATTCGAAGCCTATGAAATGTTCGAGGAAATGATCGAATCGATTAAACGGACCGTCGTTACTTTCCTCTATCATATCCAGGTCACGTACAGCAAGCCCGTACCGCAGGCGGAAGATCATCTCCAAGGGGCTCATGAAGTCCATGAAGAAAGCAAACCCGTCAGCGCCGAAGATATCAAAAAAGACGAAGAACGGGAACGGCAGTAATGTTTGACGTTTGACGTTGTGGGGATAAATTTAAACCCATATTATCCCGTGTAGAGGCGCCTGGGCGAATCCTGTGAACAGCCCGTTGTAGGGGCGCCCGCGCGAATTATGTGAACATTCCATTATAGTTATGTTTTATGAAAGATGGTGATACTTGTGTTGTTAGATGAAATGCGTAAACCGCTGGAAGACCTCAAACATAGAATACAAGAAATCGGGGATTCACTTTAACTTACCTCGGAAAAAAGAACGTATCATGGATTTAGACATGCAGATGAGTGACCCGACCTTCTGGGATGACCCGGATAAGGCCAAGAAGATTTCCCAGGAAGCGACGCTTCTCAAGACGGAAGTCGAAGGCCACGAAGAACTCGTCCGCAAAGCTGACGACCTCAGCGATTATTTGGAAATGGCCATGGAAGACGGCGATGCCTCTTTTGCCGAAGACATTGAAAAGCAGTACCACGACTTGCTCAAGGACATTGAAAAGCGGGAAGTGCGGCTCCTCTTGTCCGGCGAATACGATAAGTGCAACGCCCTCATTACCTTCCACGCCGGTGCCGGCGGTACGGAAGCCCAGGACTGGGCGCAGATGCTCATCCGCATGTATACCCGCTGGGCTGAACGCAATGGCTATAAACTGACTATCCTGGATATGCAGCCCGGCGATGAAGCCGGCGTCAAGAGCGCCGCTTTCCGCGTCGAAGGCGAATACGCCTATGGCTATTTGAAATCGGAAAAAGGCGTCCATCGCCTGGTCCGCATTTCGCCTTTCGATGCTGCAGCCCGGCGCCACACGTCCTTTACGGCTGTCGATGTCATGCCGGAACTGCCGGACGACGTCGATGTCGAAATCAATATGGACGACGTCCGCGTCGATTACTTCCGCGCCTCCGGTGCCGGCGGCCAGCACGTCAACAAGACGAGTTCCGCTGTCCGCATGACCCATATGCCGACGGGCATCGTCGTCCAGTGCCAGAATGAACGGTCACAGCTGCAGAATAAGGAAATGTGCCTGAAGTACTTGCGGGCTAAACTCTTTGAATTGGAACAGGAAAAGCAGGAAAAACTGAAAGCCGAAATCGGCGGCGTCCACCAGGCTATCGAATGGGGGAGCCAGATCCGCTCGTACGTGTTCCACCCGTACAACCTGGTCAAGGACCACCGGACCAATGTCGAAACGGGCAATATCCAGGCTGTCATGGACGGCGACCTGGACATCTTCATCGAAGGGTATTTGCAGCAGGAAAAAGAAAAGAAGTTAGCAAAGCAGGAGCTCTAAAGTAAATGAAAAAATGGATGATTTTCTTTGTCATCGTCGCAGCCCTCTTGGTCGGCGCCAATTCCTATGCGCCCCAGCTGGCCGAAGCCGGCCTCTGTCAAGCCTTGTCGGCGACACTCAATCTGCACAGCGATGATGTCCGCGTCCAGGCGTCGCCAGGGGCGAAGATCTTCCTCGGCGACATCGACGCCATTACGGTCCATGCCAATAATTTCCAGGCTGGCGATCTGACATTCGCCCACTTCGACTGCAATCTCTACGGCGTCCATTTCAAGCCGCTCCTGGCCCTGGCCGATCAGGAAGTCCGGGTCACCCGGGCCGAGAGCGGTGAGATGACGGCATCCATCCGCAGCGAAGAACTGGAAAAGTTCCTGGTCAAGAAGGTCCAGGGACTGACGGACCCGCAGGTCTCCTTTGAAGACGACGCCGTCCGCGTCCAGGGACGGGTGAAGCTGGGCGGCCTCGTGTCGGCCCAGGCTGATGTCCGCGGTCATTTTGGCATGAAAGGGTCGAAGCTCATGTTCATCCCGTCGTCCGTGACGGTAGAAGGCATGGGCATGCAGATCAGCACGACGCAGATGGCCAATGCTGAGATTTACGACTTTGCCGGGTTTCCCTTGGGAATCCAGCCGGACAGCGTCACCATGCGCGACGGCCTTCTGACCATCCATGGCCAGGTGAGCAACTCATAGATAAGGTGAAGAGAATGACAAACATGAATAAACGCAGTATGCTGGCGATGATACTGGCCGTCTTTATCGGCCTCGTATGTGCGCTGGGCATGTGCGTACAACGCAATGCGATAGAAAATGAGTCGACGACGATAGAACAGGCTATGGACTATGATGCCATCGTCGTCATGGCCCGTAACGACGGCTACGACCTCGACACGGCACTCCAGATGTGCCGCGATGCCGGCGTTACGAGCTTTACCATTTACGATACTACCCTCAATAAGCTGACCCAGCGCGGCGAACTGTCGCTGGTGACGAAACTCGGTGCCGACCTCTATTATCCTCAGTTCGGCATTACCGACAAATCCTATGACTACTACCTCATCGGCAAGCTCCAGGGCCAGACGGACCTCTATTTCGACGAAGTCGTGTCCGACCTCAAGACCCGCCTGGGTGACGATAAAGTCAAGATCATGTCCCATGGCCCGTACCGTATTGCCGGTATTCAAGGTGTCATGCCGGGCTTAGGCGATGTCAACCTGGGTATCCTCAGCGCTGACGCCAAGACTATCAGCGACCACGGCTTCCACGTCATCCTGCGGCCGACGAATTACAGCAACCCGACGAAGGAACAGGTCGCTCATTTCTTCGACCGCGTCGACCAGATCAAGAACGTATCGGGCATCATGTTCGTCGGCAAGGAAGTCCTGGGCTATACGCCGGTCAACGCCGAACGCAAGACCATGCTGGACTATACGGCGGACAACCTGAACGACAGGGACATTCCTTTCTATATGATCGAATCGGTCAACCAGCTCCAGTATAATCAGCAGGACGGCATGTATGACCTGGCCGGCCTGGTCCATTACCGCACGGCCCGCGTCTATGCCATGGCCAAGGAAGAACTGGAAAAGATTACGCCCGAAGAAGCGGCTATGCGCTTTTACATCAGCGACCTGGAACGCAATGCCCGGGTCAATCTCTATCCGCTCTATAAGAAGCCTCTCCACGGCATGAACCTGACCCAGACCAACTTGTCTTACGTCAAGATGGTTTCGCAGAAACTAACGGACCGGGGTTACACCCTGGGTCGGGCTTCCATCATGCCGGCCTATTATCCGAACCGCCTGCTCCTGGCCATTACGGCAGCGGCAGCAGCCTGCGGCTTCGTCTTCGTCCTCAACCTGCTCCTGCCCTTGACGGACCGCAAGAACTACATCCTCATGGGCCTGGGCATCGTCTGTGCCGTCATCGGTGCTATCGTTGCCAAAGGGGCCTTGTTCCTCCAGGTCTGGGCTATCGGCTGTGCGACGGCTGCGCCGACAGCGGCCATTCTCCTGGCCCTGGACCACTGGAAGAAGATGAAAATCACTAAGAAACTCGGCTATGGCCGCGTCGTCCGCGATGGCACCATCGGCTTGTTCTTTGCCGTCGCCGTGGCCATGATCGGCGGCCTCTATATCGCCGCCATGCTGGGCAATATCCGCTTCTTCATGGAATTCGACTTCTACCGTGGCGTCAAGCTGACCTTCATCCTGCCCCTGATCCTGGTGGCTATCGGCTATCTGCGCCGCTTCCCGCTCATGGGGCAGACCATCGCCTCGCCGGAAGACCTAAAGGTCTTCGTCAAGGATTTCCTCAATATTCCCATTAAGATGGGGACCATCCTCATCCTGGCCGTCCTGGCCCTGGCTGGCGTCATCTTCGTCGGCCGCAGCGGCCACACGGCAGGCGTCCCCGTACCGGGCGTGGAAGTCGCTATGCGCCGCTTCCTGGAAAATGTCCTCTATGCCCGCCCGCGGGAAAAGGAATTCCTCATCGGCCATCCGGCCTTCTACCTCATGGTTGCTGCCCTGTACCGTAAATGGCCGCAGCTGCTGCACTTCTTCCTGGTCATTGCCGCTGCCATCGGCGTCGGCTCTATGGTCGAAACCTTTGCCCATATCCGCACGCCTTTCCTCATGTCCTTCATCCGCGGCATCAACGGCTGGGTGACGGGCATGGTCATCGGTATCGGCCTGATCATCGCCATTGCCATCGTCAGCTATGTGACGACGTGGCTGGGAAAGCAGGTGGCCCATCGTGACTAGAGTCGTCATTTCCGGCTATTACGGTTTTGCCAATGCCGGCGACGAAGCCATGCTGGCGGCCATTGTCGGCTCCCTGAAAGACATCATTCCCGACGTATCGATTACGGTCATCACCGGCAACTGCCGCATGACCCGGGAAAACCATAACGTACAGGCTGTACACCGCCTGAACTTCTTTGCTATCGCAGCGGCCATTCGCCGCTGTGATATTCTTATAAGCGGCGGTGGCAGCCTTTTGCAGGACGTGACCAGCGCCCGCAGCCTCTATTATTACTTGTGGATCATGAAAATCGCCCTGTTCTTCAAGAAGCCCGTCATGCTCTACGCTCAGGGCATCGGCCCCGTCCGCGGTGCCAAGGCCCGCCGGGCTGTGCGCGATGTCTTGCAGCGCGTCGCCGTCATCGGCGTCCGCGATGCCGATTCCAAAGCCGAACTGGCCGCCATGGGCGTGACCCGGCCGCCTATCCACGTCACGGCCGACGCCGTCTTGTCCATGCATCCCGTCGACAAGAACATCGGCCTCTATATCCTCAAGAAACACGGCATCACCGGCATCCGCCGGCGCCTGGGCATTGCTGTCCGCAACTGGCAGGACCATGAAGCCTATAAGGACGCCATTGCCGCTGCTGCTGACGAGCTGCAGGAAACACAGGACGTCCACGTCATCTTCATCCCCATGCAGTACCCGGCCGACGTCGAAGCCGGCCGCGACATTGCCAGCCGCATGAAGACGAAAGCCGTCGTCCTCGACGGCCACTATACGACGGTGGAATTCATGTCCCTCATGGGCTGTATGGATGCGGTCATTGCCAACCGCCTGCATGCCCTCATCTTTTCGGCTATCATGCAGGTGCCGGCGACGGCCGTGTCGTATGACCCGAAAATCGACAGTTTCATCGACCTCATCGGCGATAGGGTCTGCGGCACGACAGAAGACGTCCAGGCTGCGGATATCGTCGCCGACGTGAGCCAGAAATTGGCCCTCGGCCATTTGGCGCCGGAAATCAAGGCCCGCCTCAATCATCTGCGGCGCCAGTCCCTGCGCAATGCCTATCTGGCCCTGCGCATCCTGGAAGGCCGCAAGGGCGTCCGCAAGCGCCTGCAACAGCATCGGAGGTCCTTATGATTGAATTAAAGAACGTATCCAAGGTCTATGACAATGGCTCCATTGCCCTGGACCACGTATCGCTCCACATCGGCAAGGGCGAGTTCGTCTTCGTCGTCGGCGCCAGCGGTGCCGGCAAGTCGACGCTCATCAAGCTCTTGTCCCATGAAGAACTGCCATCGCGGGGTTCGGTCTTCGTCAACGGCATTGAAGTCAATAAGCTGGCCAAGAACCGCGTGCCCTATCTGCGCCGTAAAATGGGCATCGTCTTCCAGGATTTCCGCCTCCTGCCCAATAAGACGGCTCAGGAAAACGTGGCCTTTGCCATGGAAGTCATCGAAGCGCCGCGGCGCCTCATCCGCCGCCGTGTCCGCGATGTCCTCGACCTGGTCGGCCTGGTCGGCAAGGCCGATGCCCTGCCTAAGAACCTCAGCGGCGGCGAACAGCAGCGCGTAGCCATCGCCAGGGCCATCGTCAACCGGCCGCTGCTGCTCATTGCCGATGAACCGACGGGGAACCTGGACCCGGAAACGTCGCGGGACATTATGGAAGTCTTCAAGAAAATCAACCACATGGGGACGACAGTCCTCATGGTGACTCATGATAAGACCCTCGTCGACATGATGAACAAGCGGGTCATCGAAATCGACGGCGGCAAAGTCGTCCGCGATGAACAGAAGGGGGGCTATGACGATGAAAATTAGGACCATGCGCTACTACATGGCCGAAGCCATTCAGTCGTTCTGGCGCAACCGCTTCATGTCCATCGCGTCCATCGCTACCGTCGCCTTGTCCCTGTTCATCCTGGGCATTTTCCTGACCCTCGTGGCCAACCTCGATTATTTTGCTGAGAGCCTGGAAAGCCAGGTCGAAATCACGGTCTACCTCAAAGACGACGTGACCCAGAAGGACATCGACAGCGTCGGCCGCCGCCTGAGCGCCCTGCCCGATGTGAAGTCCGTATCCTTTACCGACAAGGACCAGGCCATGGACATCCTCAAGGAACGCATGAAGGACCAGCCGGGCATCCTAGACGCCCTGGACGGCAAGAATCCCCTGCCCAGTTCTTATGAAGTGACCTTTACCGAACCGGAAGCTGTGCGCCGGACAGCCGACATCGTCGCTGACTATCCCGAAGTCGAAGGGACCCATTACGGCCAGGAAATCATCGAACAGCTCTTCCAGATCACACGCATCATCCGCTGGGGCGGCATTGCCCTGATCATCTTCCTGACCCTGGCCATGCTGTTCATCATTTCCAACACCATCCGCCTGACCGTCTTCGCCAGGCGCAAGGAAATCGCCATCATGAAATACGTCGGCGCGACGAACTGGCTCATCCGCTGGCCGTTCCTCCTGGAAGGGCTGCTCCTGGGCTTCATCGGCGGCGTCCTGGCCGACCTGGCCTTGTGCCAGTTCTACGGCTTCGTCGTCACGGCGGTCCACCAGTCGCTGGCCTTCCTGCCCATGGTCAGTGTTTATCCCTTTATGTACCGCACGGCAGCCATCCTCTTGGTCATCAGTATGATCATCGGCGCCCTGGGCAGTACGATTTCGCTGAAACGATATATGAAGGTGTAATATGGTAAGAAAATATATCATCCTCGCCGTGACGGCAGCCCTGTTATCGCCGTGTCTCCTGACCTTTGCCGACGATGACCTGCAGGGCCAGCTGGACGACGTCCAGACCCGCATGGCCGAGCAGAGTGAGAAGAAGGCCCAGGCCCAAATGGTCATCGACAACGTCAGCGATAAGCTCTATGAAATCCAGAAGAGCCTGGAAGCCGCTCAGGGCGAATACCAGGCGGTGACGGCCGATTTGGCGGCGACGGAAGAAAAAATAGCCGCGACCCAAGCTGAGCTCGACGAGAACCGGGCGCGCCTGCAGAAGCGGGAGAAAGTCTTTACCAAGCGCATCCGCAATATCTATATGCACGGCCAGCTGAGTTATCTCGACGTCGTCCTCGGCGCCAAGGATTTCAGCGACTTTTCTAACCGCCTGGAACTCCTGCGCCGCGTCGTCGATGCCGATATCTCCCTCATTTCTGACATCCGTCAGGAACGGGCAGCTATCGAAGCGGCTCAAAAAGAATTAGAAGTACAGCGCGACCGCCAGGCCCAGCTGCGCGATGAAGCGAAGGCCAAGCGCGACGAAATCGCCGCCCATAAAGACGAACAGCAGGCTGTCCTCTACCAGGCCCAGAATGATAAGGCCACGGCTGAGAAGGCCTATGCCGAATATCAGCAGGCTTCCCAGTCCCTGGGCGACAAGCTGCGCCAGCGGGCTGCCGAAGAAGCAGCGGCCCAGGCCGCGCCGCCTGCCCCGGACAGCAGCGATGGCAGCGATTCCCAGCCCGTCAGCAGCGGCGGGACGGGAGCCATGATCTGGCCCGTCAACGGCGTCATCACGTCGCCTTACGGTTACCGGACCCATCCCATCTTCGGGACGACCATCTACCATAGCGGCATCGACATCGGCGTCGATTATGGCACGCCCGTCCAGGCAGCCGATGGCGGTACCGTCGTCGAAGCCGGCTGGATCAGTGGCTATGGCTACGCCGTCGTCATCGACCACGGCAACGGCCTGTCGACGTTGTACGGCCACAACCAGGAACTCGCCGTTTCGCCGGGCCAGGCCGTCTCTCAGGGCCAGGTCATCGCCTATGCCGGCTCGACGGGCAACTCCACGGGCCCGCACGTCCACTTTGAAGTCCGCGCCAATGGCGACCCCGTCGACCCCCAGGGGTATTTGTAGGGGAAGTCGGCGCGTCACGGCTTCTGTTGCCAGGCACGAGTACCTAATCGTTTTTCGTTCGTCGTTCGTCGTTCATCGTGATGGGTAATTTTTTATCTTTTACGATCAACGATGAACGGACTACGATGAACTTTTTTTACACACAAGGAGGCACCCTGATGGGGAAACATAGTTTACGGCAGACGTGGGAGCGCGTCCGCCGGCCGCTGGGATATGTCTGCAGCGGTATGATCATCATGATTGTCGCCATGGTTGGCCTCTTTTGGTATTATACGGGCCGGCCTTCGTCGATGTTCGAGTTTTTCCGGACCTTGGAAATCATCGAAAGCCATTATGCCGAAAATGTCGATAAAAACGCCATCTTTGACGGTGCCTTGAAGGGCATGGTCGGTACTTTGGGCGATAAACATTCGACCTATCTCGGCGGCGATTTGTATAAAGATTTTTCCGCCCAGATGAGCGGCACTTACGCCGGCATCGGCGTCTACATCGCCTCTACCGATGAAGGCATCCTCATCGCCGGTGTCATGGAAGGCAGTCCGGCTGAGGAAGCGGGTCTCCAGCGCGGTGATATCCTGGTGTCCATTGATGGCACGTCCGTCGAGGGCTATCAGCTGGAAGATGTGTCCAAGAACATCCGCGGGCCTGTCGACACCAGCGTTGACCTCGTCGTCCGCCGCGATGGCGAAGAACAATCCTTTACCGTCCAGCGCCGCCAGATCCACGTGCCGACAGTCGCCGGCAAGATGGTCGACGGAACGGACGTCGGCTATATCCGCGTGGCCGTCTTCAGTGATGGCACGGCTGACGATTTCACCAAGGAATTCACCAAGCTCCGCGAACAGGGCATGAACAAGCTCATCCTCGACCTGCGTGACAACCCGGGCGGCATCGTCGAACAGGCCGTCGGCGTGGCCAGCAATTTCGTTCCGCCCAACAGTACCATCGTGTCTTATACGGAACAGGATGGCAAAGTGGATCAGTACACGGCTCAGGGGACGGATGACCCGATTCCCATCGTCGTCTTGGTCAATGAAAATTCGGCCAGCGCTTCGGAAATCGTCGCCGGTGCCGTCCAGGACATGAAACTCGGACCCATCGTCGGCGTCAAGACCTACGGCAAGGGGACCGTCCAGGGCGTCTTCCCCGTCGACTCGGCATCGGCTGTCAAAGTGACCGTCGCCAAGTATCGGACGACGAATGGCCGCGAAATCGACGGCGTCGGTATCGAACCGGATGTCGTCGTTCCCTTGACGCCGTCCGACCCGGAAGACAGCCAGTTTGAGAAGGCTTTGGAAATTATTCAGGAAAAATGACTTTACAGATGAGCGAATATGCTTTAAAATTTGATAGTAACGTCAATTAGATATTTTTGGACAGATAGACAGGAGACATGGTATATGTATGCTGTGTCTCTTTCTGTATCCGCATGTATTCCTATGAGGTGAAATATGTTTATAGACAGAGCAAGAATTTTTGTACAGTCCGGCAAGGGCGGCGACGGCATGAGCAGTTTCCGTCACGAAAAGTTCGTCCCCAAGGGCGGGCCGAACGGCGGTGACGGCGGCCAGGGCGGCAACGTCGTCCTCGTCGCCGACCGCAACGTCAATACCCTGGTCGACTTCCGGTTCCGCCGCCTGTTCAAGGCCAAGCCCGGCGGAAAAGGTGAAGGCAGCAACAAGTACGGCCGCAATGCCGAAGATTTATTGATCACTGTTCCCTTGGGGACCATCGTCAAAGATGAAGAAACGGGCCAGGTCATGGCCGACTTATCCCGCGACGGCCAGCGGGCCATCGTCGCCAAAGGCGGCCGCGGCGGCCGCGGCAACTGGCATTTCCGCACCAGTGCCAACCGGACGCCGACCTTTGCCGAACGAGGCGAACCGGGGGAAGAACGGTGGCTGCGCCTGGAACTGAAGGTCCTGGCTGACGTCGGCCTCCTGGGTTACCCCAGCGTCGGCAAGTCGAGTATCCTGCGCAAGGTTTCGGCAGCCCAGCCGGAAGTCGCAGCTTACCACTTCACGACGCTCAACCCGATTTTGGGTGTCGTCAACCTGCCGGACCACCGCAGTTTCGTCATGGCCGATATCCCCGGCCTCATTGACGGCGCCAGTGAAGGCGTCGGCCTGGGCCACGATTTCCTGCGCCACATCGAACGGACGAAGATCCTCATCCACGTCGTCGACGTGTCGGGCATCGAAGGGCGCGACCCCATCGAAGACTATGAAAAAATCAATGCCGAACTGGCGAAATACAGCGAAAAACTGGCGCGCAAACGCCAGGTCGTAGCGGCCAACAAGATCGACCTCCTCGGCGATTCGGACAACCTGGAACGGCTCATGGACTACATGACCGCTCACGGCGTCGAAGTCTATCCCATCTGCGCCATGACCGGCGAAGGCATGGACAAGCTCCTGGAATGGGTCTGGACGATGCTCGAAGAGTACGTCGAAGAACCGGACGAAACGACGGAAGAAGTCGTCTATAAAGCCCAGAATAAGCCGGACTTTGAAGTCAAGCGCGACGACGACGGCGCCTTCGTCATCACCGGCGCCCGCATCGAAAACCTCGTCGCTATGACCAACTTCGATGACGACCAGTCCCTGCGCCGCTTCCAGCGCATCTGGCGCTACATGGAACTGGACAAGCTCCTCCAGGAACACGGCATCCAGGACGGCAACACCGTCCGCATTTATTCCATGGAATTTGAATACCACAAATAACGCAGGCCGCCATTGGCTCCCCTGATAGGGGAGCCATCGTAGGGGCCCGCACGTGGCGAGCCCGCCTGAGTCCAACATATTTTATATAATAATGAACCTAAGGAGATCCATATGAACAATAAAGATAAGAAGCAACTCAAGGGCATGGCCAGCCTCATGCCGTCTGTCGTCCAGATCGGCAAGGACGGCCTCAGCGATGCCGTCATCGACAGCGCCCGTGCCGCTATTACGGCGCGGGAACTGATCAAGGCCCACGTCCTCAACAACGCCAATCTGCCGACGAAGGAAACCATGGAAGATTTGGCCGACATGCTCGGCGCCGAACTCATCCAGGTCATCGGCCACTACGGCGTCTTATTCAAGAAGAAAGATAAGAAATCTCATTACGAATTTATTAAAGACTAGGACGTGAGGCTTTGTGAACAGTACAAGCAGGGACTTCGGCCAGAAGAAACGCATCGTCGTCAAGGTCGGGTCCAGCACCATTTC
The DNA here is from genome assembly GCF_046614755.1 of Megasphaera indica. NCBI lineage: Bacteria > Bacillati > Bacillota > Negativicutes > Veillonellales > Veillonellaceae > Megasphaera > Megasphaera indica. The sequence goes on from NZ_JBKKJR010000001.1 coordinate 202,592, forward strand.
CCATGCTACGGGAAAATTGAACTACCGGCGCATGGAACACCTGGTCCGGGAACTGGCGGATCTCCAGAACCAGGGTAAGCAGATGATCCTCGTCAGCTCCGGCGCGACCAATGCCGGCATGGCGCCGCTCCACATGGACCACCGGCCCAGGTCGATACGGGAAAAGCAGGCCCTCGCCGCCGTCGGCCAGGGCGTCCTCATGCATACGTATGAACGGCTCTTCCGCGAATACGGCCAGGTCGTCGGCCAGGTCCTTCTGACCCGCATGGATTCCCAGGACCGGAGCAAGTTCATGAACTCCCGCAACGCTTTGCTGACGATGCTCGACATGGGCGTTATTCCCATCATCAATGAAAATGACGTCGTCGCCGTCGATGAATACAAAATCGGCGACAACGACACGCTGTCGGCTATGGTCAGCGGCCTCGTCGATGCCGACCTGCTCATCCTCTTGTCCGACATCGACGGCCTCTACACGGACAATCCGCGGACCCATGATGATGCCAAAATCATCCCTGTCGTCGACAACATCGACAAGCACATCTATGAAATCGCCGGCGACGCCGGGTCCAGCATGGGTACGGGGGGCATGTACACTAAGATACAGGCCGCGTCCATTGCCACGGCAGCCGATGTGGACATGGTCATCGCCTCGGGCAGTGAAGACGGCATCATCAGCCGTATCTGCGCCGGCGAAGAAGTGGGGACGCTGTTCAAAGCTAAAGAAACGCCGCTGCACTCGAAGAAGCGCTGGCTCGTATCGGGCAGCAAGGCTCAGGGCCGGCTCGTCGTCGACCAGGGCTGCCGCAATGCCATCATCGACCACGGTTCGAGCCTCCTGCCCGTCGGCATTACCGCCGTCGAAGGCATCTTTGATGAAGGGGACATCGTCAGCGTCGTCTACGACGGCCTGACCATTGCCAAGGGCATCAGCAACTACAGCAGCGTCAACATCAATGCCATCAAGGGCCTGCAGTCTGCGGACATTCCCAAGGTCCTGGGCCACAATGGCATTTATGAGGAAGTCATTCATCGCGATAATCTCGTCGCCATGTATTAAAGGGGGTATTTTCTATGATATCCGAAGTATTCCGCAAAGGCCGCGACGCCAAGGAAGCCTCGTACGTCCTGGCCGCTGCCTCTACGGCGGAAAAGAATCAGGCCCTGGCCGCCATCGCCGACGGCCTCGTCGCCCATGAAGCCGATATCCTGGCAGCCAATGCCGTCGACTTGCAGCGGGCTAAAGCCAAGGGCATGGCGCCGGCCATGGTCGACCGCCTGACGCTGACCAAAGAGCGCATCGCTGCCATGGCCGAAGGCGTCCGCCAGGTCATCGCCCTGCCCGACCCGGCCGGCGTCGTTCTCGACGAATGGGACCGCCCCAACGGCCTGCACATCCGCAAGGTCAGCGTGCCCTTAGGCGTCATCGCCATCATTTATGAATCGCGGCCCAACGTCACGGTCGACGCCGCCGTCCTCTGCGTCAAAGCCGGTAATGCCTGTGTTCTCCGCGGCGGCAGTGAAGCCATCGCTTCCAATACGGCCCTGGCTGCAGTCATCCGTGAAAGCCTGGCCGCAGCCGGCCTTCCGGCCGATGCTGTGAATCTCATCGAGGATACCGACCGGGCCCTGGTCAAAGAACTCTTGACCTTGCGCCGCTATATCGACCTGGCCATTCCCCGCGGCGGGGCCGGCCTGATCCGCATGGTCGTCGACACGGCGACAGTGCCCTGCATCGAAACGGGGAGCGGCGTCTGCCACGTCTACGTCGACAAGGATGCCGATTTGGACATGGCCGTCAGAATCGTCGAAAACGCCAAGGTCTCGCGGCCGTCGACGTGCAACGCCATGGAAACGCTCCTGGTCCACCGCGACGTGGCCCAGGCCTTCCTCAAGAAACTGGCGCCGGTCATGAAAGCCGACGGCGTCGAGCTGCGTGGTGACGACGAAGCCTGCCAGTCCAGCGCCATGAAGGCTGCCAGTGACGACGACTGGGCGACGGAATACAACGCCCTCATCATGTCGGTCAAGGTCGTCGGCTCCCTCCAGGAAGCGCTGGACCATATCCGCCGTTTCAGCACCCATCATTCAGAAGCCATCATCACGGAAAACAAGGCCACTGCGGCTGCCTTCCAGGCCGCCGTCGATTCGGCCGCTGTCTACGTCAACGCGTCGACGCGCTTTACCGATGGCTTTGAATTCGGTTTTGGCGCCGAAATCGGCATCAGCACGCAGAAGCTGCATGTCCGCGGACCCATGGGGCTGGAAGCCCTCGTGTCCTATAAATACCTCGTCGACGGCGACGGTCAGGTCCGTTGAGGCTGCGGAAGCTGCGCGGGTATGGACGGACCCTGCGCCAGTACGCTGCGTCGCCGAAGACACAGTTTGAATACCGGCATTATGCCAGATTTTTATTGCTTTACGCGTTAGCAGTAGCTATCGCCTGGGGAGGAATCTATTGGTACCATGGAAATCACTAGGCTCGGCATCATGGGAGGGACCTTCAATCCCATCCATTTAGGGCATCTCATGATCGCTGAAGAAGCGCGCCAGACCTTTCACCTGGACAAGGTCCTCTTCGTGCCGTCATACATCACGCCCAATAAGAACGTCAACGGCGCGACGGCCGAGCAGCGCCTGGCCATGACGCGCCTGGCTACGGCTGACAACCCGCATTTTACAGTCAGTGATATGGAGATGCGCCGCAAGGGCAACTCCTATACGGTCGATACGCTGCGCTTCCTGAAGAAGCTCTACGGACCGTCGTATATCTTGTATTTTATATCCGGCACAGACACAATCCACGACCTGCACAACTGGAAGGAACCGGAAGAAATCCTGAAGCTGTGCCAGTTCGTCGGAGCGACCCGGCCCGATGGCTCAGAACAGATTGATTCCATCATCGCCTCTTTCGGAGAGCTGGGGAAGCATATCCTCAAGCTGCCCGTACCGACCATGGAAATCTCATCGACAGAACTACGCCGCCGCATCCGCTTAGGGCTATCTGTGCGCTATATGATACCGCCGGCTGTGGCCGAATACATCAGAAAAAATGGAGTATATCAATGTACAACGAAGAATTCAAAGATAGAATCAAAGAGGATTTAAAGAAATCTCTGTCTTCTCATCGCTATACCCATGTACTGGGTGTAGCAGTAGCGGCCCGCGAATTGGCAGACCGCTACGGCTGCGATGCCGATACGGCTGAAGTAGCCGGCCTTTTGCACGATGCTGCCAAACAGCTGCCCCTGCCGGAGATGCAGGCACTGGCGGAAAAATCCTTTCCCGTCCTGCCGGCACCTATCCTGGCTAACGGCGGCCTGCTCCACGGCTATGCGGCCGTGACCATCGCCAAGGAGCGCTATGGCATTACCGACCCGGCCCTCTTGGGGGCCGTCGCCCACCACACGACCGGGGCGGAACAGATGAGCACCCTGGAAAAAATCATTTTCCTCGCCGATTACATCGAAGTGAACCGCGACTTCGACGGTGTCGACGACCTGCGCCAGGCAGCCAGGCGCGACCTCGATGAAGCCGTCCTCTTGGGCTATGATTCGACAATCCGCCATCTCCTCGACCAGGGCAAACCTATTTTCGTCGGCACCGTCGTCAACCGCAATGCCCAGATCGACGTCGTCCGTGCCGCAGATGGGAAGGCCTGAGGATGACACAGGAGAAACGAAGAAAGATATTATACCGCATCCTGACCGTCGTCGCCGCCATCGCCATCGTCCTGGCAGCCCGGTCCCTGTACCTGCATTACCAGTCCATCAAAGAGGCGCCGATCCAGCAGGATGTGCCGGACACGAGCCAGACCCAGAGCGACAGCTCCGTCTTTGCTCAGACCAGCCCGGACAAGCCGCTCTACGTCCTGCTCCTCGGCACCGATGGCGGGGACCCGCAGCAGGCGAATTTCGTCGGCGTCGCAGCTATCAACAAGGCCAAGAAGCACATCGACATCATCATGCTGCCTGACGATACGAAAATCGAAGGGCGCAAGGAAAAGGGCATCCAGGAATTGCAGGATGTCTACAGTGAAGGCGGCATGAGCCTGGTCCGGGCCGTCGTCGAAGACATTTTCCACATCCCCATCCCGTATTATGCGACCTTTACGGCCGATTCCTTCTCGAAGATGGTCGACCTCAGCGGCGGTGTGCCGATTTACGTCGAAAAGAACATGTACCACGGCGACGAAACGACGGGGAAGACCGACATCAACCTCTTCCAGGGCTATCAGACCCTGACCGGGAAGGAAGCCGCCGGCTATATGCGCTATATCGATGCGGACGGCTATCTGTCGCGGACGCAGCGGCAGGAACGGTTCATCAAGAACTTCTATGAAGACCGGCAGGACTGCTTCGGCGTGACCAATGCCTTCTTCATGTACCGGGCCTGGCACAACGTCGATTCCAACATTTCCGCCAAGGACATGGCCCAGCTGGCCTTCGATTTCCGCGGCGTGACGGCTGACAACATCGATTTCTATATCCTGCCCGGCGAAATGGCCATGAGCGGCAAGAACGGCGATACGAAATACTACTGGACCTACGATCCGGTCGAAGTCCAGAAAGTCATTGGCCGCACGAACAACGCCATCTCGACGGCGCCGGAACCGGATGATACGAAACAATAATTACGTCATAAAGGAGTTACTATATACATGCCAATTACCATGAAAGCAGCGAAAGCTGAACAACCGAAAGAACTGAAGAGCTATGAAATTGCCTGCAAGGCCGCTGACGACAAGAAAGCCTGGGACATCGTCACCCTCGATATGAGCGATTCGTCCCTCATGGCGGACTACTTCGTCATCTGCAGTGCCCGCAACAACCGGCAGTCCCAGAGTATTGCCGACAATATCGAAGAACAGATGGAAAAGAACGGCTATGATGTCCGTCACGTCGAAGGCTACCGCGAAGGCAAGTGGATCCTCATCGATGCCGGTGAAGTCATTGCCCACGTCTTCGTCGAACAGGATCGTCAGTATTACGACCTGGAAAACTTATGGTGCGACGCACCGCGCATTGCCTACGAAGGTGAATAAGATGATGACACTTCAGGAAAATAGTATTGTTACGCTGGAAGTCCTGCGCCAGAGCGATATGGGCGTCTTTTTGAACGGCGGTACGGGCAATACGAACGACGATATTTTACTCCATAAGAACCAGCAGACAGGCGACGTCAAAGTCGGCGACAAAGTGACGGTCTTCTTGTACCACGATCCGTCGGGCCGCCTGACGGCCTCCATGCGCCTGCCGAAGATTAAAGTCGGCCAAATCGGCTATGCGCCGGTCATCAATACGACACGCTTCGGCGCCTTCGTCGACGTCGGCACGGAACGGGGCATCTTCATGCCCTTTGCCGAAATGAAAGGCCGCCCCAAGGAAGGGGAATACGTCTGGGTCAAGCTCTATGAAGACAAGTCCCACCGTCTGGCCGTCTCTATGGAAGTGGAAGACGAAATGCGCCGGGCTTCGCGGGCGGCGACGGACGCCAAAGTCGGCGACTGGGTCGAAGGGGCGGTCTACAACATGACCGACCAGGGGGCATACCTCATGACCTGCGAACGCTGGATCGCCTTCCTGCACCGCAGCGAATTCAACGGGCCCATCCTCATCGGTCAGATGATCAAAGGCCGCATCACCTACCTGCGCGAAGACGGCCGCATCAACATCTCCCTGCGCCAGACCAAGGAAAATGCCATCAATCCCGATGCCGAACGCATCCTGGACTTCCTCAAGCAGCGCAAGGGCAAGATGCCCTATGGCGACAAGACGGCACCGGCCGTCATCAAAGCCAAATTCGGCCTGAGCAAAGCCGCCTTCAAGCGCGCCTTGGGCCACCTCATGAAAGAAAAGAAAATCCACCAGGACCAGGGCTGGACCTATTTGGATATGTAGGGGCTCGCACGTGGCGAGCCCGCCGTTCGCCGTTCGCAGGCCGCAGGCCGCAGCGCCATGAATCATGTCGCCATAGGGGCCATCGCATTTTGATATGTAGGGGCTCGCGCGTGGCGAGCCTGCATGTGGCACGTTGTGGGAATCCCGCAAGCTGGTGTGATTGAGCGGTTCGTATAACCAACGGGACCGTGCACGAAGACATATGTCGTCGTGCACGGTCCCGTTTTGATTTTATAGGGGCTTGCACGTGGCAAGCCCAATCCAGAATATGAACGCTTTTCCCGTTTGAGGAGAGTGCCGCCAAATACCCGACGGGCTCCCCACGTGGGAGCCCATACGGATTGAACTTTTTCTGTTAGATTCAGGCGGGACGCCCTTTGGGACGGCCCCTACGGATTGAACTTTTTCTGTTGGATTCAAGCGGGACGCTCTTTGGGATGGCCCCTACGGATTGAACTTTTTCTATTGGATTCAGGCGGGACGCCTTTTAGGCGTCCCCTACGGATTTATTTTTTTCTGTTAGACAGAAAAAAATAAATCTGTCCCATTTACAATGGGGTGGATATACCCTAAAATAGAGTACAGATTAATCATAACCATACATTGGCCAATGTGTGAAACTCTATAACCGTTAGGGGGATTTCACATGTCATCATATTCTATGGAACACAAACAATCGGCCACTTCGGCTGGGAGCCTTTGTTATGCGGCCGTTTTGACGGCGTTGGTCTTCGTCCTCACTTTTGTGCCGAAGATTCCCATTCCACTGGGCTATGCTCATTTGGGAGACGCGATTATTTTTGCGTCGGTCCTGTTCAGTACACGCCGGCAGGCGGCCCTGGCTGCCTCTATCGGGTCGGCCCTGTCCGATTTCATCGGCGGTTTCCCGATTTGGATCATCCCGACGCTGATTATCAAGTACGTCATGGTCGAAGCCGTCTTTTATACGGTACGCCCGGACAAACGGGAATGGACGCTGACGTCGCCGCGCGTCTTCATCGGTTTCTTCTTATCCGCTGCCTGGATGGTCTTGTCTTATACCGTATCGGGCAGTCTCCTCTACGGCAGCTGGGCCGTCGGCATCCCCATGGTGCCGGGGCTCATCGGGGAAGGCGTCGTCAATATGATTGCCGCTTATGCACTGGCCGCTTGTCTGGTCAAGGCTAAATTCCATGGTTATGGTTATAGCCTGAAAAGATAAGGAATGATTGTATATGCATCAGAAGAAACTGGCTCTGGTCAATGATGTGACCGGTTATGGCCGCTGCAGCATCGCCGTGGCCCTGCCCATCGTGTCGGCCCTGAAGGTCCAGGGCTGCATTTTGCCGACAGCCATCTTGTCGGTCCATACGGGCTTCCACGACTATTATCTCGACGACTATACGGACCACATGGTGCCGTATATCGAGAGCTGGAAGAAGAACGGCCTGACCTTTGACGGCATCAGTACGGGCTTCCTCGGCTCGGCCCGGCAGATCGACATCGTCCTCGATTTCCTCCGCGATTTCAAGGGACCCCATACATTGGCTATCGTCGATCCCGTCATGGGCGACAATGGCCAGCTGTATCCGTCGTATACCCAGGAGATGTGCGATGAAATGCGGCGTCTCCTGTCCTATGCCGACGTAGTGACGCCCAATGTGACCGAAGCCTGTGAGCTTTTGAACCTGCCGTACCGGTCGGACCGCGACCTGAGCGAGGACGATTTCGCCGCCATGGCCAAGGCCCTGGCCGCCAAGGGACCGCAGGGCGTCATCTTGACGGGCATCCACGAGGGGCCGTACATCGGCAATTTCATCTATGACCAGGGGAAGATGAGCTGGGTCCGGGCCAAAAAGGTCGGCGGCGACCGAAGCGGTACAGGCGATGTCTTTACGGCCATCGTATCGGCGTCCGTCGTCCGCGGCGAAAGCCTGGAACAGGCCGTACAGAAGGCGTCGGACTTTATCTGCCGCGTCATGGCCTATACGGAAGAACTGGACCTGCCGCCCAACGCCGGATTGGCCTTTGAAGAATATCTGACGACACTGAGATGATGTCTGCCATTCAGGCAGCTCTAAATAACAAAAAAGGGGATAGGGTATTATGATCGTTTACACTGTAGTAGGACAAGGACAATATGTAGATCTCGCAGATGGCTTGAAGATGAAGCCTGAAGGGCAGTGGAGCATGTACGTCAATCTGACCAACCGCTGTACCTGTTCGTGTACTTTCTGTCTGCGCTCCATGAAGAAGATGGCCGAAAATGAAACGCTGTGGCTGAAGCGGGAACCGACCGTCGATGAAGTGAAGAAGGCTCTCGATGGCGCTCCCTGGGACCACATCAACGAAGTCGTCTTCTGTGGCTTCGGCGAACCGACGGAACGGCTGGCCGATTTGACGGCCCTCTTGAAGTACGTCAAGGAAACGCATCCCGGCGTAAAGACCCGCGTCAATACCAACGGCCTGTCCGACCTGGCCTATGACCGCGATACGGCTCCCGATTTTGGCGGCGGCATCTTGGATACCATTTCCATCAGCATGAATGCGTCCAATAAGGAACGCTACCTGGAACTGACGCGCAGCAAATTCGGCATCCAGTCTTATGACGCCATGCTCAAATTCGCCGTCGACTGTAAACAGTACGTCCCCAACGTCGTCCTCACCGTCGTCGACCACGTCGAAGACAGCGAAGAAATCAAGAAATGCCGCGCCATCTGCGACAAACTGGGCCTCCACCTCCGCGTCCGCGTGTATGAAGATAAATGAGTTTGCAGAATAAATAACGATGTAGGGGCTCGCACGTGGCGAACCCGCTGCCATAATGGGTTTGTAGTAGCCCAACATGTAAAGCATACGATTCCGAATAGGACGAGAATTAACCTCTCAGTCAGCTACGCTGACAGCTCTCCTAGCAGGAGAGCCGGGCCGCCAGCCGTCAGTAGCTAGCTGCTAACTGCTAGCTGCTAACTGCTAAAAAAGCGCTGCCGCATATGCGACAGCGTTTTTTTTCACTGCGTATTTTCACCGTATTCGTTATAGAGTTGTTTGAGGATGTTCTTTCGTTCTACCATGCCCAGGAGCTTCTTGTCCTTGACGATGGGGATGGCTTTCAGGTGTTCTGCGACCATGACGCTGGCCAGGTCTTCCATGGTAGCGTCCGGGCCGGCCATGATGACTTTTTTGGTCATGAGTTGTTCGGCCGTGCAGGCAAAGAGTTTCTTGAAGCCCTGCTGGTATTCCTTGAGGTTGCCGTAATAAATGTTGGCTCCCAGGAGGTTGACGTATTGGGGGACACAGGGCTTGACTTCCTTGTACAGGAGGTCTGCGTCGGTGACGATGCCGATGATTTCCTTGTCGTCTTTGATGATAGGAATGGCCGTGATGTTGTTTTCTACGAACATATCGACGAGGTCAAAGATAGACGTATCTTTCTGCGCCGTAATGACATTTTTTTCCATGATATCTGCTGCCGTTTTCGACATAAGATCAACCCCTTTATCATAAATTCGATGGGAGCATGACTCCTATTCAATTACATTATACCATATTTTGGGCGTATAGGGACGTCTATTGCCGTCCCGCCGGTCGCTATCCGCTAACCTCTTAAACGGGCTTCCCACGTGGAAGACCCTACAGCGGTCTGCGGCCTGCGGCCTGCGAACTGCGAACTGCGGCCTGCGTTCTCTACTAAATTTAAAACCATCCGCTAACAACTAACTGCCAGCTGCTAAACTCTTAAACGGGCTTCCCACGTGGAAGCCCCTACAGCGGCCTGCAACCGGCGAACTGCGAACTGCGGCCTGCGTCCTTCGCCAAATCATGGTATAATAGGAACATATTTTACTAGACTAAAGGAGCGATGGACATGACCATAGATTATTTAGTAGCCGACCCTAGCGGCAATACGACGATTCTGGTGCTGACGCCAGTGCCGAAAGAGGAACACAGTGCTTTGGCGGCGAAGTTATTGGCCCTGCCGGGCATCGAAGCGGAACAGGTCGGCTATGTGACCCGCGAAGCGGGCAAGCCCCTGCGCGTCGACATGATGGGCGGCGAGTTCTGCGGCAATGCATCGCGGTCGGCGGCGGCCTGGGCCCTGGCCTGTGACGGCGGGACACAAGGCGTATACGATGTATCCTGCTCGGGCTGCGATACGGTCCTGCCGGCTAAGGTTGCCCAGAAAGGCGATGGCCTGTACGAAGCCTTCATTGAAATGCCTTATCCCGAAGATGTGAGCGGCGTCCTCGTCGACGCCGGCGATGTGCCGGCCCGTTTTTTCCGCGTCGATTTGCCGGGGATTACGCACTTCGTCCACTTCGTGCCTGATTTAGAAGGCATTGATAAAGAGAAATACTGGCATATCCTGGCTGATTACGTCGATGGCGAGGATTTCCCGGCTTACGGCCTGATTCTCTGCGATACGAAGGAACAGACCATGATTCCCGCTGTCTACGTCCGCGATACGGACACGCTCTATTGGGAAAACAGCTGCGGCAGCGGATCGGCAGCCGTCGCCGCGGCCCTGGCCTGCACGACCCATAAGAACGTGGCCTGCTACATGAAGCAGCCCGGCGGTACCCTGGCCATTGCCGCCAAAGTCGGCGAACAAGGGGAACTGCAGCAGATCTTCATCGGCGGTCCCGTCAAATTGAGCCAAGTCCAAAAGGCAACTATATGATGAACGATAACGGGATTCCCACAACGGGCCGCCTAGCTACAGCTGTCCGTTTTGGCAACCGTCTTGCGCCTCTCGTTGGTCGGCACCTGACGGGCCAAAAAGGCTTAGGACGGCCCCTACAGTGCGACATCTATGATATCGCTGCGGCCTGCGGCCTGTGAACTGCGGCCTGTGAACTGCGACCTGCGGCCGGCGAACTGCGGCTTGCGAACTGCGGCCTGCGAACTACTACACCCGCGGCCCAGCCTGGATGATTTCTTCGGGCATGTCGGGGTACTTGGTCTTGAAGTTTTCGTAGAACATGGCGGCGACTTTCTTGGCCATGATGTCATAGGACTTCTTGTTGTCCCACGTCGCCCGCGGGTTGAGTATCTGGTTGGGCACGCCTGGGCAGACCTGGGGGATGTCGACGTTGAAGCGCATGTCGTGACGGTAGGGGACGTTGTCGAGTTGGCCGTTCAAGGCGGCGGTGATCATGGCCCGCGTGTATTTCAGGTCCATACGGCTGCCGATGCCGTAGGGGCCGCCGGTCCAGCCCGTATTGACCAGGTAGACCTTGGTGTTGTACTTTTCGATGCGTTCGCCGAGCATGCCGGCGTAAATATCTGGCGCCAAGGGCATAAAGGGTTCGCCGAAGAGGGTCGAGAAGGTCGGAATCGGTTCGGTAATGCCCTGTTCCGTGCCGGCGACTTTCGACGTGAAGCCCGTGACGAAGTGGTACATCGCCGCTTCTTTACTGAGCCGCGAAATGGGCGGCAAGACGCCGAAGCTGTCGGCCGTGAGGAAGATGATGACCGTCGGGATGCCGCCTTTGCCGGGCTGGGCCGCATTGGGGATGTAGTCGATAGGGTGGCCCGCGTATTTTCGGTTATCTTGCTGTCGAAGTAGTTGGGATGGCGCGTGTCTTCGTCGAGGACGACGTTTTCCACGAGGGTCCCGGCCTTGATGGCATTGTAGATATACGGTTCCTTTTCGGGGTTGAGGTTGATGCATTTGGCGTAACAGCCGCCTTCAAAATTGAAGATGCCCCGCGGCGACCAGCCGTGTTCGTCGTCGCCGATGAGCTTGCGGTTCGGGTCGGCCGAAAGGGTCGTCTTGCCCGTGCCGGACAGGCCGAAGAAGATGGCCGTTTCCTTGGTGACCGGGTCCATGTTGGCCGAGCAGTGCATGGGCAGGACACCTTCGTTGGGCAGGAAATAATTCATGACCGAAAAGACGCTCTTCTTGATTTCCCCGGCATAGCGCGTACCGGCGATGAGGACGGTACGCGATTCGTAGTCGACGAGGATGGCCGCCTGGGAATGGGTGCCGTCGATCTGCGGATTGCACTGGAAGCCCGGGGCGACGAGGATAGTGAAGTCCGGTTCGCCATACTGGGCCAGTTCTTCCGCTGTCGGCCGAATGAGGAGGTTGCGGATGAAGAGACATTCGCTGGCCAGTTCATTGACGACGCGGAATTTCTTGCGGCACAGCTCGTCGGCGCCGGCAAAGCCGTCGAAGAGGTAAATGGGCCGGTTCTGGAAGTAGGCCAGGATTTTGCTCTTGAGGGCGTTGAATTTTTCTTTGGAAATGGGCCGGTTGATGTTGTTCCAGGCGATGTAGTCGTGGATGGACGGCGTATCGACGATGAACTTGTCATCCGGTGCCCGGCCGGTATATTTGCCGGTCCGCACGACCAGGGCCCCAGTGTCGCTGAGGACGCCTTCGCCATTCAAGAGGGCCTGTTCCGTCAGCCAGGCCGGCGACATATTGCGGTATACTACTTTGGGATTCATGAGTCCTATGCGTTCTAAACCATATGTCTGTTGCATATCTATCACTCCTTTGAGATTAGTGGCTCGTAGGGGCCGCCCGCTGGGCGGCCCGTTTGTGGAAACCCTATAATCTGGCACCGCAGACTGCGAAATAACCTCTCAGTCAGCTGTGCTGACAGCTCTCCTAGCAGGAGAGCCGGGCCGCCTTGACAGGACGGCACCTACGGCGAACTACGGCCTGCGGTCGGCGAATTGTGAATGCCTATCTCTTTTTCTCATATCAACATGCTAAATATAGTATAATACAATCTGGTACACTATTTCAAATTGCATACTGGATACACGATAAAGGTCAAATCCTTAAAAAATACTTGACTATTTGACTTTTTGCTGTATGATATTGGTGTAAGGGTACCTGAAGGTATCCGCCACTACGGCAGAATCGTACAAAGGAGTGTTTGAATATGGCGAAAGAAACCCATGAATTTCAAGCTGAAACGAAACAATTACTGGACTTGATGGTCCATTCTATTTATACGAACCACGAAATCTTCCTTCGCGAACTGATTTCCAATGCATCCGATGCCATCGACAAGCTGCATTACCAGTCCCTGACCAATGGCGATCTCCTCGAAGGCGATACGGCCTTTGAAATCCATTTGACACCTGATGCCGATGCTCACACGCTGACCATCTCCGATAACGGCCTGGGCATGAATAAACAGGATTTGATGGAAAACCTCGGTACTATCGCCCAGTCCGGCACCAAGGCCTTCCTGGAAAAATTGAAAGAATCCCAGGATGCTGACAGCACGGATAAGGACCTCATCGGCCAGTTCGGTGTCGGTTTCTATTCGGCCTTCATGGTCGCCGATAAAGTCACGGTCGTCACCCGCAAGGCCGGCGAAGAACAGGCTTATAAATGGGAATCCACTGGCGACGGCGAATACAGCCTGGAAGAATGTCAGAAACCGAAACACGGCACGACGATCATCCTCAGCCTGGGCAAGGACTTCTACGGCGACGACAGTGAAGAAAACTATACCGACAAGATGACCCTCCAGAGCCTGGTCAAGAAGTATTCCGACTATATCCGCTACCCGATCACCATGGACTTCACGACCAAGGAAAAACCGAAGGACGCCGACGGCAAGGTCATCGAAGACGCACCGGAAGAAGAACATACGGAAACGCGGACGCTGAACTCCATGCAGCCTTTGTGGACGCGCAATAAATCGGACATCAAACCGGAAGAATATAAGGAATTCTTCCAGCATCAGTTCTACGAATGGGAAGAACCGATGGAAATCTTCCACAACCGCGTCGAAGGGGCCGTCGATTACACGGCACTGCTCTTCATCCCGGGCAAGGCTCCGTTCAACCTCTACTATGCCGATTATGAACCGGGCATCCAGCTTTATTCGCGCCACGTCTTCATCATGGATAAATGCAAGGACCTCCTGCCGGATTACCTGCGCTTCGTCAAAGGCCTCGTCGATTCGCCGGACCTGTCGTTGAACATTTCCCGTGAACTGTTGCAGAAGAGCCGCGAATTGAGCCTCATCGGCCGTAACCTGGAAAAGACCATCCTCAAGACGTTGAAACGCAACCTGGAAAAGGACCGTGAAAAATACGAAAAATTCTGGGCTGAATACGGTAAATCCCTGAAAATCGGCGTTTACAGCGGTATGATGACCGGTGAAAACAACGTCGAAAAATTGAAGGACCTGCTGCTCTTCATGTCGTCGAAAGATGGCAAACTGTGCACCATCAAAGAATACGTCGACCGCATGAAAGACGGCCAGCAGAAGATCTACTACGCAACGGGCAAGGATAAAGAAGCCATCGAAGGCCTGCCGCAGATGGAAATGCTCCGCGACCGCGGCATCGAAGTCCTCTACATGACCGACCCGGTCGATGAATTCTCCGTCGAAGCCATCGGTGAATACGAAGGCCACCGCTTCCACTCCATCAGCCGCGGCGACCTGGACCTGGAAGACGACGCCTTCAAGGAAGAAAAGAAGAAGAACGAAGAACTGGCCAAGGATAATGAAGGCCTCTTGAAGGACATGAAAGAATTCCTGGGCAATAAAGTCGCCGATGTCCGCTTGTCCAACCGCTTGAAGAGCGGTGCCGTCTGCCTCGTCGCCGATGCTGCCGGCCCGTCGCTGGCCATGGAACAGGCCTTTGCCGCTGCCAACAACCCCATGCTCAAGGCCCGCCGCATCCTGGAAATCAATCCGCAGCATGAACTGTTCAGCAAACTGACGGCCGTCCACGACCAGGGCAAAGACAGCCAGTCCTTCAAGGACTACTGCAATCTGCTCTACGATCAGGCCCTGCTCCTGGAAGGCATCATGCCCGACGACCCCGTCGCCTTTGCCAATAAAGTAGCCAGCCTGATGGCAAAATAAAATTCCATACAGAAAAGCCCCTCCCGGTGTGTGACCGGAAGGGACGTTCCTCCAGCAAAAAGGCTTGTCGCATATGCGACAAGCCTTTTTGCCGTAGGGGCCGTCCTGTTAAGGCGGCCCGTTTGTGGGAATTCCGCAAACTGACACCGCAATTCGTAGGCGGCAGATCGCTGATTAACCTCTCAGTCAGCTGCGCTGACAGCTCTCCTAGCAGGAGAGCCGGGCTGCCATAGGGGCCGCGAGCTACGAGCCACGAGCCACGAGCCACGAGCCACAAACTGCTAACCGCTAACTCCTAACCCCTAGTGGAATATGTTGATGAACACGGTGATGATCGATGCGTTGACTGGGTCGATGATGAGCGAGCCGATGAGGGGGATGACGAAGAAGGCCGTCGGTGCCGGGCCGAAGAGTTCGGTCATGGCTGTCATGTTGGCGATGGCGTTCGGCGTAGCGCCCAGGCCGAAGCCGCAGACGCCGCTGGTCATGACGGCTGCTTCGTAGTCCTTGCCCATGGCGCGGAAGACGATGAAGTAAGCGAAGATGGCCATGAACAGGGCCTGGCTGAGGAGCATGACGACCAGGGGGATGGCCAGGTCGGCGAGCTGCCAGAGCTTGAGGCTCATGAGGACGCAGGTCAAAAAGACGGTCAGGCTCAGGTTGCCCAGGACTTCGCTTTCGCGCTGGTAGATTTTGTAGGCGTGCGTGAAGTCGGCGATGTTGCGGATGATGGCGGCGACAATCATGGAGCCGATATAGCCCGGGAAGACCAGGCCGATGCTGCTGAAGAAGCCGCTGACCAGGGTGCCCAGGCCCATGGCCAGGAAGAGGTGGGCCATGGCGTTCATGAAGCGGTAGTTGTCGATGGTCTGGCCGATTTTATTTTCAATCTTAATGGCGTTTTCTGCGCGTTCTTTATTGCCGGCGACGGCTTTGAGCGTCGAAACGGTGCCGGCATTGAAGGACGGGTCGAAGCGTTCCGATTCGGCCGAGCTGACGAGGTGGAATTTGTGGACCAGTTCTTCGCCAATCGGGCCGCCGATGACACCGCCGGCGACGAGGCCGAACGTAGCTGCTGCGACGGCAATGGTCGCGCCGCCGTCGAGGCCGATGCTTTCCAGGAGCGGGCCGAAAGCCGCTGCCGTACCGTGGCCGCCGACCATGGGGATGGACCCCGTTGCCAGGCCCAGGAGCGGGCTCAGGTTAAAGGCCATGGCCAGGCCGGAGCCGATGATGTTCTGACAGATGATCAGAATTGTAGTGACAATGGCCATTTTCAGGACCATGATGCCGCCGCGCTTGATGAGGCTGATGCTGGCCGTATAGCCGACGCTGGTGAAGAAGAGCATCATGCAGATGTTCTGCATGATCATATCCTGTTCGTATTTCCAGATGCCCTGCGTATATAAGATGCAATTTACGATAGCGAATAAGATGCCGCCGACGACGGGGGCAGGGATACAATACTTGCGCAGGACGCTGATCTTGACGCGTAGTAAGACGCCGATGTAGTAGACGACGATGGCCGCAGCCAGGGTCTGATAAATATTAAGATTTAAAGACACACGGAAAACCTCCTTATAATTTTAAAAATACAATACATATCATAACAGATTTTAGGCTACAAAACAATTGTAAAAGTAATCTTATTTTTTGATAGATAAGAAAAGAGGCGAGTGGTAGTAATCCTGATGGCCTTTCCGCTGGTCCTCTTTAGAAAAACAAAAAGACTGGATGTCGCTGGCCTTGAGGTCCAGTTTCAGCTGCTCCCGTCCCAGAGGAGAAAGGCCGGAAGCGTCGGAACGCACTTTGGTGACCACCGGGAGTTGTCCCTTGGCCCCTTTCAGGAAGGCCGCGCCGTGCCCGTTGAGGGCCAGGAGACGGGCATATTGCGGTCCTGCCTCATAGGATTGGTCCATGAGGTCCCGCGAAGGCTGCAAGAGCGTATAGGCGCCCATGCGGCAGAGGCGGCTGTAGGCATAGCGCCGCGTCTTGATGCTCCTGAGGGCCTGGTCGTAACTGCCGCTTTCCATGAAGGCGCGGTGCCAGCGGTTTTCCAATCCTTCCGTAAAGGCCGGCAGACTGCGCAGCTGGTCCGGCGTCAGCAGGCGGTTCTGGCTGGCGACGAAATCGCCGTAGCGGCCGTAATCAGTGAAGGTGCCCTGGGCCAGCTGGTCTTCGGCACCGGCCAGGCTGGCCGCTGTGAGATAAGGCCGACAGGCGGCGGCTGTCCCGCTGCAGCGCATGGCCTGGCGCAGGGCCGAGGCGCTGGCAAAGGCGGCACCGAGGCCGGGATCGCCGTGCCGGCCCTGGCGGGGCAGGGGAAGAAAGGTCAAGGGCTGTTCCTGTTTCAACATGGCCCGGGCATATTCAAAGGCCAGCAGGGCATTGGGCTGCTGCAGCAGCCGGGCTTCGTCAGGGGCCGCGGCCATGAGTGCGTCAGTCAGCTGCTGTCCGGCTGAGGATTTTTTTGCTGCCTTCAGGCAGGCTGTCAGTCCCTCGGAGCGGCGGGCCAGGGAGAGAAAGTCAGCCGCCGTTCCGCCTTCGACGCCGCAGGCCAGGGCCTGGCAGCCCAGGCGGGCGGCTAAGGTGACGCCGCCTTGAGCGAAACCGGCCGCGCTGGACAGGGCATAGACGGCAGGGAGTTCGATGACCACATCGGCACCGCCGTCGATGGCCCAGGCCGCGCGGTGCCATTTATCGAAAAAAGCCGGTTCGCCGCGCTGGACGAAGGCGCCGCTCATGATGATGACGATGGCCGCCTCCGGGCCGGCTGCCTGGCGGACCTGGTGGATTAAACGGGCGTGACCGGTGTGGAACGGGTTGAATTCGGCGATGATGGCAAGGGATTCCATAGAGCCTCCTGTATGTTCAAAATTTCACAAAATCTCGAAAAAGTATAGCCTGACGAGAATTGTATTATATGTTTTAAATAAAATCGTGCTAATGGTTATAAGTATACGGGGCAGGCCGGGAAACGTCAATGGTGTATACTCATTCCTGCCAAGGGAGAGGCGAAAGTATTTGCAATTCGTCGCTTTTTTTAGGTGACGCTATAAATCTTTTATGCTATAATGAACCTAGTCTGTAGAAAGCATAAATAGGTGATTACATGAAAGGATTGAAATTATTAGCAGTTGCGGCCATGACCGCAGCTGTCGTATTGTTGTCCGGATGCGGCAACATGACGATGCTCGAAGAATACAGCTTCGGGTATGTCCAGCTCAAAGCCGGGAATTCGGAAGTCTATGTCATGACACCGTTCGACCTGGCCCATGTAAGCCGCCAGAATGGGGAAGGCATGATGTACATCAACAACGATAAGCACATCAATGTCGTCGCTGTCTCCGAAACGGCTGGCGAAACGACGCCTGTAGCCATGGCAGAAGAATATGTTGCCATGCTGAAACAGACACCGGATGTTTCTGATCTGCAAACGAAGGTCACCGACGCGGAAGAAAGCGGCCGCAAGACCACCGTTGTCGACGCTTCCTATACGGAACCGCTCAACGGCCAGCCGGCCAAACTCATCGTGCGGAGTCTCTTCTTTGAAGATAATGGCCAGATATGGCACGTCATGTACATGTACAAAGACGGCGATGCCCTGGCTAAAGAAGTAGTTGACCACGTATTTGGCCAGCTCAAATAATTCTAAGACAAATGAAAGAGGGTAAATTTTCATGATCGTATTGGTTGTAAACTGCGGCAGCTCGTCCTTGAAGTACCAGCTCATCAACATGGACAATGAAGAAGTAATGGCAAAAGGTTTGGTCGAAAAAATCGGCCTTCCCGATTCGCAGCTGACCCACAAATGGAATGGCCAGAAGAAAGAAATCAAACAGTCCATCCCGGATCACCAAGTCGCTGTCAAACTCGTCCTCGACATCCTCACCGACGCTGAATGCGGCGTCATCAAATCCATGGATGCCATCGACGCTGTCGGCCACCGCGTCGTCCATGGCGGCGAAGAATTCGCTGCTTCCACGCTCATTACAGATGAAGTCATGAAAGCCTTGGAAAAATGCTCGGCTATGGCTCCGCTCCACAATCCGCCTAACATCATCGGCATCAACGCCTGCAAAGCCATCATGCCCGGCGTTCCTCAGGTCGGCGTCTTCGATACGGCTTTCCATCAGACCATGCCGGCAAAAGCCTTCATGTATGGCCTCCCGTATGAACTCTACAAAGAAGACCACATCCGCCGTTATGGCTTCCACGGCACGAGCCATCGCTATGTAGCTGGCGAAGTCGCTAAAGTCATGGGCGTACCCGTTGAAAAACTGCGCATCATCAACTGCCACCTCGGTAACGGTTCTTCCCTGGCTGCCATCAAATATGGCAAATGTGTCGACACGACCATGGGCTTCACACCGCTCGCCGGCGTCCTCATGGGCACCCGCTGCGGCGATATCGACCCGGCTATCGTCCTCAACGTCATGGACAACCACAACCTTTCGACGAAAGAAATGGATACGCTCATGAATAAGAAATCCGGTGTCCTCGGCATTTCCGGCGTTTCCAGCGACTTCCGCGACCTCGGCCAGGCTGCTGCTGAAGGCAACGAACGCGCTCAGCTCGCCCTCGACATGTTCCACTATCAGGTCCGCAAGGAAATCGGCGCTTTCGCAGCTGCCATGGGCGGCGTAGACGTCATCACCTTTACGGCTGGCGTCGGCGAAAACGGCATCGAAGACCGTGCAGCCATCGCTGAAGGCCTGGAATACCTCGGTGTGAAACTCGACCCGCAGCGCAACAACGTCCGCGGCAAAGATGCCCTCATCAGCACGGATGATTCGACGGTCAAGATGTACGTCATCC
Organism: Megasphaera indica; assembly: GCF_046614755.1. Taxonomy (NCBI): domain Bacteria; kingdom Bacillati; phylum Bacillota; class Negativicutes; order Veillonellales; family Veillonellaceae; genus Megasphaera; species Megasphaera indica. Next base: position 222,138 of record NZ_JBKKJR010000001.1, read on the forward strand.
CGACGAACGAAGAAATCATGATCGCCCGCGATACGAAGGACATCGTATCCAAACAGTAATGACCAAAGTGCGTGCCCGAAGATGGAGTGAATACTGTGAAATTACTATACTGGGACATTGACGGAACCCTCTTGAATACGGGCCGGGCCGGTCTGTACGCCATTGAAGAAGTCTTCCACGACCTCAAGGGCGCCGACGTGCCCGTGCCGAAAATCGCCGCCGGCGGCCGGACGGATAATTTCATCTGCCAGCAGCTCTTGTATAAAGCTACAGGCATCATGCCGACAGACGATGAAGTTCATGCCTTTTGCCGGGGCTATGAAAAGAAGCTCCTGAAATGGCTGAAGCGCAAGGCCGAAGAAGGCGTCGTCCTGCCCCACGTAAAAGAGAACCTGGCTTTCTTCCAACAGCGAAAGGATTACAGGCAGCTCCTCCTGACCGGCAACAGCGCCATCGGCGCCCGCATGAAGATGGACGTCTTCGGCCTGTCCCAGTACTTCGATTTCTCTCATTCTGGGTTCGCCTTCAATTATTACTATCGCGATGATCTGGCCCGCAATGCCCTGGCCATCGCCAAGGAAGCCTGGGGCGATGCCATCGAGATGGCTTATGTCATCGGCGACACGCCTTACGACATCCAGTGCGGCAAAGCCATCGGCGCCCGCACGATCAGCGTGGCTACAGGCCGCTATTCCTATGAGGAACTGGCCCAGTGCGCGCCCTGGAAGATACTGCGGTCCCTGCCGGAACCGGAAGCCTTCCTGAAAATCATCGAAAATTAAAAATTAAAGAAGAGTGTAAAAAAAGACCCGGACTCATAAGGAGTCCGGGTCTTTTTCCGGTTCTTCGATGCGCCAGGTGTTTTCGAGGACGCGGAAATTGAGGCGGTGCCATTTCTTTTCGATATCGTCCAGTGTCTGCGAGGCGGAATATAACATATTATTTTGTTTCTTGGCCTGCTTTTCCAGCTGTGCCATGCGGACGCGCTGGGTGGATACGGTGTCCGCCAGTTCATAGACCTGGAACTGCAAGGCGGCGATCCAGAAGAATTCCAGCAGGGCGACGATGACGACGCATTTCTGGGCCTTTGGCAGACCGTGCCAGGCCTGGCAGAAGCGGCGGCGCAGGCGGGAGAGGGCCGCCCGGCCGTGCTGCTCCTTTTGGCGGATCCCCGTCAGGTCAGGAGGGAATTTGTGTCTGTCCATAAGCCTTATAAGTTGGAAATGACGCGGGCCTTATTGCGGACGAAGTCGAGCCACAACTGGGCGGCATGGGAGAGGTAGTGGCCCCGTTTCCAGATGACGTAGAGGACGTGCATGATTTCCGGTTCTACCAGGGGACGGACGACGACCGATTCCGATACGCGGGGATTCGTTTCCTTCGTCGGGCACAGGCGGCTCGGCAGGAGAGCGACGCCCAGGTTGGCGACGACGGTCTGGATCATGAGGTCCCGCTGGCTCGTTTCGAAGACGATCTTCGGCTGGAAACCGATTTTCTTACAGTGCTGGATGATTTCGTCGTGCAGGTTGAAGTCGTCGCGGTAGAGGACCAGCGATTCATTGGCCAGCTTCTTGAGGGGAATCGTCTTTTCCTTGGACAGGATGTTGTCCCGGTGGATGATGACATTCATCGGGTCCTGGGTCAGGAAGAACGATTCAAAGTCCTTTTCCTTCGGCTGCGTGCAGACGATGCCCAAGTCGATGAGGCCTTCCTGGACGCTGATTTCGACTTTCTTCGAGCCGTGTTCGTAGAGGTCCAGTTCGATCTGCGGGTATTCCTGCTTGAACGCCCCCAGAAGGTTGGCGAAGATCGGTGCGCCCGTGATCGGCGGCAGGCCGATGAGGACCGTCCCTTGTTCCAGCTTGAATTCGTTTTCAAAGTCCGTCTTCAAGTGTTCGAACATGAAGACGACGCGCTTGGCGTGGGAGAGGAAAATCGTGCCGGCATCGGTGAGTTCGACGGCTTTGGCGTTGCGCATGAAGAGGACGACGCCCAGTTCTTCTTCCAGGGCCTTGATGGTACGGCTGATGGCGGACTGGGAAATGTGCAGCGTCCGCGCGGCTTTGCTGAATGATTTCTTGTCGGCTACTTCGACAAAGTATTTAAGATGATGAAAATCCATACTAACACCTCCACTAATGGTGTACACCGAATCGGCACTTTAATACACACTCGATTGGTATACGTTTACAAAATAGCACTGAACGATGCATAAACTAGCATCACATTCCTATTGAATTTAGCATTACTTAGGCATATAATTAACCTGTAAGAAAAAGTTACAAAGTCGTTCGGTTTGTGATGGTCAGCAAGCTTCAAAAGGCATGTTGGTGTGCAAATCTGTAATATCACTATAATAGTATTACAGATTAAGAATATTAGCAATACCTTTTTTGAATATTGTTGAACCTTCCCGCTTTTCATTGCATTTTTTTCAAGATAGGGACGTGTATGGGCGATACGTGAACAGAAGTCATCCATGGAACCTGGGTGAGGGTCCGCGCTGTCCGTATGAGGATGCAACAGGACGTCTTTATAGCTTTCTTAAGCCTATCAGTATGGTTTTTCCATATTGAAAGTATACTTTTATCTAAGGAGCGTGTTTTATCTATGAGCAAATTTAAAACCATGGATGGTAACGAAGCAGCTGCATGGGTGTCCTATGCATTTACTGAAGTTGCCGCAATTTATCCGATCACGCCGTCTTCTCCTATGGCAGAACATGTCGATGATTGGGCAGCCGCTGGCATGAAAAACATCTTCGGCCACAAAGTCAACGTTGTTGAAATGCAGTCCGAAGCTGGCGCAGCTGGCGCATTCCACGGTTCTTTACAGGCTGGTGCTTTGACAACTACGTACACGGCATCTCAGGGCTTCCTCCTCATGATCCCGAACATGTACAAAGTTGCCGGTGAACTCCTCCCGGGCGTATTCCACGTAGCTGCTCGTGCTTTGGCTAACCATGCACTGAACATCTTCGGTGACCATCAGGACGTTATGTCTGCTCGTGCAACAGGCTGCTGTCTCTTGGCTGAATCCAATGTTCAGGAAGTCATGGATCTCGGTGGTGTCGCTCATTTGGCAGCAATTAAAGGTTCCCTGCCGTTCATCAACTTCTTCGATGGTTTCCGTACTTCTCACGAAATCCAGAAAGTTGAAGTCATGGACTTCGAAAACTTCAAGAAACTCGTTGACTGGGACGCTATCGAAGCATTCCGCAAACGTGCCCTCAACCCGGATCATCCGGAAATCCGCGGCACTGCAGAAAACCCGGACGTATACTTCCAGCACACAGAAGCTTCCAACAAATTCTATGATGCTATGCCGGATATCGTAGCTGGCTACATGGACAAGATTTCTGAAATCACTGGCCGTACGTACAAACCGTTCAACTACTACGGTGCTCCTGATGCTGAATACGTTGTCGTATCCATGGGTTCTCTCTCCGACGTCGCTAAACAGACTGTCGAATACTTGCAGAGCCAGGGCGAAAAAGTCGGTGCCATCAACGTTCACCTCTATCGTCCGTTCTCCAACAAATACCTCCTCAACGTTCTTCCGAAAACTGTTAAGAAGATCGCTGTCATCGACCGTACGAAAGAACCGGGCTCCCTCGGCGAACCTCTCTACCTCGATATCGTTGGCTTCGTAACTGAAGAAAACCTCAACATCGACGTTATCGGCGGCCGTACAGGTATGGGCTCCAAAGACGTTCTTCCGGAAGACTTCCTCGCTGTCTTCAAAGAACTCAAGAAAGAACATCCGCTCAACGGCTTCACGCTGGCTATCAACGACGACGTTACCAACCTCAGCCTTCCGCGCGAACCGAAGATGCCGCTTGACACGACTGGCCTTACGTCCTGCAAATTCTGGGGCTTCGGCTCTGACGGTACTGTCGGCGCTAACAAATCCGCTATCAAGATCATCGGCGACCACACGGATATGTATGCTCAGGCATACTTCGCTTATGACTCCAAGAAATCCGGCGGCGTAACAATTTCTCACCTGCGTTTCGGTACTCGCCCGATCGATATGCCGTACCTCATCGACGCAGCTGACTACATCGCTTGCCATCGTCAGTCCTATGTAAAACGCTTTGACATCCTCCGCGGTATCAAAGAAGGCGGCACATTCATGCTGAACTGCACCTGGACCGACGAAGAACTGGAAAAAGAACTTCCGGCTCGCATCAAACGCGCTATCGCTAAGAACCATGTTAAATTCTACACCTTGAACGGTGACGCTATCGGCCAGAGACTCGGCCTCGGCACTCGTATCAACATGGTCATGCAGGCTGCATTCTTCGCACTCGCTAAGATCATTCCTATCGATGACGCTGTTAAATACTTGAAAGACTCCATCGTCAAGAGCTATGGCAAGAAAGGCCAGAAAGTCGTTGACATGAACAACGGCGCTGTTGATGCTGGTATCAAAGAATTCCATGAAGTTAACTATCCGGCTTCCTGGGCTGACGCTAAAGACGAAGTCGTCGAAGGCCGTCCGGCTCCGAAGTACTTCACAGAAGTTGCAAAACCGATGCTCGAACAGGTTGGCGACGATCTCCCGGTTTCCGCATTTGCTGGCCGCGAAGATGGCACCATGCCTTCCGGTACTGCTAAATTCGAAAAAGCAGGCCCGGCTCTCCACGTTCCTTCCTGGGATGCTGAAAAATGTATCGGCTGCTTGCAGTGCTCCTTCGTCTGCCCGCACGCAACCATCCGTCCGGTCCTCACGACTGACGAAGAACTCAAAGCTGCTCCGGCTGGCTTCCAGACGGCTGCTAAAGCTAAATCCGGCAAACAGTATCATGTTTCCATCATCGTTGACCAGCTCGACTGCCTCGAATGCGGTTCCTGCGTAAACGTCTGCCCGGTTCAGGCTCTCACGATGGTTCCGAACACCGACGCAGAACGTCAGAAGATGGATCTCTGGTACTATGGTACGGAACAGGTTGCTCCGAAAGCTAACCCGCAGAACAAGAAGACCGTCATCGGTTCTCAGTTCGAAACTCCGCTCCTCGAATTCTCCGGTGCATGCGCAGGCTGCGGCGAAACTCCGTATGTTAAACTCGTTACACAGCTCTTCGGCGACCGCATGATGATCGCTAACGCTACGGGCTGCTCCTCCATTTGGGGTGCATCCGCTCCGGTTTCCCCGTACACCATGAACGCTGCTGGCCATGGCCCGGCTTGGGCAAACAGCCTCTTCGAAGATGCTGCTGAATTTGGTCTCGGCATGTTCCTCGGCGTAGACAAAGTCCGCAAAGACTTGGCTGAAAACCTCGACGCTGCTAAAGCCGTTGCTTCTCCGGAACTCCAGGTTGCTCTCAGCGATTGGGCTGCCAACATGTACGAAGGCGAAGGCTCTCGTGAACGCGCTGATAAACTGACGGCTCTCCTCGAAAAAGAAGCTGCCGGCAAACCGGTCCTCGAAGACTTCCTCGCTAAGAAACAGTTCTTCGTTAAACGTAGCCAGTGGATCATCGGTGGTGACGGCTGGTCCTACGATATCGGTTACGGCGGTGTTGACCACGTCCTCGCTTCCGACCACGACGTCAACGTCCTCGTCCTCGATACTGAAGTTTACTCCAACACTGGCGGTCAGTCCTCTAAAGCTACCCCGACTGCAGCAATCGCTCAGTTCGCTGCTGCCGGCAAACGCACGAAGAAGAAGGACCTCGGCATGATGGCTATTTCCTACGGCTATGTATATGTAGCTCAGGTAGCTATGGGTGCTGATAAGAACCAGCTCATGAAAGCTATGACGGAAGCTGAAGCTTACCATGGCCCGTCCCTGGTTATCTGCTACGCTCCTTGCATTAACCACGGCATCCGTAAAGGCATGGGCAAGAGCCAGCTCGAAGAAAAACTCGCTGTCGAATGCGGTTACTGGGATCTCTTCCGTTACAACCCGGATCTCAAAGCTCAGGGCAAGAATCCGTTCAGCCTCGACTCCAAAGAACCGGATTACAGCAAATTCCAGGAATTCTTACAGGGTGAAGTTCGTTATGCTTCCCTTAAGAAAGGCTTCCCGGAAGAAGCAGACGCTCTCTATGCTAAGACAGAAGCAGACGCAAAAGCTCGTCGCGAATCCTATGTACGTTTACAGAAGGGTTTTGAAGACTAATTTGATTGCACTCGCTGCATGAGAATAGAAGAAAGGCCCCGCATGAAGGTTTCGACCCTCATGCGGGGTCTTTTCTCTTTGTAGCTAAGTCCTAGCCCCTAACGGCTGACTGCTAACTGCTAGCCGCCGACTGCTAACTGCCAACCCCTAACCCCTAACTGCTAAAAAGGAACTGTCGCACTGCGACAGCTCCTTTTTTATTGCCATCCTTTCTCAATAGGTATATAATAAAGCGTGTTTTTATAACCATTTTGAAAGGGGTCTTTCTGTATGTCATCTAAAATGGGTACATTATGTATTGTTCTGACAGCCATAGCCTTTGGTACGATGGAAATTTCCTTGAAGATTGCCGGAACGGCGTTCATGCCTTTCCAGCTGACTTTCCTTCGGTTCCTCGTCGGCGGGCTGTTGCTCATGCCGCTGGCTGTCCGCGATTTGAAGAAGCGCAGCATCCACCTCAATCGTTCTGATTGGGGCTATTTGGCTGTCCTCGGGCTGATTAACATCTGCTTCAGCATGATCCTCTTCCAGATCGGGGTCAACATGGCCAATGCCGGCCTGGCAGCTATCGTTTTCTCCAGTAACCCGATTTTTGTCATGATTTTTTCGTATTTCATCATTCACGAAGCCTTTACCCGCAAGAAGGCCATTACCCTGGTCTTGAGTATCATCGGCCTGGTCATCGTCGCCAATCCCATGGCCATCATCCGCAGCGGGAATATCGGCCTGCTCGTGTCGCTGGCGGCAGCTATTTCCTTTGCCCTCTATACGACATTGGGGAAACTGCGTATTGAAAAACTGGGCGGCAACGTAGAAAACGCCTTCAGCTTCCTCATCGGCTGCGTCTTCCTGTTTTTCATCCTCTTGTTCCACGGCGACCCCATCGTGGCCGGTATTAATTCTCATACCGTATGGCCCCTTATTTACTGTTCCTTAGTCGTCACGGGTTTCGGCTATCTGTGCTTCATGAAGGCCATCGAACTGACAGGTCCGTCCAATGCATCCTTTGCCTTCTTCATCAAACCGATCATCGCCTTGATCTTGTCGGCCATCATCTTGTCGGAACCGATTACGGTCAATGCCGTCGTCGGCCTGGCCCTGATCCTCCTGGGCTGCACCATGGCCGGGCCGATTGAACACCTGCTCTTCCGTCACCATGCTATCGGTGAAATCGAAGGCCGCGAAAATCATCCGGCCTGGATCAAGGAAGATACAGAAAGTCCCTTGGTCATTACCATTTCCCGTGAATACGGCAGCGGCGGCCGCAACATCGGCAAGCTCGTTGCCCGTAAGCTCGGCATCCCTTATTACGATACGGAAATCCTCAACCTGACCCGTAAAGAACATCCGCAGACCTTCGCCGCCTGGTGTAAAGACCGCAAGCGTATGCTCGGCCCCTTACTGACCAAGGTCTATGACGATTATATCCACTACGCGTCGGGCTATGAATCGAAGCAGCAGGAAATGTTCCGCGATGAATCCGAAGTCATCCAGGCTCTGACAGAAGGGAAGTCGTGCGTCATCGTCGGCCGCCTGGCCAACTACATCCTGCGCAAACGGCCGAATACCTTCAACGTCTTCATTTCGTCCGACCCGGACTGGGCCATCCAGCGCATCATGCTCCGCGAACACGTCGATGCCGACAAGGCACGGAAGATCCGCAACCACGTCAACCACGAACGGCGCGACCACTGCATGTACTGCACCGATTCCTATTGGGGCTACGGCGCCAACTACGACTTGAGTCTCAAATCCAGTGACTACGGCATCGTCAAGACAGCCGACCTCATCCTGCAGGCTGCCCAGCACCGCCTGACTATCTCCAAAGAAGATATCAACCCTGCTGCCGACCACAACGCCGTCTCCGCGCCGGCTGTAGCCGAATCGTGATTTTGTAGTTTGTAGTAGGGCTTGCACGTGGCAAGCCCGCAACTGGATATGTATGGATTTTCCCGTCCGGATTCGTAGAGAATTCACCCAGATACCGAGGCGGGTCGCCCACGTGGCGGCCCCTACAGATTTCCTGTCGTAAGGCCTGTAGGGGCTTGCACGTGGCAAGCCCGCAACTGGATATGTATGGATTTTCCCGTCCGGCTCCGTAGAGAATTCACCCAGATACCGAAACGGGTCGCCCACGTGGCGATCCCTACAGATTTCCTGTCGTAAGGCCTGTAGGGGCTTGCACGTGGCAAGCCCGCAACTGGATATGTATGGATTTTCCCGTCCGGATTCGTAGAGAATTCACCCAGATACCGAAACGGGTCGCCCACGTGGCGACCCCTACAGAAAAAGCGCTGTCTTCATATGACAGCGCTTTTTTTACGCCTGCCATATTTAAACAAACTTTAAAATTTTCTCAAAATTAACAAATAATGGCAAATAGCTATAGATTTAGCCTTTATTTTGAGAATAGAAAGTGATAAAATAATAGTTGATTTATTGATAGTGATTATTCTTGAGAATGTGTCGTGATAGCTATGGAGAAACGATGGCAGTTCGGCAGTCCCGACGAGGGGCTCATGGAGGCCTTGTCCGCACAATTACATATATCCCCGGTCTTGGCACAGGTACTGGCCAACCGCGGCATCGCCGATGTCCGGGCAGGGGACCATTTTCTTCACGATACTTTGGCCGATATGGCCGATCCTTTCCTGATGAAAGGCATGGAGAATGCCGTCATCAGGCTGGAGCAGGCGATAACTGAAAAGCAGCGCATCGTCATCTACGGTGACTATGACGTCGACGGCATTACGTCGACGTCTCTTGTTTATTCCGTCCTCCGCGACCTCGGCGCATCGCCGCAGTTCTATATTCCCGAACGGGAGAGCGAAGGCTATGGCCTCAACGAAGGGGCCCTGGAGCAGCTGAGCCGGCAGGCCGACCTGCTCATCACCGTCGACTGCGGCATTTCGTCACACGACCTGGTCCAGCAGTTCTCGCCGGTCCTGGATATGATCATTACGGATCATCACGAACCACCGGAACAGATCCCGCCAGCCCTGGCCGTCCTCAATCCCAAGCAGGCTGGCTGCCCCTATCCCTTTAAGGAGCTGGCCGGCGCCGGCGTGGCCTACGTCTTCTGCCGGGCCCTGTGGCAGCATCACTGCCATGAAGACCTGCCGGGCTATACGGACCTGGCGGCCTTGGGGACTATTGCCGACCTGGTCCCCCTGACCGGCGAGAACCGCATCCTCGTCCGCCATGGACTGGCGGCCATGAAAGAAGGGAAGCGGACGGGCATCAAGGCCCTCCTCGATGCGTCCAATCTCAGCGGCAAGGATATCACGGCCGGCCGCATCGCCTTTACGGCGGCGCCGCGCCTCAATGCGGCCGGACGCATCAGCCATGCGACGAAGGGTGTCGAACTGCTCCTGGAAACCGATGCGGCCAAGGCGGCGGCCGATGCAGCCGAACTGAGCCGCCTCAACACGGAGCGCCAGGACATCGAGCACACCATTGCCCAGGAAGCCATCGCCCAGATCGAAGGGCAGGCGAGGGGCCGCGACGGCGTCCTCATCGCCTATCATGAGGGCTGGCACGTCGGCGTCATCGGCATCGCCGCATCGCGCCTGGTAGAGACGTATTACCGGCCGTCCTTGGTCATCACCGTCCGCGACGGCATCGGCAAGGGCTCGTGCCGCAGTATCAGCGGTTTCAACATGTACGAAGCCCTGCAATACGCCCAGGATTTGCTCATCCAGTTCGGCGGCCACACCATGGCGGCGGGCTTTTCCGTCAGGGCCGAGAACATCGAAGCCCTGCGCCGGCGCCTGCTGGACTATGCGGCAGCGCATATGACGGCCGCCGACTACGTCCCCTTGGTCCACATCGACAAGGAATTGGAACCGGCCGATGTGACCTTGGACCTCATTGCCGAACTGTCCCGCCTGGAGCCCTATGGCATGGGCAACAGCCGGCCCGTCTTTTCCCTGAGCGGGGCTACGGTAGAGGAAATCCGTCCCATCGGCCGGGAAAAGCAGCACGTCCGCCTCGTCGCCCGCGGCGCCGACAGGACACGCCTTTCCGGTGTCGCCTGGTCCCAGGCGGGCCTGTGCGACGCCATCGTCGAAGGCGACGTCATCGACGTGGCCTTCCAGCTCGAACGGAACGACTTCAATGGCATGTCGTCGCCGCAGCTGGTCATCCAGGACGTCCACCTGCCAGGCCGCCACATCGTCCTCAACCGGGCGGTCATGGTCGATATTTACATGGCCCTCAAGAAATGCATCCCCGACTGGGGCATGCCGGTCTGGCAGGTCCGCCGCCGTCTGGCTGCGGCCCAGGGGGACTGCTATGACGTCCACACCATTTACGCTGCCATCGTCGTCCTCCGGGAAATCGGCGTCCTAAAAATACGCCATGATGACGACGGCCCAGCTTATTATTTTCCTATCCTTACGGGGAAAATGGATCTTCATGCGTCGCCGACGTATGAATTGTACTGCAAGGAGTGAGGAGGTTTCATATTATGGAATTTAAAGATAAAGATGTCGAATTCAAACACCTCATCGACACGATACATACGTACCTGCCCCAAGCCAAATGCGATGACGTGACCAAAGCCTATAACCTGGCCGAAGAGGCCCACAAGGACCAGCGCCGCGTCAGCGGGGAACCGTATATCCTGCATCCCCTGGCCGTCGCCCAGATACTGGCAGATATGAAAATAGATACGACGACCATTACGGCGTCGCTCCTCCACGATGTCGTCGAAGATACGTCGTACACCTTGGAAGATATCAAGAAGATGTTCGGCAAGGAAGTAGCCTTCCTCGTCGACGGCGTCACCAAGTTGAGCCGCCTCAATTACCGTACCAAAGAAGACCAGCAGCTCAACAGCATGCGCAAGATGTTCCTGGCCATGGCCAAGGACGTGCGCGTCGTCGTCATCAAGCTCGCCGACCGCCTGCACAACATGCGTACCCTGCGCTACATGCGCAGCGACAAGCAGAAGCGCATTGCCCAGGAAACGCTGGAAATCTTTGCCCCCCTGGCACACCGCTTAGGGATTTTCAATATCAAGTGGGAACTGGAAGATTTGTCCTTCCGCTACCTCGAACCGGACAAGTATTACGACCTCGTCGACCAGATGAAACAGAAGCGCCACGTCCGCGAAGAAATCGTCAACGAAGCCATCGACGTCCTCAAGAAGGCCCTCGACGATGCCCACATCCACTGCGAAATCAACGGCCGGCCCAAGCATTTTTACAGCATTTATAAAAAGATGAAGAAAGATAACCGCGACTTGAGCCAGGTCTATGACCTCTTCGCCATCCGCGTCATCGTCGACGACGTCAAGGACTGCTACGGCGTCCTGGGCATCGTCCACAGCCTGTGGAAGCCACTGCCATACCGCTTCAAGGACTACATCGCCATGCCCAAGCCCAATAACTACCAGTCCCTGCACACGACGGTCATCGGGACCAGAGGGCAGCCTGTAGAAATCCAGATCCGCACCTGGGAAATGCACCACATCGCCGAATACGGCGTCGCCGCCCATTGGCGCTATAAAGAAGGCAACCAGACGGCCAACAAGGACGCTTTCGATGAAAAGATGGGCTGGCTGCGCAACCTCCTGGAATGGCAGGACACGAGCAATCCGAAAGAATTCGTCAACGCCCTGAAGCTCGACGCCTTTTCCGACGAAGTCTTCGTCTTTTCGCCGCGGGGCGACGTCATCGACCTGCCCCAGGGTTCTATCCCCATCGACTTTGCCTACCGCATCCACACCGACGTCGGCCACCGCTGCGTCGGCGCCAAGATCAACGGCAAAATCGTCCCTTTGGACTATAAATTGAAGAACGGCGACATCGTCGAAATCATTACGTCCAAAGTCGGCAAGCCCAGCCTGGACTGGCTGAACATCGTCGGCAGCTCGGAAAGCCGCTCGAAGATACGCAGCTGGTTCAAGAAGGAAAACCGCGAAGAAAACATCGCCAAGGGCCTGGATGCGCTGGAACGGGAATGTAAGCGCCTGGGCCACGACTGGAAAGCCCTCAACGTCGGCGGCCGCCTGGGCCGCGTGGCCAAGCAGATGAACGCCGGCTCCGAAGACGACCTGGTCGCCGCTGTCGGCTACGGCGGCTTTGCCGTCAATACGGTCCTCATCAAGCTCCTGGAACTGCACAAGAAAGACCTGCAGAAGCAGGAAGAAAAGACCAACAGCCTGGCTGCCCTGGAAAAACTCAAGACCAAGAAACCCGTCAAGCACAACGGCACGGGCATCCTGGTCAAAGGCGAACCGGGCCTGCTGGTCCGCCTGGCCAAATGCTGCAGCCCTGTACCGGGCGACCCCATCATCGGCTTCATCACCCGCGGTCGCGGCGTCTCGGTCCACCGCGCCGACTGCCCGAACGTCACGCACGGCCAGAACGACGTAGACCGCCTCATCGACGTCGAATGGGATTACGACGGCAACGAACGCTTTGAAGTGAACATGGAAATCGTCGCCTACGACCGCACGGGCATCATGGCCGAAATCATGGCCACCCTGGCGGAAATGAAGATTTCCATCCTCAGCGTCAACGCCAAGACCAGCGATACCAAGAACGTCACCATCCACATGGGCATCAGCATCAAGGACCTGGCCCAGTTTGAATTCGTGGCCACCAAGATACGCCGCCTGAAGGATGTCTACGCCGTCGAACGCTATACGGGAGGGAGCCAGACATGAGAGCTGTCGTACAAAAGACCCTGACGTCTTCTGTGACCTCGGACGGCGTCCTCACCGGCCAGGCAGGCAGCGGCCTGACGGTCCTCCTCGGCGTTTCCGTCAAGGATACGGAAGCCGACGTCCGTTACCTGGCCGACAAGATCGTCCACTTGCGTATCTTTGAAGATGACCAGGGCAAACTCAATCACTCCCTCCTCGACGAGGGTGGGGAGATGCTGGTCATTTCCCAGTTCACCCTGTACGGCGATGCCCGCCACGGCCGCCGTCCCAGCTATATCGAAGCGGCCAAGCCCGAACAGGCCGAAGCATTATATGAGCAGTTCGTCGCCGCTGTCCGCGCCTTCGGCGTCACCGTGGCGACAGGCCGTTTCCGGACCCATATGGTCGTATCCCTGGCAAACGACGGGCCTGTGACCATCCTCTTGGACAGCCAGAAAACATTTTAAGGGGGAAGTATACTTATGAGCATGAAATATATCAGTATGGAACTCGGTCCCATCATGACCAATTGTTATATCGTCTACGACACGGATACGAAAGAAGCCATGGTCGTCGATCCGGCCTGGGATTATCCCGCCATCGACAAGGCATTGACCAGCCACGGCCTGACGCTGAAATTCATCTTCCTGACCCATGGCCATGCCGACCACATCGGCGCCCTGCAGGAACTGCGCCAGCGCAAGAACGTACCGGTCTACGTCGGCGCCGGCGATGCCGACCTCATTTCCAATTCGCACAATAACCTGTCCCTGTTCATGGGCCAGGCCATCGAATGTACGTCGGCAGACCACCTGGTCAAGGACGGCGATGAACTGACATTGGGCCATCTGCACTTCACAGTCCTGGAAACGCCGGGCCATACGCCGGGCGGCCTCAGCCTGTACGGTGAAGGCGTCGTCTTTTCCGGCGACACGCTGTTCCGCTATTCCGTCGGCCGTACCGACCTTTACGGCGGCTCGTCGAAGACGCTGCTCCACAGCCTGGAAACGAAACTCATGACCCTGCCTGACAATACGCTGGTCCTGCCCGGCCACGGCCCGGCTACGTCCATCGGCGACGAACGGCGTGGCAATCCATTCCTGGACGGAGGCTGGTAAACCATGGTTGCCTATAAGGGCGCGGAGTTCTGGATGCGCGTCACCCTGGCCATCCTGGCCGGTGCGCTGTTCCTCACGGTCCATGCCGTCTACTGGCCCGTCGTCATTTCCCTGATCCTGACGTTCATCCTCATGCCTATCCGCGATGGCGTCATCAAAGGGCTGCGGCGCCTGACCGGCCGTCATGTACCCATCGACCTTGCCATCCTCATCTCCTTTGTCATCCTCATCGTCATCGTGACGATTATTACCAATATCATCGTCAAGCCGCTGGTCATCCAGGTCAATCTGCTGGCAGCCAACTTCAACGATTTGGTCAGCCAGACGGCGGCCCTGGTGACGCAGCTTGAAAATGAGCAGACCCAGTTCTATATCCCGGACCAGGTCAAGAAAATCGTCAACGATGCCTTCGTCAAGATCGGCAATTACGGCATCGAGGGCATCACCAACCTCATCCAGTCCGTCTTTGCCATTGCCGGGACGGTCGTCGAATTCTTCGTCGTACCGATCATTACTTTCTACTTCATGAAAGACGGCGGCCACATGGTCAAGATCTTCGTCGATATCTTTCCCGAAAGCTATCGCAGCCATCTGGCCGGCCTCTTCCAGGAAATACAGCACGTCCTGAGCCGCTACATCCGCGGCCAGATCCTCATGAGCTGTATCATTGCCACCCTGACTTTCCTCGGCATGTGGGCCATGGGCGTACCGTACCCCATGGTCATCGGCCTCTTGGCGGCCATTACCGAATGGATACCCATCGTCGGGCCTATCGTCGGCGCCGTGCCGGCTATCCTGCTCAGCGCGACGGTCAGCCTGTCCCTGCCGCTGAAAGTCATCATCTTCTATATCGTCATCCAGCAGATCGACAGCCACCTCATCATGCCTCAGGTCATGGGGGCCGTCATCAGCCTGCATCCGGTCGTCATCGTCATCGCCCTGCTCATCGGCGGGACCCTCTTTGGCGTAGCCGGCATGATCCTTACCGTCCCGGTGACGGCAGTCTTACAGATTTTGTGTAAACATTTATGGTTTTACAATACATATAAAGAAAAGGCGATGAAGCACAATGGAAACAACGAGAACCGAAACCAATAAGAAAGAAATCATGGATACCATGATGAAACGCATGAAAGAAAAAATCAAGTTCAAGAAATGCAAGATGACGTCTCAGCGGCAGATCATCCTGCGGGCCTTCGTCGAAAGCCCGATTCGCCATATGAGCGCCGAAGAAGTCTTCGAGATGGTCAAGAAGACGGCACCCGACATCGGCTTGGCTACGGTCTACCGGACGCTGGACCTCTTCACCCAGATGGACCTCTTGAAGAAACTCGATTTCGACGACGGCTGCAGCCGCTATGAATTGAATGACCGCGACAATGAAGGCCATTTCCATCATCATCTCATCTGCCTGGGCTGCGGCAAGGTCTGGGAATGTGAAGACGACCTCCTGGAAACGCTGGAAACGATCCTGGAAAAGCGCCTCCACTTCCACACCGTCGACCATCAGCTGAAGGTCTATGGCTACTGCGAAGCCTGCCAGAAGAAACGGGAAGAAGAAGCGGCCAAAGAAGCCGAAGCTGCGAAAGAAGCGGAATAAGATGGCCCTCCAGACCTATACCTATGACGGGCCGGAACGCTTCCATTCCCTCGTCGGTCAGGTCATGGCCTCCCTGGGCTATGTCGGCGGCCGGGAAATCCGCGACGTCGGAGCGGCTGTCGTTGTCCGCGATGACGGCGGTCATCTCTACGTGGGCTGTACCTTTCAGGACGGCGGGGCGCCCTGGTCTTCTGAGGCCCGCCTCGTCGGGACGGACCGGGAACGGGCATCCCTCAAGGACTGCCTCATCCACTGGCACAACCGCTTTTCCGGCCACGGCCCCAGCCCGTGGGGGACGCTCATCGGCGTGCGGCCGACGAAACTGGTTCATCACCTCTTCGACCAGGGCTTCACAGCCGACCAGGCCGAACAGGCCTTGCAGACGTCGTACTGCGTGGCGCCGGCCGTCGCCCGGGACCTGGTGGCCATGGCCCGGCTCCAACGGCCTTACGTCACCGACAGGGGCCGGAAAGTGGCCCTCTACGTAGGGATTCCCTATTGTCCCAGCCACTGCCTGTACTGCTCCTTCCCGTCGCGCCTCATCGGCAGGGAAGGGGAGGCGGAACTCACGGCTTTTCGCGATGCCGTCCTGGCCGACCTCGACGACCTGGCCGACCTGTGCCGGACCTATGACCTGGAAGTCACGTCGCTCTACGTCGGCGGCGGTACGCCGACGTGCCTGCCACTGCCGGTCCTGGAAGTGATGATGACGCGGCTGGCCCGGAATTTCCCAGCTGCCCGCGAATGGACTGTCGAAGCGGGCCGGCCCGATACGGCGACGCCGGACATGCTGGCCATGCTTCGCCAGGCCGGTGTCGATCGCATCAGCGTCAATCCCCAGACGTTGCAGCAGCATCTCCTCGATGCCCTGGGCCGGCGCCATCGGGTCGAAGATATTTACACCATGTATGAGAACTGCCGGAAACTGGGTTTTTCCGTCATCAACATGGACTTTATCGCCGGCCTTCCCGGGCAAACCGTGGCAGATATGCAGGAAAATATGGAAATTGTTTGCAAACTGCACCCGGAAAATGTTACAATTCATACGTTAGCATTAAAAAAACGGGCACCCTTATTCCATCATGAATTGCGGGCCGCCATTCCGCCAGCCGAAGAAACGGGCCATATGGTCCGCCTCTGTCAGTCCATCCTGACGGCCGGCGGCTATGTGCCGTACTACATGTACCGCCAGAAGTACATGGCAGCCAGCTTCGCCAACATTGGCTATGCCCTGCCGGGCAGCGTCAGTGCCTATAATATCGAGATGATGGAAGAACGGCAGTCCGTCCTGGCAGCCGGACCGGGCGGGGCGACGAAGTTCCTCTGCCGCGACGGCCACACCTTGGAAAAGGTGTATATGCCGAAAGACGTCGATGCATATGTGCAGGCGCTGGCCGAAAGAATAGCCCAGCGCCGCCGTTTGTGTGCTATCATATACGGAAAAGAGGATGTTTAAATGGCTATTACTGCACCGAGAGGCACGCAGGATTTCCTGCCGGAACAGACGGCAGAGTGGCAGCTGCTGGAAGCAAAGATCCGCCAGATCTGCTCGCTCTACGGGTTCGGCGAAATCCGCACGCCTATGTTTGAAAGTACTGAATTGTTTTTACGCGGCATCGGGGAAACGACAGACGTCGTCACCAAGGAAATGTATACCTTTGAAGACCGCGGCGGCCGCAGCATGACATTGCGCCCGGAAAATACGGCTTCTGTCGTCCGGGCCTTCCTGGAACACAAGCTCTACGGCGACCCGCAGGTCCACAAGTTCTACTACATGGGCCCCATGTTCCGTCATGACCGCCCCCAGGCTGGCCGTTACCGCCAGTTCACCCAGTTCGGCGTCGAAGAAATCGGCTCCAAGGACCCGGCTGTCGATGCGGAAATCATTGCCATGGCCTTCCAGCTCTTCCGGGAACTGGGCCTCAATGATCTGGTCCTGCACCTCAACTCCGTCGGCTGCCCGAAGTGCCGTCCCGTCTATCGCCAGAAGCTCCTCGATTTCTTTGCCGACAAACGGGACCAGCTCTGCGACGACTGCAACGAACGCCTGGAAAAGAACCCTCTCCGCGTCCTCGACTGCAAGGAAGACGGCGAAAAGATGATGCAGATGGGCGTACCTTTGATCACGGATAATCTCTGCGACGACTGCAAGGAACATTTCCACAAAGTCCAGGAATATCTGACGGCCATCGGTATTCCCTTTACCCTCGACCCGCGCCTGGTCCGCGGCCTCGATTATTATACCAATACGGCCTTTGAAATCATGTATGCTCCTTTGGGCGCACAGAGCACGGTCTGCGGCGGCGGCCGTTACGACGGCCTCATCGAAGAAGTCGGCGGTCCGTCGACACCGGGCATCGGCTTTGCCATCGGCATGGAACGGCTGCTCCTGACCTTGAAGGAACAGGGCCTCCTGCCGCCGGTCGAAAAGAAGCAGCCCGTCTTCATCGTCGCCCTCGGCGATGCGGCCAAGACCAAGGCCTTCGAACTGCAGCAGCAGCTCCGCGAAAAGGGCCTCTATGCTGAAATCGACCTCCTGGGCCGCAGCATGAAGGGCCAGATGAAATCGGCCAACAAGCTCAATGCCGATTACACGGTCATCATCGGCGAAGACGAATTAGCCGCCGGTGAAGCCCAGGTCCGCAATATGGCCAGCAAAGAACAAGTCAGCGTTCCCCTTGATGGGATTGTTGCATATATGGAAACACACAAGAAGGGATGATTTACGAATGGATACAATGGAAGGTTTACACCGCTCCCAATACTGCGCTGAAGTAAGTGAAGCGGACAACGGCAAAGAAGTCGTCTTGACTGGCTGGGTCGAACGCCGCCGCGACCACGGCGGACTGATTTTCATCGACCTCCGCGACCGTACGGGCATCGTACAGGTCGTCGCTTCGCCGGACTATGAAAAGGTTTCTTTCGATAAAGCTGAACAGGTACGTACGGAATACGTCCTGGCTGTACGCGGCATCGTCCGCATGCGCGATAAAGATACGATCAACCCCAAGATGAAGACCGGGACCATCGAAATCCGCTGCGAAGAACTGCGTATCCTCAATTCGTCCAAGACGCCGCCGTTCTACATTGAAGACAACATCGACGTCGACGAAAAGATCCGCCTCAAATACCGCTACCTCGACCTGCGCCGTCCGGAAATGCAGAAGAACCTCATCATGCGCCATAAAGTAAAACATGCCATGCGCACGTTCCTCAACGAACACGGCTTCATCGACATCGAAACGCCGGAACTCTGCAAGAGCACGCCGGAAGGCGCCCGTGACTACCTCGTACCGAGCCGTGTCAACGAAGGCAAATTCTACGCCCTGCCGCAGTCGCCGCAGATTTTCAAACAGCTGCTCATGATTTCCGGTATGGACCGTTACTACCAGATCGCCCGCTGCTTCCGCGATGAAGACCTGCGCGCCGACCGCCAGCCGGAATTCACCCAGCTCGACATGGAAATGTCCTTCATGGACCAGGAAGAAATCCTGACCCTCGTCGAACAGATGGTACATTACATCTTCAAAGAAACCCTGGGCCACGACGTCAAGCTCCCGATTCACCGCATGACCTGGGACTACGCTATGGAAAACTACGGCTCCGATAAGCCGGACCTGCGCTTCGACATGAAGTTCACGGACGTCACGGAACTCGTCAAGGACACGGACTTCAAAGTCTTCCGCAGCGTCATCGACAACGGCGGTCAGGTCAAAGCCATCAACGTCAAAGGCGACGCCGACATTCCCCGTCGTGAACTGGACGGCCTCGTCGAATACGTCAGCCACTACGGCGCCAAAGGCCTGGCTTGGATCGGCTTCCTCGAAGACGGCACGCTCAAATCGCAGATTAAGAAGTTCTTTGGCGAAGACAAGCTCCGTGAAATCGGTAAAGCTTGCGGTGCTGAAAAGGGCGACCTGGTCCTCATGATTGCCGACAAACCGAAAGTCGTCGCAGCCGCTCTCGGCGAACTGCGTAAAGAAATGGCCCGCCGCATGAACCTCATCGACGAAGACGAATTCGCCTTCACCTGGGTCGTCGACTTCCCCATGTTCGAATACAGCGAAGAAGAACACCGCTACGTCGCTATGCACCATCCGTTCACGGCCATGCGCGACGAAGACCTGGACAAACTAGAAACCGACCCGGCTCACGTCTATGCCAAGGCCTATGACCTGGTCCTCAACGGCATCGAACTCGGCGGTGGCTCCCTCCGTATCTACCAGCCTGACGTACAGCAGCGCGTCTTCAAGGCCATCGGCCTGACACCGGAAGAAGCAGAACAGAAATTCGGCTTCCTTCTCCGCGCCTTCGAATACGGCGCACCGCCCCACGGTGGCCTGGCCTTCGGCTTGGACCGCATGATCATGCTCATGCTCAAACGCAAGTCCATCCGCGACGTCATCGCTTTCCCGAAGACCCAGAACGCTATCGACCCCATGAGCGAAGCTCCGTCGACAGTCACCAAAAAACAGCTGCATGAACTCCACATCCAGGTAGAAGAAGACTTGGTAAGCAAATAGAGAGATGAAAAAAAGCTTGTCGCATGTGCGACAAGCTTTTTTTCGTGGCGCGATCCTATGGACCGCTTTCGTAGGGGCCGTCCTAAGCCTTTTTGGCCCGTCAGGTGCCGACCGACGAGAGGCGCAGGACGGTTGCCAAAACGGACAGCTGTGGCTAGGCGGCCCGCTTGTGGGAATCCCGTGAATGGCTTTTCCAAATGAACGCGATTGGTTTACGAGCCACGAGCCACTAACAACGAGCCGCTAGCAGACACATTGACAAACGTCAATATGTCTGCTATACTCTAACTATAGATTGATAAACTTCGATATGAAAGGAGGCGCCGTGATGGAGGAAAGGGAAGCGGTCCGCGTATTCAAGGCTTTGGGTGATGAAAAGCGGCTGCGCATCTTGTCGCTCTTGCGACAGGGGGAACGCTGTGCCTGCGTGCTCCTGGAACACTTGAACCTGTCCCAGCCGACGCTGTCCCACCACATGAAGATCCTCTGCGATGCCCAGCTGGTCACAGGCCGCAAGGAAGGGAAGTGGGTCTATTATTCCCTCAACCGCGCCCAGGCCCAGGTCCTGGAACAGGCCGTTCACGACTTATTCCAGCCCAGTGCCGTGCCGGCAGAGGACGAAGCCTGCCGCTGCCAGTGAGGCAGGCCCTTTTTTCAGCTTATA
This sequence comes from Megasphaera indica, assembly GCF_046614755.1. Classification (NCBI taxonomy): domain Bacteria; kingdom Bacillati; phylum Bacillota; class Negativicutes; order Veillonellales; family Veillonellaceae; genus Megasphaera; species Megasphaera indica. The sequence continues at coordinate 242,821 of NZ_JBKKJR010000001.1, forward strand.
CATTGATAAATGTAAATATATAAATTTCTATTTAGGAGGTCTTTCATCATGAAACATATGGAAATCTTTGAACAAGCAATGTGCTGCCCGACCGGTCTCTGCGGTCCGTCTATCGATCCGGAACTCTTGCGCATATCGACGGTCCTGGACACGCTGAAACAGCACGGCATCGACGTCGGCCGCTATAACCTGACCAGTGCGCCCTTGAAATTCGTCCAGACGAAGACCGTGACGGACTTCCTCCAGCACCACGGTCCTGAAGACCTGCCCCTCATCCTCGTCGACGGCGCCGTCCAGTTTGCCGGCCGCTATCCGACGAATGATGAATTTGCCAGCCTCATCGGCTTCGACCCGGCCATCCTCGACGCAGCCCAGGCCGCTGGGAACAGCTGCTGCTGCGGCGACAGCGCCGAAGAAACAGCTTCCTGCTGCTGTGGCGATACACCGGCTGAAAGCGAAGCCTCGTCGTGCTGCTGCGGTGACACGCCGGCGGAACCGGAAAGCCCGTCGTGCTGTTGCGGAGGTGACTGTAAATGATCCTCTACGATCCCTTTCACGTCGTCCAGACGAAATACCTCTTCCTGACCGGCAAGGGCGGCGTCGGCAAGACGTCCGTCGCCTGTGCCACGGCCGTCGCCCTGGCCGATGCCGGTAAGAAGGTCCTGCTCATCAGTACCGACCCGGCGTCGAATCTGCAAGACGTCTTTTCCATGGAACTGACCAATAAGGCCACGCCTATCGCCGCCGTGCCCAACTTGGCCGTAGCCAACCTCGACCCGGTCCAGGCCGCGGCCGAATATCGGGAAAGCGTCATCGGGCCCTATCGCGGTCTCCTGCCGGAAGCGGCCCTGCGCAACATGGAAGAACAGCTGTCCGGCTCGTGTACCGTAGAAATCGCCGCCTTCAACGAGTTCACCAATTTCCTCACCGATGAAGCCGTTGCCTGTGGCTACGACCACATCATCTTCGATACGGCGCCGACAGGCCACACCCTGCGCATGCTGCAGCTGCCGTCGGCGTGGAGCCAGTTCATCCAGAAGAGCAAACACGGCGCGTCCTGTCTGGGCCAGCTGTCGGGCCTGGAATCGCGGAAAGAACTGTATAAACAGGCCGTCCAGACCCTGGCCGACGGGGACAAGACGACGATGCTCCTCGTCGCCCGTCCCGATGCCCTGCCGCTGAAAGAAGCGGCCCGGGCGTCGAAGGAACTGGCCGCCCTGGGCATTGCCAACCAGCAGCTCATCGTCAACGGCCTGTTAGCCTCGTGGGATGACGATGCGACCAAGACGTTATACGAAAAACAGCAGGCCGCCCTGAAGGACATGCCCGAAGCCATCGCCAATCTGCCGCGCTTCCAGATTCCCTTGCGGACGTACAACATCACCGGCCTGGACCACGTCCGGGCCCTGCTCAAAGGGGAAGTGAAGGAGGCGGCGACGGAACTGACGCTGGAACGGGTCCAGCCCCTGCAGGCCGTCATCGACGACCTGGAAGCCCATCAGCGCAAGGTCATCTTCACTATGGGCAAGGGCGGCGTCGGCAAGACGACCGTCGCTGCCGCCATCGCCCTGGGCCTGGCCCGCCGCGGCCATCGCGTCCACTTGACGACGACTGACCCGGCCGCTCACTTGCAGTACGTCGTCAGCCAGACAGACAACCTGACCTTGAGCCATATCGACCAAGGGGAAGAGCTGAAGAAATACCAGGACGAAGTCCTGAGCCAGGCCAAAGCCAACGGCCTGGGCCCGTCGGACCTGGCCTACATCGAAGAAGACCTGCGCTCGCCGTGCACCCAGGAAATCGCCGTCTTCCACGCCTTTGCCGACATCGTCGAAGCCGCCGATGACCAGATCGTCGTCATCGACACGGCGCCGACAGGCCACACGCTGCTGCTCCTGGAATCGACAGAAAGCTACGACCGGGAAATCCGCCGGACCCACGGTTCGACGCCGCTGTCAGTACAACACCTGCTGCCGCGCCTGAAAGGGGACGAAACAGAAGTCGTCATCGTCACCCTGCCCGAAGCGACGCCGGTCTATGAAGCCCTGCGCCTGGAAGCGGACCTGAAGCGGACGAAACTGCGCTCGAAATGGTGGGTCATCAACAAATCCTTCTATCAGGCCCGGACGACGAGCCCCCTGCTAAAAGCCAAGGCCTCTCACGAAATCGCCTGGATCAACAAAGTCGACGACCACACCCAGGGCCACACAGCCCTCATCGCCTGGCGCCCCGACGAAGTCCGCGGGGAAGTCCTGGGAAAATTATAGTCTGTAGTTCAGCGTTTGTAGTTTGTAGTAAAAGGGCTTGTCATCGTGTAGCAAGCCCTTTTTCAGATATTAAACATTCATATATTTCAATTTATCTATTTATAGGAGGCGCGTTATCATGGAACATGAATCACACGCAGGCATCAGTTTTTTTCAGCGATATCTGACCCTTTGGGTCTTGTTATGTATGGTCGTCGGCGTAGCCATCGGTTATGCCCTTCCGGCTGTGCCAGCTTTTTTAGATACCTTACAGGTCATGGGGATTTCTATTCCCATTGCCATTTTGATTTGGATCATGATTTATCCGATGATGATGAAAGTCGATTTTCAGAGCATCAAAGCCGTAGGACGCCAGCCTAAAGGCTTGTTCGTCACGTGGATTGCCAACTGGCTCATCAAGCCTTTTACCATGTATGCCATCGCCTGGTTCTTCCTTTTTGTCCTTTTCAGTTCTTGGATTCCGACCGACCTGGCTCGGCAATACTTGGCTGGTGCCGTACTGCTCGGTGCCGCTCCCTGTACGGCTATGGTTTTCGTCTGGAGTACACTGGTTAAAGGGAATCCGGCTTATACCGTCGTCCAAGTCGCGACGAATGATTTAATCATTCTCATCGCTTTTGTACCTATCGTCAAGTTCCTCTTAGGGGTTTCACAAGTTACTGTTCCTTATAGTGTCCTCTTTGTCAGTATCTTCCTGTTCGTCGTTATTCCCTTGGCAGGCGGTATCCTGACCCGGATGACTGTCGGCAAACGAAAAGGTCTCGATTATTTTGAACAGCACTTTGTACACAAATTCGATTCGGCAACGACGTGGGGCCTGTTGCTGACGCTGGTCATCATTTTCAGCTCCCAAGCCCAGGTCATCTTATCGAATCCGCTCCACATCGTCCTCATCGCTATTCCCCTTACCTTGCAGACTTTCCTCATCTTCCTCATTGCCTATGGAGCCTGCCGGCTGCTGAAACTGCCCTTCGACATTGCCGCCCCGGCCGGCTTCATCGGCGCTTCCAACTTCTTTGAATTGGCCGTTGCCGTAGCCATTGCCCTCTTTGGCGTCACCAGCCCAGCAGCCTTGGCGACGACCGTCGGTGTCCTGACCGAAGTCCCGATTATGCTGACCCTGGTCCGCATTGCCTTAGCAACTAAAAACTAGCTCCGCTAGTCCCTGGAATTGTAGGGGCTTGCTGCAGCAAGCCCGCTCCAGAATATGTGTGCTTTCCCAATCCGTTTTCTGGAGAAATCGTCCCCATATCCAACGGGCGCCCCCTCTACTGCGGTCCGTTTCAGCAACCGTCCTGCCATTCCTTACAGTCATGACCTGACGGGCTGAAAAGGCACGTGGTCGCCCCTACAAATAAAAACCATCCGCTAACCACGAACCACGAGACACGGAATTCCCGCAAGCGGGCCGCCTTTACAGGACGGCCCCTACGAACCACCAACCACGAGCCACTAGCCACTAAAAAGCGGCTGTCTTCAAAGGACAGCCGCTTTTTCCTACTTCCCTTCATAATAATAACGCGTCCACATGACGACTTCCGACAGGGACGGGTGGGGCGTCATGGTTTCGCTGAAGGTGTAGACCGATTTGGGATTGAGGGTCCGCGTCAGCGGTTTGGCCCGCAGGGCCTGGACCGTCGGCGACGCGATGTCTTCGTGGATGGGATGGACGACGTGGGTGCCGCTCATGAGGTTGTTGATGAAGGGCTGGATGAGGATGGACGCTTCAGGGCCGACGATGTGGGCGCCGAGGATGAATTTCGTCTTCTTGTCGATGACCAGCTTGACGAAGCCGTCGTCTTCATCGCCCGGTTCATAACCCATGGCATAACCCTTGGCCGATGCGGAATAATGGTTGATGGCCGTTTCGACGTCATAGCCTTTCTTCACGGCCTGGTCTTCCGTCAGGCCGACGTGGGCCGCTTCGGGATAGGTGTAGGTGACGGCCGGCACGGCGTCGTAATCGGCCCAGCGCCACGTTTCCGGTCCGTTTCCGGAAAAGAGGTTGTGCGCCAGGATTTCCGCTTCGTAATTGGCCTTGTGGCGGAAGGGGGCCAGACCGTTGACGTCACCTAAGGCCCAGATATTCTCAGCCGTCGTTTCCAGGAATTCGTTCGTTTCGATGTAGCCGCGCTTGTCCAGGCGGACGTCGGTATTTTCCAGATGCAGCAGTTCCGTCATGGGCCGGATGCCCGGAGCGACCAGGATTTCTTCGGCTGCTACTTCGCCTTCTTCGCCTGTCGTGCGGTCGCGGAAGGACAGGACCTTCAGGCCATCGCGCTGGCTGACGGAAACCGTGTCTTTATTGAGGCGGATGTCCATGCCGTAACGCTGGAATTGCTTGAGGATGAATGCCGATACGGCCGGATCTTCCTTGGGCAGGAGGCGGACATTGTGCTGGACCATCGTGACCTGGGTGCCGGCGGCGTCGAAGACGTGGGCGAATTCACAGCCGATAGGGCCGCCGCCGATGATGATCAGGCTCTGGTAGGGCTTTTTCGGATACGACGGGCCAAAGAACGATTCCGACGTCAAATAGCCCGCTTCTTCCAGGCCAGGCAGGGTGGGGATATTCGTCCGGCCGCCAGTGGCGACGAAAATCTTATCGCCCGTCAAAGTGACGTTACTGCCGTCATTCAGGGCGATGGCGACAGTGTGGTTGTCGACGAAAGACGCCGTGCCGTTAAAGGTGTCGACATTGGGGAACTGGTCGTAATAACTTTGAATAGCCGGACTTTTATCGACCTTTTCCCACAGCCGCTTGGACAAGATATCCCAATCCAGGCGGACGTTGTCGGCAAAGACACCGATACGGCTCCCTTCGCGGATTTCGCGGATGCGGTTGGCCGCCGTGACCATGACCTTCGTCGGGATACAGCCGCGGTTCAGGCAAGTCCCGCCGAACCGGCCCCGTTCAATGACCGCCACCTGCAAGCCCTGGGCCAGGGCCGCGTCGGTCACAATATTGGCTGCCCCCGTACCGATGACAATGACATCATATTTCTTCATAGACAATACTCCTTTATGTATAACAAAATATTAAATACAACTTTTTTAGTATAGTATAAGCGAAAGCAGCCTTTTTGACAAGGCCATATGAACTGCTAGCCACTAGTCACTAGTCACGAGCTGCCAGCCGTCAGCCGTTAGCCGTTAGCCGTCAGTAGCCAGCCGCTAGCCGCTGACTGCTAGCCCATAGCCACGAACCACGAAAATCCCCTTTACACAACCGCCTGGGTATAGTATAATAGCTATGTCGTACGGGTGCTCGGTGTCTCGATGACTCCGACGATCACTTAGCACTTTGCGAATAGATTTAATTTTTTTACACATGGAGGAAAGATACAATGTTAAGCGTAGAAGAAAAAAAAGCAATCGTAGCTAAATTTGGTGCCAATGAAAACGATACGGGTTCTCCGGAAGTACAGATCGCGCTCCTCACGAGCCGCATCATCTATTTGACGGAACATCTCCGCAGCCATAAAAAGGACCATGCATCCCGCCGCGGCCTGTTGAAACTCGTCGGCCAGCGCCGTAACTTGCTCGGTTACTTGCAGAAACACGATCTCGACCGTTATCGTGCAATTCTCGAAAAATTGAACTTGCGTAAATAATCTCGCATACTGTGAGGCTGATGCTGATGTGACTGCATCAGCCTCTTTTTTCAGGACACAGGGTGGTAGGTTGTAGCCTGGGTATATCGCCAATGTTCCCGGACTAGTGCCTATCACCTGTGAATTCAAGGAGGTAACAATGGAAGAACAGAAATTCCAAATGGATTTCGCCGGCCGCCCGCTGGTGATTGAAGTCGGCAAACTGGCTAAACAGGCCAGCGGTGCCGCATTGGTCCGTTATGGCGATACGGCCGTTTTCGTCACGGCTACGGGCTCGAAGGAAGCGCGTGAAGACGCTGACTTTTTCCCGCTCACTGTCGATTACGAAGAAAAGATGTACTCCGTCGGCAAGATTCCCGGCGGCTTCATCAAACGCGAAGGCAAACCGCCTGAATCGGCAACCCTTTTTGCCCGCCTCATCGACCGTCCGATCCGCCCGCTCTTCCCGAAGACATACCGTCATGACGTCCACGTCGTGGCTTATGATTTCTGCGTAGACCATGACAACGCTCCGGAAATCGCCGCTATGATCGGCGCATCCGTATCGCTGTGCATGTCCCATATCCCCTTTGCCGGCCCGATTGCCGGTGTCCGCGTCGGCCGCGTCGATGGCCAGTTCATCATCAACCCGACCGTCGCCCAGAGCGAACAGAGCGACATGGATATCGTCGTCGCCGGTACGAAAGACGCCATCCTCATGGTTGAAGGCGGCGCTCACGAAGTCCCGGAAGAACAGGTCCTGGACGCCATCATGTTCGCCCATGAAGAAATCAAGAAAGTCGTCGAATTCCAGCTCGGCTTCCTCGACAAGATTTCCGTACCGAAACAGGAATTCGTCGAAAAAGAACCGCCGGCAGATATCGTCGAAGCCGTCCACGCTTATGGCGAAGAAGCCATGAAGACGGCTATCTTCACGGCTGACAAAGTCGAACGCGAAGAAAAGATGGACGCTGTCGAAGCCGACATTTATGAACACTTTGCCGACATCTATCCGGACAACGCCGATGATGTCGCTGAAGTCACGCAGAAGATGATCAAGGAAATCGTCCGCCACATGATCGCCGTCGACAAGATCCGTCCCGACGGCCGCCGTGTCGACGAAGTCCGTCCGGTCAGCTGCGAAGTCGGCCTCTTTGCCCGCACTCACGGCACAGGCCTGTTCACCCGCGGCCAGACGCAGATCATGAGCTTCTGCACCCTGGCTCCACTGTCGGAATGCCAGCACATCGACGGCGTCGGCCTGGAAACGGACCGCCGCTACATGCACCACTACAATTTCCCGTCCTTCTGCGTCGGCGAAACGAAATCGTCCCGCGGTCCCGGCCGTCGTGAAATCGGCCACGGCAAACTGGCAGAACGCGCATTGACCCAGGTCATGCCCAGTGAAGAAGAATTCCCGTACGCCATCCGCGTCGTATCGGAAGTCCTCGAATCGAACGGCTCCAGCTCCATGGGCAGCGTCTGCGGCAGCACCCTGGCCCTGATGGATGCCGGCGTACCCATCAAAGCACCCGTTGCCGGTGTCGCCATGGGCCTGGTCACCAAAGGCGATGACTTCACCATCCTGACCGATATCCAGGGCATGGAAGACGCCTTGGGCGACATGGACTTCAAAGTCGCCGGTACCATGAAAGGTGTCACGGCAATCCAGATGGATATCAAGATCAAAGGCCTCAGCCGTGAAATCCTGGCCCAGGCTCTGAAACAGGCCCACGAAGGCCGTATGCACATCATGGGCAAGATGATGCAGGTCATCAGTGAACCGCGAAAGGAGCTCTCTCCCTACGCTCCGCGCATCATCTCCATGCACATCAAGCCGGATAAGATCCGCGACGTCATCGGGCCGGGCGGCAAGATGATCAAGCAGATCACCGAAGAAACAGGCGCCAAGATCGACATCGACGATTCGGGCCTGGTATACATCGCTGCCGTTGACGGCGAAAGCGGTCAGAAAGCCAAAGAATGGATCGAAAAACTGACTGAAGACGTCGAAGTCGGCAAGACCTACGTCGGCAAAGTCACGCGCATCATGAACTTCGGCGCTTTCGTCGAAGTCCTGCCGGGCAAAGAAGGCCTGGTCCATATTTCCCAGCTGGCTAAAGAACGGGTTGAAAAAGTCGAAGACGTCGTCCACGTCGGCGATGAAATCATGGTCAAATGCGTCGAAATCGACAGCCAGGGCCGTGTCAACCTGTCCCGCAAAGCTCTCCTGGGCGGCGGCGACGAAGGCCCGTCCCATCGCAGCCGGGGTCCCCGCGGCGGTCACAGCCACGACCGTCAGAAACGGTAGGGCTTATGGCAGGCAGAGGATTTGAAATCGTCACGGCCTATGAAGGCTGTGGCATCCATCTTCCCGTCCGCAAGACGGCCAAGAGTGCCGGCTATGACTTGGAAGCCGCAGAAACGACGGTCCTGGCACCGCATGCCGTCACCGTCGTCCCGACAGGGCTGAAGGCTTTCATGGAAGACGATGAATACCTTTCCATCTTCATCCGCTCCAGCCTGGCCTTCAAGAAGGGCCTCATGCTGGCCAACAGCACGGGCATCGTCGACAGCGATTACTACAACAATGCCGACAATGAAGGTCATATCATGATTGCCTATTACAATACCAATGATCAGGCCTATACCCTGGAAAAGGGCGAACGCATCGGTCAGGGCATCTTCATGAAGTACCTGACCGTCAACGACGACGCTGCCAGCGGTATCCGCACTGGCGGCATCGGCAGCACGGGAAAGTAAAAAAGTGAAAATGAGATAATATACCTATCTGGAGGGTTTTGCCTCCCCTGATAGGGGAGGTGGCCCAACGGGCCGGAAGGGTTGTACTGAAAAAACAACCTCTCAGCCAGCCTGCGGCTGCCAGCTCCCCTATTAGGGGAGCCTTTTTTTGAAAGGATGATGAATCAAGTGAGTATCAGCAAAGAAACACTCGTTTCTCGTAAAGAAATCATGAAGGGCCGGGTCCTGCACGTCACGGTCGATACGGTTTCCATCGACGACGGCCAGGGCGGCGAAAAGAAGACGGCCACGCGCGAAGCGGTCTGGCATTTCGGCGCCTGCGCCATCCTGCCGCTGACCAATGACGGCAAGATCATCCTCGTCCGCCAGTATCGTTATGCCGCCGCCCAGGCCATGCTGGAAGTGCCGGCCGGCAAAATCGAACACGACGGCGAATCGCCCGATTACTGCGCCGCCCGGGAACTGGAAGAAGAAGCAGGCGTCACGGCTTCGGAAATCCTGCCCCTAGGTTATACCTATACGTCGCCGGGATTCTGCAGTGAACGGATTTACCTCTATCTGGCCCGGGGCCTCCAGAAAGGGAAGCAGCACCTCGACGACGACGAATTCATGAACGTCGAATACTACACGCCCAAGGAAATGGAAGACCTCATCGATAAGAACGAAATCACCGATGCCAAGACTATCGCAGCTTTTGAAAAAGCCCGCAAATATCTGCCGGGATTATAAGGAGGGAGCCCTATGAAATTCAATCGCATCATCGTCATCGTCACGGACAGCGTCGGCGCCGGCGATGCACCGGATGCCGAAAAATTCGGCGACAAAGGAGCCGACACATATGGCCACATCGACGCCAATGTACCCTTGAAGGTGCCCAATCTGCGCCGCCTGGGTCTGGGCCGCGTCGCCCATATCCATGAGGAACCGGCCGATGTCGTCGGCTCGTATGGCCTCATGCAGGAAATCTCGGCCGGCAAGGATACGACCAGCGGCCATTGGGAATTCATGGGCAATCCCGTGGAAAATCCCTTCCCGACCTTCCCCAATGCCTTCCCGCCGGACCTCTTGAAAGCCTTTACGGAAAAGACGGGCTACGGCTACATCGGCAATGAAATCGCGTCGGGCACGGAAATCATCGAACGCCTGGGGCCGGAACATTTCCGCACGGGCCTGCCCATCGTCTACACGTCGGCGGACAGCGTCTTCCAGATTGCCGCCCACAACGACGTCATCCCTCTGGAAGAATTGTACCGCATCTGCGACATTACGCGCCGCGAAGTCTGCGTCGGCCCTTATGAAGTAGGGCGCATCATCGCCCGGCCCTTCGTCGGGACCCAGGGCCATTTCGTCCGCACTGGTGACCGCCGCGATTACAGCCGTCTGCCCAAGCGGAAAATGGTCTTCTCCCATTTGTCCGAAGCGGGTTATGCCGTCGTCGGCGTCGGTAAGATCGGCGACATCTACGCCCACATCGGCCTGACCGAATCGTACCACACGGCCAACAACCACGAAGACATGGAAGCCCTGCGGACCCAGCTGGCAGCCCATCGCCAGGATAAGGGCCTGCTCATGGCCAACTTCGTCGACTTCGACAGCATGTACGGCCACCGCCGCAACGTCCAGGGCTATGCCGACTGCCTGGAAGCCTTCGACCAGGAACTGGGCCAGCTCCTGACGGAAATCCACGACGACGAACTGCTGGTCATCACGTCGGACCACGGCAACGACCCGACCTGGCACGGCACGGACCATACGCGCGAACGGGTACCGCTCCTGCTCTACAGCCCGGCCCTGAAGGAATCGGTCGACCTGGGCATCCGCCGGACCTATGCCGACCTGGGCATGAGCATTATGGACAATTTCGGCCTGACAGGCCTTGAATTCGGTACCAGCTTTTTATCGGAACTGAGGTGATCCTATGTGGCCCATCGACTGCATCGAACACAAACGGGACGGCAAGGTCCTGACGAAAGAAGAAATCTCGCGCTTCATCACTGACTATACGGCAGGGCGCGTCGCCGACTACCAGGCAGCGGCCTGGCTCATGGCCGTCTATTTCCAGGGCATGACCTATGAAGAAACGAAGGAACTGACCCTGGCGATGGCTCATTCCGGCGATATGGTCGACTTGTCGTCCATTCCGGGCATCAAAGTCGACAAACACAGCACCGGCGGCATTGCCGATACGACGACGCTCATCGTCGCGCCCTTAGTGGCGGCAGCCGGCGTCCCCGTCGCCAAGATGAGCGGCCGCGGCCTGGGATTCACAGGCGGCACGGCAGATAAACTGGAATCCATCCCCGGCTTCCACGTCGTCCTGCCGGAAGACCAGTTCCTGGAACAAGTGCGCCGCATCGGCCTGTCCCTCATCACCCAGTCCGGCGAAATCGCACCGGCTGATAAGCTGCTCTACGCCCTGCGCGACGCGACGGCGACGGTAGAGAGCATCCCTCTCATCGCCAGCTCGATTATGAGCAAGAAAATCGCCTCTGGTGCCGATGCCATCGTCCTCGACGTCAAATACGGCGACGGCGCCTTCATGAAGACCCAAGAACGGGCGCGGGAACTGGCCCGGACCATGGTCGGCATCGGCAACCTCACCGGCCGGCCGACACGGGCCGTCGTCACGTCCATGGAAGCGCCTCTGGGCACGGCTATCGGCAACTGCCTGGAAGTCGATGAAGCCGTCGAAGCCCTGTCGGGCAAAGGCGGCCGGCGGCTCATGGAAGTCGTCGAAGCCATCGGCGCCCAGATGCTCATCGTCGGCGGCAAGGCCCAGGACGAAAGGCAGGGGAGAGCCATGATCAGCGACCTCGTCGCTTCCGGCAAGGGCCTGGCTAAGTTCCGGGAATTCGTCAAGGCCCAGGGCGGCAGTACGTCGTGGATCGGCAAGCGGCCCCTCACCAAGGCGCCCCAGGTCTTTACGGCCGTCTGCACCGATGAAGGCTACATCACCCGCATCGACGGTCGGGCCCTCGGCGAAATCGCCATGGCCATGGGCGCCGGCCGGGCCCGCAAGGAAGATGCCATCGACCCCATGGTCGGCATCCGCCTGTTCAAAGAGCTCTATGACCCGGTCCATCCCGGCGAAGCCCTGTTCACCTTGTACGGTAAGGAAGGTGCCGATATGATGGACCTGGCCCGGCAGGTCGCCGACCACATCATCGTCACGCCCGACCAGGCAGACATCATCGAACCCGTCGTCAGTGAAGTGATAGTATAAAGTTTGTAGTTTGTAGTTTACAGTGTAGGGGCGCCCACGCGGGGCGCCCGCCTGAAAGGATGTCCATGAAAGAATTACGCCATATCCCCGTGCAGAAGGGGAAAATCTATGAATTGTCCGTCGTCCGCCTCGGTACGAGCGGCGAAGGCATCGCCCGTCATGAGGGCTTCACGGTCTTCGTGCCTTTTGCCCTGCCCGGGGAAAAAGTGCGGGCCAAGATTACGCTCGTCAAGAAGAACTACGCCGCCGCCGAGCTCGTCGAAATCCTCGAAGCCTCGCCGGACCGCGTTGCGCCGAAGTGTCCCGTCTACGACCGCTGCGGCGGCTGCCAGCTCCAGCACCTCAGCTATGAAGGGGAATTGAAGGAAAAGCGCCAGCAGGTCCGGGATGCGCTGGAACGCATCGGCCATCTGCAGGGCCTCGACGTCCTGCCGACCCTGGGCGCCCATACGCCCTGGCATTACCGCAATAAGATGCAGTTCCCCGTCGCCGCTGCCGGCAAGGGCAAAGTCGCTATCGGCTGTTTCGCTGCCGCCACGCACGAAGTCATCGACGTGACGGACTGCGCCATCCAGAAAGAAGGGAACAACGCTATCGTCGCCGTCGTCCGCCAGTGGATGAAGGACTTCAAGATCCCCGCCTATGACGAAGACGCCCGGACGGGCATCGTCCGCCACGTCATGGGCCGCGTCGGCGTCCATACGGGCGAAATCATGGTCTGCCTGGTCACGGCCTGCGATATGGTGCCGCACATGAAAGACCTGGTCCAGCGCCTGCGCCGCGACATCCCGGGTCTGACCAGCGTCGTCCAGAACGTCAACAAGCGCCACACCAACGTCATCTTGGGACCCAAGACCAAGACCGTCTACGGGAAAGGGACCATCCACGACTCCATCGGCCCCCTGACCTTCCACATTTCCGCCCAGTCCTTCTTCCAGGTCAACAGCGAACAGGCCCAGCGCCTCTATGAAACGGCCCTCGACTTTGCCGACCTCAAAGGCGGTGAAACCGTGGCCGACGTCTACTGCGGCACCGGGACCATCACCCTGTTCCTGGCCCAGAAAGCCAAGCAGGTCTACGGCATCGAAATCGTCGCCCCGGCCATCCGCGACGCCGTCCGCAACGCCAAAGACAACCGCGTCGGCAACGCCCAGTTCATCTTAGGCGATGCCATCTATAAATTGCCGGAACTCATCAAAAACGGCGTCCGTCCCGACGTCATCGTCCTCGACCCGCCCCGGGCCGGCTGCGGCGAACCGGTCCTCAAAGCCATCGCCCAGAGCAAACCCCAACGCGTCGTCTACGTCTCCTGCAACCCGGCCACCCTGGCCCGCGACCTAGCCTACCTGGACCAGCATGGCTACCACACCACCAAAGTACAGCCCGTAGACATGTTCCCGCGGACCCACCACGTCGAGTCCGTGGCCTTGGTGACCAGAGCTCACTAATTGAATCGGGATTACCTAAACAGGACCTGCGCACATAACTGTGCACAGGTCCTGTTTCTGTATGCAAAAAATTATAGCTGAGACGAAAGATAAACAGAAACAAAACAATCAACTAACCCCGATTGGGGTTGCGTAGGGGCTGTCCCAAGCCTTTTTGGCCCGTTGCGAGATTTCATCAAAGCCCATTCTGGCATCGTCATAAACTTTGGCTATTCACAGGATTCTCGGCGGGACGCCTTGTTCAGGACGTCCCCTACGAAATCGCATACAGGCGATGAGAGGGTTACTAATTTTCAAATCCGATTTTGCATAGAGTACACAAGATGAATAAAATGGCCTGAATCCGCTTTTTTTGCTATAATAAAGGTATTATGCAGAAGGGAAGGGCTAGTGTATGGAATTAGAAGAATGTCGCCGGGAAATCGACGTATTGGACCGGGATTTGACGAAAATACTGGAACGGCGCATGCAGGTCGTCGCTGAAGTCGCCGCCTATAAGAAGGAGCATCATATGGAAATCTATGACCCCCGCCGGGAACGGCAGGTCCTGGATAAGATCGCCAATCTGACCGTCCAGAAGGAATTGTCGCCGTATCTGCGGCGTATTTATCAGTGCATCATGGATGAGAGCAAGAAATATGAACGGGAGTATATGGGGCTGTGAAGATGGAACAAATCGTAGTACGAGGCATTGCGGAACGCCTCTTATTTGAAGCGCCCGATTCGGATTACCGCGTCTTCCGCCTGCACGATGAAGACGATGATGCGACGTATACCGTTACCGGCCACGGGACGAAACCCCTCGTCGGCGACCGCCTGGAAGTGAAGGGCCACTGGGTCCAGCATAAGCGCTATGGCCGCCAGTTCGCCGCTGACGGCTGGAGCCGCATCATCCCCGAATCGGTCGACGGCATCGAACGCTTCCTTGGCAGCGGCGCCGTCAAGGGCATGGGACCGGCCCTGGCCCACCGCGTCGTCGCAGCCTTTGGCAAGGATACCATGGCCGTACTGGAAAAAGACCCGCAGCGGCTCCTGGAAGTCGAAGGCATCGGCCCGAAGAAGCTGGCTGTCATTACGGAATCCTTCTATGAAGAAAAACAGGTCAACGACATCGCCTATGACTTGGAACAGCACGGCGTCGCCGGCCGTTATGCCAGCCGGCTCTTGCAGAAATACGGTGACGACGTCCACTACGTTCTGACGGAAGAACCGTACCGCATGATCGCTGAAATCGACGGCATCGGCTTCAAGACGGCCGACCAGATCGCCCTGGCCTACGGCATGGACCGGCAGGACCCGCAGCGCCTCAGCGCCGGCCTGACCTATGTCCTGCGGACGATGACCCAGAATGGCCACGTCTGTATCCCCGATACGGAACTGGTCCGGCGGGCGGCTTTCATCCTCCAGGCCGATGCCCTGGGGCTGCACGACATCCTCCGGGAAGCCATCGAAGTGGGCCAGCTCTGTACGGCCGATTTTGAAGGGACTTTGTACGTCTACACGCCGGAAGCCTATGAAGAAGAGGAATATATTGCCGGGCGCATCGGCGAAATGGGGAATATGAAGCCCCTGCCCATGAAGACCCACGTCCAGCTCTTCCTCGACCGCTGGCAGGATGCGCGCCATTTCGAGCTGGCCGACAAGCAGCGCGAAGCCGTAGAGAAATCCCTGCAGTCCGGCATGACCGTCATCACCGGCGGCCCTGGGACGGGCAAGACGACCGTCGTCCAGACCATCATCCGCCTGGCCGAACAGGAAGGCCTGCGCATCCTGCTCTGTGCACCGACGGGACGGGCGGCCAAGCGCCTGGCCGAAACGACGCAGCGCAAGGCCAAGACCATCCACCGCCTGCTCGTTCCCGACGGCCACGTCGGGGCCATGCAGGTCTTTGAATACAACGAGACGAAGATGCTGCCGGCCGACCTGGTCATCGTCGATGAAGTATCCATGCTCGACATGGAAATGATGTACCATCTCCTCAGCGCTCTGAAGCCGCAGTGCCGCTGCATCCTCGTCGGCGACGCCGACCAGCTGCCGTCGGTCGGGGCCGGCGCCGTCCTGCACGACATCATCGCGTCCGGTCAGGTCCCGGTCGTCCGCCTGGATACGATTTTTCGTCAGAAAGAAGGGGGCCGCATCGTCACCAATGCCCATCTCATCAACAGCGGCCGCCTGCCCGTCGTCAATGAAGACACGGAATTCCGCTTCGTCGAAATCGACAACGAAGCCGACGGCGCCGAAAGGATAAGTGCCCTCTATAACAGCGAATTATTGGAAACGGGCGATAAATTCGCCGTCCAGGTCTTGTCGCCGATGTATAAGAACCCCTGTGGCGTAGATAACCTCAATCAGCTCATCCAGGAACGGTTCAACCCGCCGGCCGAAGGGAAGGCCGAACTGAAAGGGAAGAACGTCGTCTTCCGCGTCGGCGATAAGGTCATGCAGAAGCACAACGACTATGAAAAAGGCGTCTTCAACGGCGATATGGGTGAAATCTTTGCCATCCAGAAGGACATGGTCTATGTCCGCTATCCCGAACAGGATGTCAAATACGAAGGCCAGGAAGTCGATGAAATCACCCTGGCCTATGCCATTACCGTCCACAAGAGCCAGGGCAGTGAATACCACACGGTCATCATGGTCCTGGTCAACAGCCACGCCATCATGCTCCAGCGCAACCTCTTCTATACGGCCGTCACCCGGGCCAAACGCAAAGTCATCCTCGTCGGCACCAAGCGGGCCGTCCAGACAGCCGTCCAGAACCAGCGCACGAGCCGCCGCTTCACACTGCTCATCCCACGCCTGCAAGGAGAACTCATCGTCTAGGGAGGGAAGACCATGTCCCTGATCACGCAGCTTTTCAACCTCTTATATCCGCCGCGCTGTCCGTCCTGCGGCGCCATGGTAGCCCATGATGGCGACTGGTGCCCGGCCTGCCTGGCCGCCATCTGGCATCCCCGGCGCATCAACAAGCCGACGGCTGTGAGGCACCTCAGCGCCTGTTACTGCCTGACCGATTACCGCGGCGCCATGCGCCATGTCCTGCACGACATCAAATATAACGGCAAGCCAGGGAAGTGCCAGGCCTGCCGGACCCTGCTCGACCGCTTCCCCTGGCCGGAACGGTTCGCCCGCATCGACGTCGTCGTCCCCGTGCCGCTGGCACCGGAAAAATTACAGCGCCGCGGCTTCAACCAGGCCGAAGCCCTCTTTCGCGACTGGGCCTTGGCCCGCTGGACCTGGTGCGATGCCTTGCAGCGCCTGCGGCCGACGAAAGTCCAATGGCAGCTCCGGCGGGACGAGCGGACCGAGAACGTCCACAATGCCTTTGCCGTCAAAGAAACCATCGACGTCGGTAAAAAACACATCCTCCTCGTCGAGCAAAGATGCTTGGGATTGATACAATATTGGGAACGGTGTGCATAGCGGAAATGTCCATATATAGCGAGGTCTTGGCAAACGTCGGCAGATGGCCGGCATTTTTTATGCTTTGAAATGCGGGTGGAATCAGAAGGAATCGTATAAGTTCTTAACAGCACTATGAATATGCTATTAACGATAGTAATGGCATCGTTAATGACATAGAAAAATAGTTATCGCGTTATCTGACTAGTTTTCTATTGTTCGGTAGTATTACTATGGATAGGATAAAAAATGTAGTACAATATTATTATCAATGAAAAGTGCGTTATCGTCTGGACGAGGTGATAATTCATGCGGGTTTACAATTATGCATCTTTTGCTGAGGTGTTTTCGAAAGGCATTATCAAACCTAATATGACTAAAGTTGCCAAAATCTTATTTGAGCCAATCATTAGTCTTGGAGACTGTGTCAATAGACGTGGGGAGCCATATACCATCGATAATAAGTCGGCAAGCCTTTGGTATAAACAAGAAGCAGACATTCCAGGCAATTTGAAAAAAGCAGCGAATGATGGTCGTGTATATAAGGGAATAGGGGAATATTTTACTGATGAAGTTTTGGACAAAGTCCTTAGTGGGGTTAAGGCCGATGATATGATGAATGACTTGCTAAATCTCATCAAGGAATCAGATTTGTCTGAAATGGAAAAAGGTGATTTAAATAAACTGTATGAGAATGGTGATTTGGGAGGATTTTTAGGTAGAGCGCTCTTGTATGCCATATTGCAAAACAATATGAAAAAGGATGCATCTTATGAGGACTATTCGAAAACAGCCCAGGCAACAGCCGCAGATATTAACCATGAAATAGAAGCTTTCAGGCAGTTTGTTGGGCAATTCAAAAAGCCTGCTCCACTGTCTCCACCTTTAACTATTGCAACAGAAGAAATGAAATATGTAACAGAGCTATTCCGCGTTTATCAGGAAAAAACAGGAGTGGAATGTAATTGTGTAAAGGATCTCGATTCATGTCCTAATATGAAAAAGAATTTTAATAGACAGAGAAAAGATTACTATTTAGCAGAAACTATTAGGAGGGGACTTCGAGATACCGTAGCACCACAGGAGGAGGAAAATTTTGAGGCAGTAAAAGAAGAAATGTATGAAGGTGTCGTAACGACGGAAGAAAAAGATTATGCTTGTGGCTATGACAGAATGAACGCTGTAATGGAGCATGCGACATTGGTTGAGCTTTCTTCTAATTTACAAACAGTGACTCTGAATTGGATTGGACCAGGGGAAAAGAAGGGAATTTGTCATATGTTGGTCAATGATGAGAAACTCAGTTGGATAGAGGGTGATTAAGCTGCAAAAGGATATTTTCAATACATTCAGTATCTGTAACCAGGGTGAAACAGTAAGGAAAAACAAAGAAGTATTCAATACAGTTTTCGAAATGGAATTAAGAATTATGCTACTGATGAGTTCTGTACCAGAACTGTTTTTTTCGAGTACTCGTATATTGGCATTTGACTTCATCAATTGTTATGCAAGGGTTTTTGGTATAGCTCTTGAGAATCTGCATGGCAATAATGATTTTATGTATGCTGAAATGGCGGGAAGACGTTCGTTGATTACCGAAGCAATCAAGAAGTTAGTACGGCATGGAATATTGAAAGTCAAAAATAATCATGGATATCAGTATAAAATCACAGAATATGGATTGGAGATATCAAATGGCTTTCATAGTACATATGCACAGGAATACCGCAGGGTATCAAGGATTTCCGCGAAAAAATATAGTTGCAAAAATGATGAGGAATTGCTTCAAGAAATTCAGTATCGTCCTATTGCAAACTAAAGGGGTAAATGTTTATGTTTTACATAAAGTGGCTTAAGATTACTGCAAATCAAAAAGAATCAAGAATAGACTTTGCTCCGGGTCTGAATATAATTTATGGTCCATCCAATACCGGAAAAAGTATGGTGTTGGATTGTATAGACTATATGATGGGAGCCGGGACTCATCGATTCGATATCAATTTGAAAGTGGAGAAAATTCAAATAGGGATAGATGTCAATGGGGAAAGCCTTTCTATCAGCCGGGATATTAACACTAAATCTTTCGAAGTAATTAGTCATGTATACGGTATAGAAACAGCTACTTACAAGATAAAGGGAGGAAAAAAGAATCCACCTATTAATGATGTCTGGATGAAGCTTTTGGACATTCCTCTTGATACTAAGATTCTTAAAACGCAGGAAGGAAAACCGCAGGCTTTGACGGTTAGAACGTTTTATCATACGTTCATCATAGATGAGGACCGAATTCATGATAAAGCCAGTGTCCTTAAAGGAAAGCATGGATTGGGAGGAAAGGTAGGAACCCCGGCTTTAACCGCATTATTGTACCTGGGGACGGGTAATAACTATCTTCCAAAGTCGGCTTTTATTGATCCAAAAATAAAGAAAGCAAAAGATGAGGGAGTGCTGAAAATTGTCAACAGAGGCATGGGCTTCTTAGAAAGGCAAAAGTCATCTTTTGATGATACATTACCTTTGCTTCAACCCGTTGAATTGCAGAATAAAATCAATCAAACAATCGATGAAATCGGAGCTGCTAAAGGAATCCTTAAAGAAGCTTTGACCTCATGTCATGAAATTGGAGAGAAAATCAATAAAGTGATGCGGCAGATTTCAGAAGACGAGGTCTTGATGAATCGGAATCAACTCCTTTTATCACAATATAAGGCAGACATTAAACGCCTGACTTTTATTGCGGAAGGGAATATGGTTTCTAAAAAAATCAAAAAAGTAGAAAGATGTCCTTTCTGCAATGGAGAACTTCCTCATGAACATGAAGAGGACTGTATAGGTTCTGCTATTGCGGAAGAGCAAAAAATTGAGATTCAGGTCAAGGATTTGCAATCAGTCCAGGAATCTATACAGGAAGAATATGTTGCTTTAGAAAAGAAAAAAGATATGCTCATTAATCAGAGAAATGAGCAGGAAGAGAAAATACGAGGAGAACTTGAGCCTAAAATCCGGCAGTTGAAAAAGCAACTTGATGATTTTAAAACCTCATTGAGATTTGCTGAAATGAATACCATGGTTGACCAATTTTCAACATTTCTTAAGCAAGAACGTGATGCTGTTGAGAATGAAGAAACTACTGACATTCATTTGAATGTAAAAGAGAAATTCAAGGAGGTCTTTAAAGAACTCCTTGACACGGAAGTAGACGAACTTTTAAGATACTGCGATTATCAGAACTATTTGGATTCATATTTTGATATCGATAGCTATGATATTGTCGTTAATGGTCATGAAAAAAAGAGCCAAGGTAAAGGATTCCGTGCTTTTTTGAACACGATACTAGCTGTTGCAATGGAAAATTGTCTAGAAAAGATGGGGTATTATCATCCTGCGCTTTTTGTTGTAGATTCTCCGATCCTTTCATTAAAAGAAAAAGATTCAAAGAGAGATTCGTATGTTACGGAACCCATGAAAGAGCATTTGTTTAGATATTTTTTGATAAGGAAGAATTCTCCACAAACGATTGTTATTGAAAATGAAATTCCATCTATCGATTATGAAGGTGCAAACATTATTCACTTTACAAAAAATAAGGGGATAGGAAGATATGGCTTGATTGACGGATATCAAGAATAAACTATTTGCAATAGGTTTCTCACTAAGGTGAGGAGCCTATTTTTTTTGCCTTTTTTCAGCAAACCATTTTATTCCATTTTACGCCACTTCATGTCAATTACACGATTTTGATTTTGGAATAGACTATAGGCAGGCAAGGGAGAGAACCCCTGGCCACAAATAAATCGTAGTCCGAATAGCGCTATAAGGGCGGCGGTTGCATAAAGCAGACAGTACAGCCGATGGTTGTACTTTTCTGATCATGCATCCACCGTGTTTTTCTATGCCTATTTGGGCTGTCAGAAAACTGGCGCTGATGCTGTATCAGCGCCAGCTTTTTGTCTCCGCCGTTCTTCTCGGACGGAATGGAGACAAAAATGGACAAAAAACAGACAAGCAATGAGAAACGTTTTTACATTCCTCTGGAACTCACTCCAGAAACCGTCATCACCGAGGAGTACAAGGATTGTGAAGTCCGCTGGTCAAAAATCGGTTGCCGGAAGGTACGTACTATCCTGATTCCAGCAAACAAAGAGCAGTACTATGAATTCATGCGTCCGCTCTGGCGGGAAGATAAACGCCAGCAGCGGCATGGTGCCGATGAGATATCGGCAGACAAGGCGCAGGATGACTACGAGCTGGAGGTGCCTGACGACTTCAACTTAGAGGAAGAAGTCGTGAAGGAAGAGTTGCTGGCAGTGCTGCGCCATGAACTGGCAGCTCTGCAGGATATCGACCGGACCATCCTTCTGATGATTGCCGACGGTGCTAGCGAAGCGGCAACCGGGAAGGCAGTCGGCTTAAGCCAGAAAGCGGTGAACAAGCGCAAACACAAGCTGTATGCACTCTTGAAGGAACATCTCAAAGACTTCCGTTAAATGGGGAAAATCCGGCTGCAAAAAAAGTAGCCGGATTTTTTTTGGAATCGGTACTTAACGATGATGCGGTTGTCCTATTACTGGTGAAGGGCGAACGAAGAAGCTCTTCAGGAAGGAGGCAGACAGATGATTCACACACAGACACCTGAAAATCTGGCTCAGCAGCAAAAGCTGGACCGGGAACTGGCGGCGGTGCTGATGGCCATCAGCGTCACGACCCGCAGTATTGCCAGGAACATCCATCTCTTATCAATGCAAAGACATGTGAAAGGAGTCAATCTGTATGACAAACGATGAACTGCAGAAACTGACAGCAGCCCTGACCGATTGTGGCAAGGCGCTGCTGAAGATTTCCGAGGCCATGGCGGTGAAAGAAGATAATCCGCCAGATTCAGAAGTAAAATCAAAACAAACGGAAAAGCCGCTGACACTGGAAGATGTCCGCAAAGTCGCTGCTGACAAGGCTCGCAAGGGATTCACCTCAGAAGTCCGCAGTCTCATCCAGAAGTACGGGGCGGACAAGCTGTCCGGCATTGATGCGGTGCAGTACGAAGCATTCCTGAAGGAACTGGAGGTGATTGGCCATGCCGGATAAACACGCGGTGCTGTCCGCATCTTCCTGTTATCGTTGGCTGGCCTGCCCGCCGTCTGCGAAGGAATGTGCTAAGCTGCCGGATACCTCCAGCGAATTCGCCCGTCAGGGAACAGATGCCCATACGCTCTGCGAATTCAAAGTGAAGACGGCCATGGGGCAGAAGCTGGAAGATCCGACGAAATCCCTGACGTACTTTGATGAGGAGATGGCGGAGTGTACCGATGAATACGCACAGTTCGTCATGGAATGCCTGGCATCGGCCAAAGCATCCTGCAAGGACCCGCTGATTATGGTTGAACAACGGCTGGACTTTTCCAAGTGGGTACCTGGCGGTTTTGGTACCGGTGACTGCCTCATCGTGGCCGACGATACCCTGACGGTCATCGATTACAAGCATGGCCTGGGAGTCCTGGTGGATGCCGAGAAGAATCCGCAGATGATGTGCTATGCCCTCGGCGCACTGAATCTGTTCGATGGAATCTATGATATCCGCCAGGTGTCCATGACCATCTTCCAGCCCCGCCGGGACAACGTCAGCACCTGTACCATGAGCAAGGAAGTACTACTCCAGTAGGCCGAAACGGTGCTGAAGCCCGCCGCGGAGCTGGCGGCCAAAGGCGAAGGGGAGTACAAGGCTGACGACCATTGCCGTTTCTGCAAGATTAAGGCGACATGCCGCAAGAGGGCTGAATATAACCTGGAACTGGCCCGGTATGATTTCGCCGTCCCATCCACGCTGCAGGATGAAGAAATCGAAGCCGTCCTTTCTAAGGCTGATGAACTGGTGAACTGGGCCGGAGATGTCAAAGAATACGCTTTGCAGCAGGCCCTGTCCGGCAAGCAGTGGGACGGATGGAAACTGGTCGAAGGACGGTCGAACCGCCGCTACGTAAGTGAAGAAGCAGTCGCCGCCAAAGTGGAAGACGCGGGCTTCGACCCATATGAAAAGAAGCTGCTCGGCATCACGGCGATGACGAAACAGCTCGGCAAGAAGAGGTTCGAAGAATTGTTGTCAGATTTAGTTGAAAAGCCGCAGGGCAAGCCAGTTTTGGTGCCGGAATCGGATAAACGCCCGGCCATGCACACCGCGGCAGACGATTTCAATATTGAAAATTAGGAGGAATTTATCATGACAAAAAAATTTACTAATCCTTGTAAGGTAATCACAGGAGTCAATACCCGCTGGTCTTATGCAAATGTTTGGGCCCCGAAGTCTATCAATGGTGGTACGCCGAAGTATAGTGTATCTCTCATCATTCCGAAGTCCGATACGGAAACGGTCGAAAGCGTCCGAGCTGCTATCAAGGCTGCCTATGATGAAGGCCAGGGCAAACTCAAAGGTAATGGTCGGGTGGTACCGGCTCTCGAAGCTATCAAGACCCCGCTCCGTGACGGCGACTTGGAACGCCCTGGTGATGATGCGTATAAAGACAGCTTCTTCGTCAATGCCAATTCGGCTACCAAGCCGGGCATCGTCGATGCCGACTGCCAGAATATCTTGGAACGCTCTGAAGTCTATTCTGGCGTCTATGGCCGTGCGTCCATCAACTTCTATGCCTTCAACAGCAATGGCAACAAGGGTATTGCCTGCGGCCTGAACAACCTGCAGAAAATCCGTGACGGCGAACCCCTCGGCGGCAAACCCCGTGCAGAAGATGATTTTGCTACGGCTGACGATGATGATTTCCTGGCATAAGGAGGCGCGATTATGGAAACTGTGATGAGACTGATTCTGGATGGCCTGTACTGCCTGGTTGCACTGTGCGCCGGCGGGTTCTTCGTGGACATGATCTATACAGATATCAAAAAAGACCAGCGGGATGAAGAAATGGCCCGGCACCGGGAAGAACGGGAAGAAGAATATCATCGCAAGCAGATGGAATCCTTCCGGAACAAGTAGTAGTGAATAGCGGCGGCGGGGCCTTGTGCCTCGCCGTTTTTTTTTTCGAGGTGAAGAGTATGAAAACCATCAGTATCGATATTGAAACATTCAGCGATGTCAGCCTGGCTAAATGCGGCGTGTACAAATACGCAGAATCGCCAGCCTTTGAACTTCTTCTCTTTGGTTATGCCGTGGACGGTGGCGAGGCACAGGTCGTTGACCTGGCGCGGGGAGAACGCATCCCGGATGATATCCTGGATGCCCTGACCGATGAATCTGTCACTAAGTGGGCGTTCAATGCCAGTTTTGAACGAGTCTGCCTGTCGCGATACCTGCGTGACCTGGGAATGAGCCTGGATCCGTTCCATGACCATCATCCGCTTTCCCGGGATTGTGCCAGGTTCCTCAATCCGACGGGATGGAAATGCTCCATGGTCTGGTCGGCCTACATGGGCCTGCCGCTTTCCCTGGAAGGCGCAGGGGCCGTGCTGAAGCTGGACAGCCAGAAGATGAAGGAAGGCAAAGACCTGATTCGATATTTCTGCGTTCCCTGCAAGGAAACCAAATCGAATGGCGGCAGGACAAGAAACCTTCCTCAGCATGACTTAGACAAATGGACCTTGTTCAAGTCCTATAACAAACGGGATGTGGAAGTGGAAATGGCCATCCAGGAGCGCTTGAAGAAGTATCTCGTACCGCAGCAGGTATGGGATGAATATCATCTCGATCAGGAAATCAACGACCGGGGCATCGCCATTGACCGGACACTGGCTGAAAATGCCATCGCCATCGATGCCCGCAGCCGGGACAGCCTGATGGCTGCGCTGAGAGAAAAGACGGGCCTGGAGAATCCGAATTCCGTTATTCAGATGATCGGCTGGCTGGAACGGCATGGGATGAAGACCGATTCTTTGGGAAAGAAGCAGGTACAGGAACTGCTGAAGACGGCAGAAGAACCGCTGCGCAGTGTACTGCTGCTCCGGCAGAAGCTGGCCAAATCCTCAGTCAAAAAATACCAGGCCATGGAAATGACGGCCTGCGAGGATAGCCGGGCCAGAGGCATGTTCCAATTCTATGGGGCCAACCGGACCGGGCGATTTGCCGGTCGGCACATCCAGCTGCAGAATCTGCCCCAGAACCATCTGCCGGATCTCGCAGAAGCTCGGGAATTGGTACGCCAGGGAAATTATGAAGCCCTGAACCTTCTGTATGATTCCATCCCCAATGTCCTTTCCCAGCTGATTCGTACGGCCTTTGTACCCCGGCAGGGGTTGAAGTTTGTTGTATCGGATTTTTCGGCCATTGAAGCCAGGGTGTTGTCGTGGCTGGCAGGAGAAACCTGGCGCTCAGACGTGTTTGCCAGGAATGGCGATATCTATTGTGCTTCGGCCAGCTCCATGTTCGGCGTTCCCGTGGAAAAACATGGCGTCAATGGCCATCTCCGGCAGAAGGGGAAAATCGCAGAACTGGCCCTTGGTTATGGCGGCTCCGTAGGTGCGCTGAAGGCCATGGGAGCCCTGGACATGGGCCTTACAGAAAAAGAGCTGTATCCTCTGGTGCAGTCCTGGCGGTCGGCCAATCCGCATATCGTCGATTTCTGGTGGCAGGTAGATGCCGCCGTGAAGACGGCCATCAAGGAACATATCCCCATGCGGGCCGGCTGCATCTGCTTCCTCTGCCAGAGCGGCATGCTGTTCATCCAGCTCCCAAGCGGACGGCGGCTTTCCTATGTGAAGCCCCGGATAGGCGAGAACCGTTTCGGCGGGGAATCCGTCACCTATGAGGGCGTTGGCGCAACGAAGAAGTGGGAACGGCTAGAGAGCTACGGCCCGAAGTTCGTGGAAAACATCGTCCAGGGCATCAGCCGCGATATCCTCTGCTATGCCATGCAGACGTTGCGGTGCTGCGCCATCGTCGGCCATGTCCATGATGAACTGATCATCGAATGCCGCCGGGATGCCAGTGTCGATGTCATCTGCGAGCAGATGGGACGTACACCTCCGTGGGCCGAAGGATTGTTGCTTCGGGCAGACGGATACGAATGTGAATTTTATCAAAAAGATTGAAATGGAGGTACTTAAAGCAGTGGATTCTGTCCTGTTACTGATAGAGGACGAGTTCCTCGGAAATTTTAACGAAAGGTGGAATCCGCTATGAAGAATTTGATTCCTGAAGATGATTACGGTGTGTTTGCTGACCCGAAAGGAGTAGCCAGGGTCGATAGCCTGTTTGTCGCTGCAACTTTTGAAAAAGGCCATCGTCACGTATTGCGGGATATCGCCAGAATCATTGAGCCCAGATCTGGGCTCAGTGAAAATTTCATTCATGACAATTTTATACTCAGTACCTACAAAGATGCCAGAGGAAGGAAACTGCCGCGTTACCTGCTGACCCGTGATGGCTTCACGATGCTGGTCATGGGCTACACAGGTCCGAAGGCGATGCACTTCAAGGAACTCTACATCCAGCGTTTCAACGAGATGGAACAATGTGTCCAGTCGCTCCTGTCTGCCCGGCAGGAATTCCCGATGCTGACGGATATGATCTGCCGCCTGCATGAAAGCCCGAAGCCGTACCACTTCAGCAACGAATGCGACATGCTGAACCGCATTGTTCTCGGCATGTCTGCCAAGCAGTTCCGGCTGGCCAACGGCATTGAAAAAGGGCAGAGCATCCGGCCTTATCTGACCGCGCAGCAGATTCATGCTCTGGACCGGCTGCAGCACCTGGATTACGGCCTGCTGTATTCCTGTCCGGATTTCCAGCAGCGCAAACAGATGCTCATGAACTATTACAAGACGGAACTGGAGGGATGAGGCATGTTTTACGTCAAGGAACCGATTAACGATGCCATGGAGGTCACGGTTGAAATCAGCGATGAGAATGTATTTTGCTGCTGCCCGGTTTGCGGCAGGGAAGTGCTGGTGGATTTGGAGGAAGTCCTGGGCGACGGGAAGGGCGACCTGTCCGGGACAGCCGTCCTGTGCGAAGACTGCTCCCGGGAACTGATGGAGGTGCGTGATGGAGATGGATCCGAAGCGTAATGCGGAACACTACCCGGACCCGACAGCCTATCAGGCCATCCGGAATGCGGAACCGGCAAGGTTCCCGTTCCGGCCCGTGGTGTATGTCTGCTCGCCCTATGCCGGAAATGTGGATGCCAATACAGCCAGAGCGAGGAAATACTGCCGCTATGTGACAGATCAGGGAGGCATTCCGCTGGCTCCGCATCTGTATCTGCCCCAGTTCCTAGATGAAAAGACGGAGCGTGACCTGGCCCTTTTCATGGATATCGTCCTTCTGTCCAAGTGTGCGGAACTCTGGGTGTTCGGCGATGTTATCTCGGACGGGATGCAGAAAGAAATCGAGTATGCCAGACGCAAAAGGAAGCCTGTCCGGTATATCAAGGAGGTTTAAGAATCATGGAATTTACCCTTTATACGGCTGCTGTTACGGGGGCAGAGGCCAATTGCCGTTATCCGGAACAGCGGAAAATCGGCTGTGCGGAAGACCTTGAAGCAGCGGCTGCGTTTGACCATGTCTGTGTGGCATTCAAAAATGATTACCGGAAACGGGAGAACTTTCTCTCATCGGATGTTCTAGTCATGGACTGCGATAATTCGCATACGGAAAATCCTGCTGAATGGATGACCATGGAGAAATTCCTGGCCATGATACCGGAGGTCTCGGTGGCCATCGTCCCATCACGGAATCACATGAAGCCCAAAGACGGGAAGTGTGCCAGGCCGCGCTTCCATGTTTATTTCGGGATTCCCAGAATCACAGAGGAACCGTGCTATACGGAGCTGAAACGGGCTGTTTATCACGCATATCCTTTTTTCGATGAAGCGGCCCTGGATGCAGCCCGTTTCATCTATGGCTGCCCGGCTGAGAAGGTGCTGTGGCAGGATGGGGAAATGACGATTGACCAGGTGCTTAAGGCCCGGGAAGCCGGGACACACAGCATTCCCCAGGGACAGCGCAATAATACCATGAGCCGCTTTGCCGGCCGGGTCATCAAACGGTATGGAGCAACAGAGAGGGCATACTCTATTTTTCTTGAAGAAGCCGAAAAATGCGACCCGCCGCTTGCTGATTCGGAACTCAATAAAATCTGGCAGAGTGCTGTGCGTTTTGGTGAGCGCATTGCCAGACAGGAAGGGTACGTCAGTCCGGACCGGTATAATAACGATTTTGCCAGCCGGGGCAGCCTGAAGCCGGAAGACTACTCGGATATCGGTCAGGCCAAAGTGCTGAAGCGGGAATATGGTGATGAGCTGCGGTATACGGAAAGTACCGATTTCCTTCGGTACAACGGTATCTATTGGGCTGAATCCCATCAGGAAGCCATCGGCGCGGTGGAAGAATTCCTGGAACTGCAGCTGGCAGATGCCAGGGACCAGATGGAAGCTGGCAGAAAAGCGCTGCAGGAAATGGGCGTTGCGGCAGAACTCATCGACAAAGGCGGCCGGATGCTGGAGAAAGTCATCGAAGGCAGTCAGCAGAAAGCCTTCCAGTCCTACCAGGCGGCTTTGGCATATTATGCCTTTGTCATGAAGCGGCGGGACATGCGCTATATCATTTCGGCCCTGCAGGCCCTGAAGCCGATGCTGCTCATTCCCATCCAGGCCCTGGATGCGGATGAATTCCTGCTCAACACGCCTTCGTTTACGTATGACCTGCGGCAGGGGATGGCGGGCAGGCGGAATCACCGTCCGGAAGATTATATTACCAAATGTACCGCTGTCGATCCAGGAGAGGAAGGGGAAGCGGTCTGGCAGCAGGCCCTGGGCGAGTTTTTCACAGGCGACCAGGAGCTGATTGATTACGCCCAGGAAATCTGCGGACTCATGGCCATTGGCAAGGTGTATGTGGAAGCCCTGGTCATTGCCTATGGTGATGGACGGAACGGGAAATCTACGTACTGGAACTCCATCGCCCGGGTGCTGGGGAGTTATTGCGGCGGCATTTCTGCCGATGCCCTGACGGCGAACTGCAAGCGGAACATCAAGCCGGAAATGGCGGAACTCAAGGGCAAGCGCATGGTCATCGCGGCCGAGATGGAAGAAGGTGTCCGGCTTTCCACTTCCGTCCTGAAGCAGCTCTGCTCTACGGATGAAGTCGGCGCCGAAAAGAAATACAAGACGCCGTTTACCTTTGTACCGACCCATACGCTGGTCCTGTACACCAACCATCTGCCACGCGTCGGGGCCAGTGATGAAGGGACATGGCGCCGGCTTATCGTCATCCCCTTCAAGGCACAGTTTGAAGGCCATGGCGAAATCAAGAATTATGCGGATTATCTGGTGGAGACAGCGGGACCTGCTATCCTGCGCTGGATCATCGAAGGGGCGGAGAAGGTCATTGCCAGCGAGTACCATCTGACCATGCCGAAATGTGTGCGGGATGCTATCCAGGAATACCGCGGGCAGAATGACTGGCTCCGCCATTTCCTGGAAGAATGCTGCGATGTGAATCCATCATGCCAGGAAAAGTCCGGGGCTCTTTATACGGCCTACCGCTTGTACTGCCAGCAGATGAATGAGTATACCCGCAGCACGACGGATTTCTATGGAGCCCTGGAGAAAGCCGGGTTCGACAGGCGCAAGCGGAAAGCAGGGTATTTCATTTACGGATTGAAACTGAAAGTCACAGATTTCTTGTGAGAAAAGGGAAGGGTGCAGGTCGGTGCAGGTCTATCCATAAACTCCCTTTAGGGCTGAAAAATAGAAAAAATGCCTTTAAGGAAAGTTTGCGGAACGACCTTCAACGACCTGCACCCCTGTAAAAAAGAGGTGATACAGATGCGGGAAAAAGAGATAGAACATCATCTGGTGATGGAAACCAGGAAGGCAGGCGGTATGGCAGTGAAGTTTGTTTCGCCATCGTTTTCAGGCATGCCGGACCGCTTGGTCCTATTGGGTGATGGGAAGATGGGCTTCGTGGAAGTGAAGGCACCGGGGCAGAAGCCGCGGCCGCTGCAACTGAGGCGCCATGCCATGCTGCGGAGACTGGGCTATCAGATCTTCGTCCTGGATGACATGGAGGATATCCCCGCTGTCCTGAATGCCATCGCCCACACGCCCGATGGGAAAGGAGGCGGAGGTGCATGAAGTTCATGCCGCATGAATATCAGAAATACGCCATCGAATATATCAAGTCCCATCCCGTTACGGCCCTGTTCCTGGACATGGGCCTTGGCAAGACGGTGACGACGCTGACGGCCATCCGGGACTTGATGTATGACACCTTTGAAGTACAGCGGGTGCTGGTGGTCGCTCCGCTGCGGGTGGCGAGAGACACCTGGCCGGATGAAATCAAGAAGTGGGACCATTTGAAATGCCTTACCTGTTCCGTCGTGGTCGGCAGCGTGGCAGAACGGCGGCGGGCCTTGCAGCAGGATGCGGATATCTATATCGTGAACCGCGAGAACCTGGCCTGGCTCTATGAGAACAGCCGCCTTGATTTCGATATGGTCGTCCTGGACGAACTGTCGAGTTTCAAGAACTACCAGTCGAAGCGGTTCCGGGCCATGAAGGTCTTGCGCCCCAGAGTGAAACGCATCGTCGGCCTTACGGGAACGCCCAGCGGCAACGGACTGATGGACCTTTGGGCCGAGTTCCGTATCCTGGATATGGGAAAGCGACTGGGGAGATATATCAGCCAGTACCGCAACCTATACTTCCAGCCGGATAAGCGCAACGGCATGGTGGTGTATTCCTATAAGCCTCTGCCGGGAGCGGAAGAAATTATCTATCACCAGATTGCCGACATCACCGTGTCTATGAAGGCAACAGACTATCTGGAGATGCCGGAACTGGTGAGTGTGGCGAAGGAAGTCAGACTGAGCGAAAAGGAAAAGAAACGGTATGATGAACTGAAGAAGTCCCTGGTGCTGGAGCTTCCAGGCGGCGAAATCACAGCCGCCAATGCTGCGTCGCTTACCTTGAAGCTTTCACAGATGGCGAACGGCGCCATTTATACAGATGACAAGGATGTGGTGACCACCCATGACCGGAAGCTGGATGCCCTGGAAGACCTGGTGGAAAGCGCCAACGGGAAACCGGTCCTGGTGGCCTATTGGTTCAAGCACGATAAAGACCGCATCCAGCAGCGGATGGAAGCCCGGGAACTGAAGGAGCCGCAGGACTTCGCCGACTGGAACGCAGGAAAGATTCCCGTGGCGCTTATCCATCCGGCCTCTGCCGGACACGGGCTGAACCTGCAGCAGGGCGGTTCCATTCTGATCTGGTTCGGCCTGACCTGGAGCTTGGAACTCTATCAGCAGACCAACGCCCGGCTCTGGCGGCAGGGGCAGCAGAGCCGCACAGTCATCATACAGCACATTGTAGCCAAGGATACAATTGATGAGCGTATCCTGAAAGTCTTGGAACACAAAGACGGAACCCAGGCCGCACTGATTGAGGCGGTGAAAGCTGACCTGAGCATGACGAAAACGGGAAATGGGGGTATACTATGAAGCAGGAACCGGAAGGAGAAGGAACACGTATGGAAGCCAAAGCGTACCTGGAACAGGCACGGAACATCAACATGCAGATAGACAGCAAGCTGGAGCAGGTATCCGCTTTGCGGCAGCTGGCCATCAAGGCGTCATCGACACTCAGCCCGGTGCCACCGAGCGGGACACCCAACCCGCACCGTCTGGAAGAAACCATCGCTCGCATGATGGATATGGAGCATGAAGTGGATGAAGCCATCGATGGCTTGGTCGAACTCAAGGCAGACATCATGAAGGCCATCAGCCGGGTGCCGGACGACCGGGAACGGGTTGTCCTGGAACTACGCTATCTGGCCTTCAAGGACTGGGCGTCCATCGCCGATGCTATCGGGCTCCACATTCGCCAGGTGTACCGCCTGCATGACGAGGCTCTGAAACACATTGAAATTCCTGGCAAATGTCACTGAATGTCACTAAAGCAGCACTTGATGTCACTGGCTTCTGTAAGATATACTATAATCAGCAAAAAAAGAATGAAGGACCGAGGCTTGAACGCCATCGGCCCTTTTTTGATGCGGGAAAAATAAAAGAGAGAACCTGTCAGTAACTCCAGCGCAAGCTGCTGAAAACAGCAACGGCATTCTGGCCATAGACAGGTTCTCTCTTGGCGGCAAAGGCTATGCAGGTATCTCAGGAACCAGAATCTTCTGCAGCAGCCCTCGGCACTCCCGCCGTCAACATATCCTTTGCCTGAAGAACACGGGATTTGCTGTGGGAGTACCCCTGTCACTAGCAAGCCAGACTGTTCTTGTAATCTTAGTATAACAGGTTTGTACAGAGGAAGGAAGAATACTTTATGCCAAGAAGACCGCAGACACCGTGCAAGTATCCGGGATGTCCGAGGCTGGTACCGTATGGGAGAAAATATTGTGACGAACATGAACAGCAATGCCAGGGCGAACGGAAAAACGCCGTGCTGCGTGGCTATGGACGGGAATGGCAAAAAGCCAGGAAGTTCTTTCTGAAACGACACCCTTGGTGCATCCTTTGCAAGGAAAAGGGACGGCTCGTTCCGGCAACTGTAGTAGATCATATCAAGCCGCATCGCGGCGACCCGGATTTGTTCTGGGACGAAAGAAACTGGCAGCCCTTGTGCAAGCGTTGTCATGACCATAAGACGATGACCGAAGACCGGGAAATAAGATATCAATATTAGTCAAAAAAAGAGACTCGACGCATCGAGTCTCTTTAGGGCCTAGTCCGAAGACGTCAGCCACTTTCTTCAAAATTATTATAGCAAATAAATTCCCCAAAAGCAAGAAAATTATAATTATGACCTTGTGAGGAATGCTTTTAGTGATTCCATATTCTGCCTTGTTCCTGAACCAAGAATTTGATTCCAAATAGGAGTTGAAATTTGTTGGCGTAATAGTTCTTTGCTATTATTATAACCAGAAATGAGTTGTTTACATTCTGTTTTTGTTACTTGCATTTTTCTTAGCACATAAATGATTAATATGATGTAAGCATCA
The DNA here is from genome assembly GCF_046614755.1 of Megasphaera indica. Taxonomy (NCBI): domain Bacteria; kingdom Bacillati; phylum Bacillota; class Negativicutes; order Veillonellales; family Veillonellaceae; genus Megasphaera; species Megasphaera indica. Next base: position 275,475 of record NZ_JBKKJR010000001.1, read on the forward strand.
ATATATTGAAAATCAATTTGTTGAACAGATGTTTCTTTCTGCAAGAGGCTGACAAGGCGTGGACTAATTTTATTGGTACGGAAGCGAGCATCAAAAATTACATTGTTATGAGCGATTGCATTACGTAGATCCTTAATTGTAAAGATAATATCTTTAGTCAATTCACCGTCGGCGTCCAGATTTGAAGGTAGTCCTAACAACTTAGAGGTATAGAGTTTTACACTTTTATTACAACACCAAAAGAAGGTGCCAAAATCTCCAAGTGTCATGGATTCAAATATAGCCCAGATAGGAATTTCACGATCTTGATTGAAGAAGTGATTAACAATTTGATTATGTTGACCATAGTCACGTTTAAGCGTATTGTTAATGGAACCGCGTAATGTCATTCGCTTAGTGAAAAAACGTTTATATTCACGACTACCAGCTCCAAATGTTTTATAATAAGTCAGAGAACGATTAAAGATGTCATTAAGTTTTTCGGATTTGCTATCAGCAAGGACAGCCTCAATGACATAGCTTTTGAGCGCTGTTTCGATGAACATGACTTTTGAATACAGCAATGATTTTAAATGCATATCAAAATTATTAATGGCGAGTAGTTCATCGAAGGTGCGGAAGGATATTCGATTTTGAGGAGTGCGGATGAAACGATATCCTTTATATCCGTGGTAATAGCCAAGGTTTCGTAAAGCATGAGCCTGGTTGCTTTTTATGGACATGTTATGATTATTACGTAAATAACGCATCATTTGTCTTATAGTGAGCATGAAACTGACCTCTCCCGTTTTCTTTTTATTATAACATTGGAAATGAGAAATGAATAGAATAATAATGGGCGGGGGGATGTCAATCTCTGTAGCTCTTCCGTCCATGACCGCCGCCCCCTCAAATGGGAAAAACCGCGAAATTCATAAGGGGGGATATAAGAACGGTCTTCAACCGAATATCAGGCAGCTCCAGGCTTCTGGCCCGGGGCTTTTTTATTGCCAGGAAGAAGGGGACCTTCATGAATGACTGCCAGCGCAGGCAGATTGAAGCCATGCGGAAACAGGGGATGGGATACAAGGCCATCGCCCGGGAAACGAAGCTGTCACGGGACAGCGTACGGAATTATTGCCGCTGGCATCATCTGAACGGATACGGAGCCGCCATTGCCGCGGCATCCAGAAAGGAAACAGTGTATGAAGACATCGGATATGGAATGGAAAGTCCTGCCCATCGGCCAGCTGAAGCCTGCGGCATATAACCCCAGGAAGCAGCTGAAGCCCGGCGACAAGGAATATGAAAAAATCAAGCACTCCATCCAGGAGTTCGGTTATGTAGAACCCATCATCGTCAACTATGACATGACCGTCATCGGCGGGCATCAGCGCCTGACTGTGCTGAAAGAATTGGGCTATGAAGAAGTCCAGTGCGTGGTTGTCCATCTCGAGGATGAACACAAGGTCAAGGCCCTCAATATCGCACTCAATAAAATCACTGGCGCCTGGAACGAACAGCTCCTGGCTGATCTCATCGTGGATTTGCAGAGCGTCGATTTCAATGTAGACCTGACGGGCTTTGAAGCCCCGGAAGTGGAGCAGCTCTTTTCCAAAGTCCACAACAAGAAGGTAAAAGAAGATGACTTCGATGTGGACGGAGAACTGGAACAGCCGGCTATGGCCAAGGCAGGGGATATCTGGCTTCTGGGGGAACACCGCGTCATCTGCGGCGATGCCGCGCTGCCGGAAACCTACACACGGCTGATGGACGGCAAGAAAGCTAATCTGGTGCTGACGGATCCTCCGTACAATGTGGATGTGGAAGAAACGGCCGGGAAAATCAAGAACGACAATATGCCGGACGATAAATTCTATCAGTTCCTGTTCAGCGCTTTCGTCAACATGGAGCAGAACATGGAACAGGATGCATCTATCTATGTGTTCCACGCCGATACGCAGGGGCTGAACTTCCGCAAGGCCTTCAAGGACGCAGGCTTCTACCTGTCCGGCTGCTGCATCTGGAAGAAGAACGCCCTGGTCCTGGGCCGCAGTCCGTACCAGTGGCAGCACGAACCGTGCCTGTTCGGCTGGAAGCTGAACGGGAAACACCAGTGGTATTCCGACCGCAAGCAGACAACCATCTGGGAATATGACCGGCCGAAAGCCAGCAAGGAACATCCGACCATGAAGCCCGTGGCGCTCATGGCCTATCCCATACAGAACTCGTCCATGAGCCACTGCATCGTCCTGGACCCGTTCCTCGGATCCGGCTCCACGCTCATGGCCTGCCAGCAGACGGACCGCATCTGTTATGGCATCGAGCTGGACGAGAAGTTCGTCGATGTCATCGTGAAGCGGTATATCAGCGAGTGCGGGAGTGAAGGCGTGTTTGTACTGCGTGGGAATGAGAAAATTACTTATGATAAAGTGCAAGAATGACTTGCTATTATCGGCGTTCAGAGTGATATATGTACTAGCAAAACAAGGAGGTACATAGACCATGACAATTCAGATGAACCTGAACGACCGCAAGGAACTGGCCAGACGGCTGATTCCTTTCAACCATAACGAAAAGCTTCATTACACCGGAACGCCGGCCTTTGCCTACGAAGGGCAGGGCTTCCGCATTCTTCGCAGCGGCGATATCGAATGCGATGATGAAAAGACAGAAGCCGCCATCACGGCTTTCCTGCAGGAAGCAGGCATCCTTCCGCAGCTGGAACCGGCAGAAGAATCGGCATCCAAAATGCTGCAAGAGCCGCTGGAGCAGGATGAAACCCCAAGAAGGGAAGTAATTCCGCAGATGGCAACGGAGCCGGATATGATGGAAATCAAGGTCCCCATTGATGGCATGGACGGTGCGCAGCTCCGCAACCTGGTCTTCATGCTCCATGCCCAGCAGTACCTGCTGAACCGGGCTGCAGGGCATGACAACATCCGTGTGCCGGACAGGCTGGTGAAAGACCTGAAAGAAGAATCAGGTACAGACAGGACATCCTTCTTTGCCATCTATCAGAACTACGGAAAGGAAGGGCAGGGGTTCCTGATTGCCGCAGATACGGTGACATTCTGTTTCGCCGCGACCGGCAATGCTGTGAAGAACCGTGCCCTAATTGAACTGGCGGCTTTCATGGTCAGCGCGGCGAAAAAGGCGAAACGGGTCCAGCCCGCCACACGGAAGCCGGAAAACGAGAAATACTACCTGCGGATGTGGCTCCTGCGCATCGGAATGGGAACCAAAGCCAGCCACGAATCGCGCATGGCCCTGCTGAAAGGCATGAACGGATGGAGCGCTTTCCGCACGGAAGAAGAGGCTATGGCTCATGCCAGAAAGCAGAAGGAACGCCGGCATCCGAACCTATAAACCTTCGATTTAATTCATAATTATTCTCAAAATAGCTTGCTATTGTGTGCCTTTAGAGTGATATATAGTGTACCGAAAGAACACACGCACACATGGAAAGGACAGAGATGATTATGAAAACACTGCACTTTGGAATCGAAATGGAAATGACAGGGATTACGAGAAGCCAGGCCGCCAGCCTCATGGCCCGCTTCTTCGGGACGGAATGTCGGCACGAAGGCGGAGCCTACGATACCTACACTGCAAGGGATGAACAGGGACGGAAATGGAAAGCCATGAACGACTCCAGCCTGGTTCCCCAGAAGAAGGTGAACGGAAACATTACAGATGCTTCCAGCTTCTACCGCACGGAAGTGGTCAGTCCCATCCTTTCCTACGAAGACATCCCGAAGCTGCAGGAACTGGTGCGGACGCTTCGCAAGGCCGGAGCTTTTGCCAACAAGTCCTGCGGCATCCACATCCATGTCGGGGCCGAACAGTTCACGGCAAAGACCCTGCGGAACCTGGTGAACATTATGGCGAGCAAGGAAGACATGATTTACCGCGCTCTCCAGATCAACCCCTTGCGGGAAAGCCGGTACTGCCGGAAGACGAACACCGCTTTCCTGAAGGATCTCAACCGGAAAAAGCCGGTCACCCTGGACGGCATCGCTGAACTCTGGTATCAGGAAGCGCCTTATGGACGGAATCATCATTACAACAGCACCCGCTACCACGGGCTGAACCTGCACGCCACCTTCACCAAGGGAACCGTCGAATTCCGGCTTTTCAACGGGACGCTCCACGCCGGGGAAATCAAGGCATACATCCAGTTCTGCCTGGCTGTCGCCCATCAGGCCCTCACGCAGAAGAAGGCCTCGGCACGGAAGACCGAGACGGATAATGAGAAATACGCCTTCCGGTGCTGGATGCTCCGGCTCGGACTCATCGGCGACGAATTCAAGACCTGCCGCCTCCACTTCCTCAAACACCTCACAGGCAACTCCGCATGGCGCAACGCCGCCGCTTGAAGGGGATAGCCTTCCGGGCAGCTTCGGCTGCCCTTGGGGTGGTAGAAGGGCATTCCCTTCAGAAAGGATGAGAGCGATGAAACAAAGAATCTACATTGCCTACGGCAGCAACATGAGTGAAGCGCAGATGGCAAGACGGTGTCCTGATGCCGTTCTTGCGGGAACGGGCCGGATCCGGGGATATGAACTTCTCTTCAAAGGTTCCCTGACAGGATGTTACGCCACTATCGAGAAGAAGGCGGATGCCTTCGTGCCGGTCGTCCTCTGGCGCATTTCGGCAGCAGATGAACGGCGACTTGATGCCTATGAAGGCTTTCCGCGGTTCTATTACAAAAAAGAAGTGGAAGTGGAAACCGATGACGGCACCGTCTGCGGTCTGGTGTATATCATGCACGAAGACCGGCATTTTGGCATTCCGGAACCGTGGTACTACCAGAACGTGGAGCGGGATTACAGCAAGTTCGGTTTCAACCTGTCCATCCTGTGGCTGGGATTACAGAACAGCCGGGCGAGGAAGAATGGCATACGAGTACGGCTGATTTCCATGGATGATGTGCAGGCGCCGCCTGCAGGTACCGAAGGCACGGTCCAGTACGTCGATGATGCCGGAACTATCCACGTGCATTGGGACACGGGCGGCAGCCTCGGACTGGTACCCGGAGCCGATGAATGGGAACTAGTCAAATAAAATGCATAAATAACCGAAAAAATGACTTGCTATTATGTGCGTCCAGAGTGATATATATGACGAAGGGGATATGCCCCGAAGGAAAAAGCACACGAAAGCGAGGAAACGACGATGACAAAGAAAGCAAAAGACTACCGGCTTCCCGAAACGGCCACGATGGAAACACTGGAGATGAACTGGAGCTGCATCCTACAATTCGGAAACAAGGTCCTGCTGGCAGGGCATTACTTCAGCAAGGACAGGGATTACTGGTACGGTGCAGTTTATGGATTTACCACCAGAGACCATACCTGTGAAGGGGAAATCAGGCTGACGGCAGTCAGCGACGAACTGTTCGATGATAATGGCCACGCCATCGAATGGGCCATGAAGAATTAAAAAAGAGAGTCAGAGGGGACCGCAGATGCGGCCTTCTCTGCCGTACAGCCCGCAAGGGCTTTTTTTATTGGGAGGTGAGCGCCATTGGCTGTACGAGGAAGAAAACCGAAACCGACGGCACTCAAGGTGCTGGAAGGCAATCCCGGCCATCGTCCTCTCAATAAGAAGGAACACATGCCAAAGGGACGGCTCCCTCGCTGCCCGGACTGGCTGGAAGACGACGCCAAGAAAGAATGGAAGCGGCTGGGGAAAGTTCTCGCTGAGATGGGGATGCTGACCCATCTGGATATGATGGCCTTTGCCGGATACTGCCAGGCGTATGCCCGGTGGAAAGGGGCCGAAGAGTTCATCACCCAGCATGGGGATATGGTGCGGACGCCGAACGGGTACCTGCAGCAGGTGCCGCAGGTATCCATTGCTCAGACGAACCTCAAGATTATGCTGAAGTTCTGTGAGCAGTTCGGTCTGACCCCGTCTGCCCGGAGCCGCATGATCGGGGAAGAAAACGGGGCAGAAACAGAAACGGATGAAATGGAACTGCTGCTAAGGGGGTGACAAGTTTGGCGTTTGTATATAAGCCGTCAGCGTTCATGCTGCCGGATTCCCGTTATGATGAAGAAAAGGCTGACCGTGCCGTCGCTTTCATCGAGCATCTCTGTCATACCAAAGGAAAATGGGCCGGGAAGCCTTTCCTCTTATTGCCCTGGCAGGAACAAATTGTGCGTGACCTGTTCGGCATCGTCAAGAAAAACGGGAAGCGGCAGTTCCTGACGGCCTATATAGAAATTCCAAAGAAGAACGGGAAAAGCGAGCTGGCTGCAGCCATCGCCCTGTACCTTCTTTATGCCGATAACGAGCCGAGTGCCGAAGTGTATGGTGCGGCCTGTGACCGCAACCAGGCTTCCATCGTCTTTGATGTGGCACGGCAGATGGTCGAGATGAGTCCGGCCCTGATGCGCCGTTCCAAGATACGGTCGGCCGGGAAGCGCATCATCAATTACCGCAACGCCGGGTTCTACCAGGTATTGTCAGCGGAAACGGGAACCAAGCACGGACTCAATGTGTCCGGTCTGGTCTTTGATGAAATCCACGCCCAGCCGAACCGGAAGCTCTACGATGTCCTGACCAAAGGATCCGGCGATGCAAGGGAACAGCCGCTCTTTTTCATCATCACCACAGCGGGCAATGACAAGAACAGCATCTGCTACGAACTGCATACCAAAGCCCTGGACCTGATGGCGGGCCGGAAGAAGGATGCCACCTTTTACCCCGTGGTCTATGGCCTGGAGCATGAGGAAGACTGGACGGACGAAGCGAACTGGTACAAGGCGAACCCGTCCCTAGGACACACCATACAGATTGACCGCGTCCGGGAAGCATATCGGAATGCCGTCGAAAATCCGGCGGAGGAGAATGTCTTCAAGCAGCTCCGGCTCAATATCTGGACTTCGGCCAGCATCCGCTGGATACCGGAACAGGTCTACGACAAGGGGAATCTTCCCATTGACCGGGACTTCCTGCGGGGACGGATGTGCTACGGCGGGCTGGACTTGTCCAGTACGTCGGATATCACGGCCCTGGTTCTGGCTTTCCCGCCACGGAGCGATGACGAGAAATACATCCTGCTTCCTTTCTTCTGGCTGCCGGAAGACACGCTGGAACTGCGGTGCCGCCGGGACCATGTCCTATACGACGTCTGGCAGAAGCAGGGCTTCATCCAGACGACGGAAGGGAACGTCATCCATTATGGTTTCATCGAGAAGTTCATCGAACGTTTAGGAGAAACCTATAATATCCGGGAAATCGCTTACGACAGGTGGAACGCCACCCAGATGGTGCAGAACCTGGAAGACATGGGCTTTACCATGGTGCCTTTCGGCCAGGGGTTCAAGGATATGTCGCCGCCGTCGAAGGAGCTGTTCAAGCTTCTGATGGAAGGGAACATTCTCCATGGCGGCAATCCCGTCCTCAAATGGATGGCGGGCAATGTTGTCATGCGGCAGGACCCGGCGGGGAACATCAAGCCGGACAAAGAAAAATCCGTCGAAAAAATCGACGGAATCGTGGCGTCTATCATGGCACTGGACCGCTGCATCCGCAACGGGATAGGCAGCGGCAGTGTCTATGACGAACGGGGTGTTATTGCTTTTTGATTTTTATTACCAGGTAATTTGGCAGATGTTCATTCTGAACACCCAATCGAAAAGATACGCCATTCCCCTTAAAAGTGGAGAGATGCCTTCCTTTTTAAGGTCTACATAGCCTGTCAGGTATTTTCGTACAGATACCTTAATGTCGTCGTCCAATCTTAGGTCATGAAGTGGGTTATTGCAGTAGAACATTCCCTTTATGCCATGTATTCCCATTGTTTTCAATGTTCTCTTCATCAGTACCTTTATACCGAAGCTGCCGATAGTATCAAATACGAGGCAACCGTGGGGAAAGGCACCCTTTAGCCTCAGAATAAGTTGATGTACCTCTTTTTCTCTGAGATACATAAACACTCCGGCTGCAAACAGGAAAACTCCTTGAAATACATCAATGTATTGAGTCCAAGTATCATCATTTAAATCAGCCGCGATATTGATTTCTCGGCCAATAGGGGGAAGAAGCGAATTTCGTATGGAAATAATGTCTTTCTTGTCGATATTGTATAGATTCATTCTTCCGTTATCTCCTAAGCGAGGGGTCTGATCTAATCCGCATCCCATATTCACAACAGCTGCATCTGGATGGGAAGATAGATAGTCTTGCATCTCATAAAGAATAGCTTTGCTTCGAAGAATACCTTCTAAGGCACCGAACTTCCAAACAAAAGAATCTTTCTTTTTATCAAGCGCAGAAAAATCGTAATTCAGATGTCTGATTACGTCATCCGCATAAGGGTCTAGGAGAATGTGAGGGAAGAGTTCATTGCCAAGTTTCCTGGCATAGAGGGGAATGATTAATGTTTCTTGCACCGTATTTTTTTCAATAGTTATTCTGCCCATGAGCGCTCATTTCCTTTCTGAGATTTACTATTATGAAAATAGTTTACCAATAATAAAACGTGTTTGTAAACTATCAATTACTAGGTTAAGTATCCCTTTTCAGGAGGTTTTCATGCAAATCCCATTTTTATCCAGCCTGTTCCGTACCCGGGACAAGCCGCAGAACTATTATATCGGCACGGATTTCCGTTACCTGTTCGGCCCGTCAACGAGCGGCAAGACGGTGAACGAGTTCACGGCCATGCAGACGACGGCGGTGTATGCCTGCGTCCGCATCCTGGCGGAAACCCTAGCAGCCCTGCCGCTCCAGCTGTACCGTTACACGCCTGGCGGCAAGGAGCGGGTCTATGATCATCCGCTGTACCATCTGCTGCATGATGAGCCGAACCCGGAGATGACATCGTTCATCTTTCGGGAGACTCTTATGAGTCATTTGCTCATCTGGGGCAATGCTTACGCCCAGATTATCCGTGACCGATTAGGGCGGGTACAGGGACTATACCCGCTCAGGCCGGACAAGATGACCGTCTGCCGGGATGACCGGGGAAAGATTTTTTATCTGTATACCAAGACAGGAGATGAGAATCCGAACATCAAGCCGTACGGGCAGGTGGCCCTGCAGAAGGAAGAAGTGCTGCATATCCCCGGCCTTGGTTTTGACGGCCTGGTCGGCTATTCGCCTATTGCCATGGCCCGCAATGCCGTGGGCATGACCATGGCCTGCGAGGAATACGGGGCGTCTTTCTTTGCCAATGGAGCCAGTCCCAGCGGGGTGCTGGAACATCCCGGCGTTCTGAAGGATCCGGGCAAAGTCCGGGATTCGTGGAATGCCGTCTACCGGGGGACGGGCAATGCTCACAAGGTAGCTGTGCTGGAAGAAGGCATGAAGTACCAGCAGATCGGCATCCCGCCGGAAGAAGCACAGTTCCTGGAGACACGGAAATTCCAGCTCGATGAGATTGCCCGGCTCTATCGCATCCCGCCGCACATGATTGGCGACCTGGAGAAAAGTTCCTTCAATAACATCGAGCAACAGTCCATGGAATTTGTGAAATACACTCTGGACCCATGGGTTATCCGCTGGGAGCAGGCCATGCAGAAAGCTCTGTTCCTGCCGGAAGAGAAGAAGCAGTATTTCCTGAAGTTCAACGTGAACGGCCTCTTGCGCGGCGACTACGAGAGCCGCATGACCGGGTACAGCATCGGTCGGCAGAACGGCTGGCTGTCCGCCAACGATATCCGGGAGATGGAAGACATGAACCCTGTGCCGGATGAGGAAGGCGGCAACCTGTACCTGGTGAACGGCAGCATGACCAAGCTCAAGGACGCCGGGGCCTTTGCCCAGAAGGGAGAAACGAATGAAACATAAATTTTGGAGATGGGTGACAAATGTTGCCCACGATGCCTTTGGCAGCGAACGGACGCTGTACCTGGACGGACAGATTTCGGACGAGACCTGGTGGGGCGATGAAGTGACCCCGAAGGCGTTCAAGGATGAACTGAACGCGGGCAGCGGAGATATCACCCTCTGGATCAACAGTCCGGGCGGTGACTGTTTTGCCGCTGCCCAGATCTATAACATGCTCATGGATTATCCCGGGAACGTCACCGTCAAGATTGACGGCCTGGCGGCTTCAGCGGCTTCCGTTATCGCCATGGCCGGGACGAAGGTCTGCATGTCGCCGGTGGCCATCCTGATGATCCACAATCCGGCGACCCTGGCTTATGGGGACAAAGCCGAGATGGAAAAGACCATCGGCATGCTGAGCGAAGTCAAGGAGAGCATCATCAATGCCTATGAAATCAAGAGCGGCCTGGCCCGTACGAAGATTTCGCACATGATGGATGACGAGACTTGGCTCAATGCCCGGAAGGCCGTGGAACTGGGCTTTGCCGATGAAATTCTTTTTGACCAGGAAGACGGAGAACAGCAGCCGGAAGCCATGCTGTACAGCCCGGTCATGGTGACGAATTCCTTTGTACAGAAACTGAAACCAAAGAAACCCTTGCAGAAAGTGCCAGCCGCTTCCTTAGAGAAACGGCTGGCATTGCTCATTCATTGACAGGAGGACAAATACAATGGATACGATTTTAGCACTGCGCGAGAAGCGCAAGAACCTCTGGGATGCGGCGAAAGCCTTCCTGGATATGGCCCGTGATGAGAACGGCATGGTATCGGCAGAAGACGCTGCCCGGTACGACAAGATGGAAGAAGATGTGGTGAACCTGGGCAAGGAAATCGACCGCCTGGAACGCCAGCAACAGCTCGATGCCCAGCTGGCCCAGCCGACATCTTCTCCCATCACGGAACAGCCCGGTGCAGGGAACCAGGTGCCGGAAAAGAAAGGCCGTGCATCCCTTGCTTACCAGAAAGCCTTCTGGGACAGCATCCGCCATAAGAACTTTATCGATGTACAGAATGCCCTGAGCGTGGGCACGGATGCTGATGGCGGCTACCTGGTGCCGGATGAATTCGAGCATCAGCTCATCGACAAGCTCCAGGAAGAGAACTTCTTCCGCAGCCTGGCGACGGTCATCCATACCAGCGGCGACCGCAAGATTCCTGTCGTGACGGGACATGGCGAAGCATCCTGGATGGAAGAGAACGGCCTCTATCCGGACAGCCAGGATACCTTCGGCCAGCAGTCCATCGGGGCGTACAAGCTGGGGACGGCTATCCGTGTGTCGAAAGAACTCCTGAATGACAGCGTCTTCGACCTGGAAAGCTATATCGCCGGCGAATTTGCCCGCCGTATCGGCACGAAGGAAGAAGAAGCCTTCCTCATCGGCGATGGGAGGAACAAGCCGACCGGTGTATTTCCGTCTGCGGAACTGGGCGTGACGGCCAATGGCGCATCCATCACCTTTGATGATGTCATCGACCTGTATCACTCCCTGCGTATCCCGTACCGCCGCAAGGCCGTATGGCTCCTGAACGATGCTACGATCAAGGCCTTGCGCAAAATCAAAGACAACAACGGCAACTACATCTGGCAGCCGTCCGTCACGGCCGGGACACCGGATACCATCCTGAACCGTCCCTGCTACTGCACATCCTTTGCCCCGGAACTGGCGGCCGGCAACCGTCCCATGCTCTTCGGCGATTTCAGCTACTATTGGATTGCCGACCGGGAATACCGCTCCTTCAAGCGGCTCAACGAACTGTATGCCGCCAACGGTCAGATTGGTTTCCTCGCAAGCCAGCGCGTCGATGGCATGCTGATGTTGAAGGAAGCGGTCAAGGCCCTGGAGATGAAGGCGAAGGGATAAGCCATGCTGGTCAGCCTGGAAGAATCCAGGGAATATCTGCGGATTGATGAGGATGATACGTCCAATGATGACGTCATCCTGTCTTCCCTGGAAACGGCCCAGGCCTTGTGCCTGGACTTGGCCCGCTGCGAGGAAGCGGATGCCGAAGAGAATCCCGTCGTGTTTCATGAAGCCATCCTCTATGCCGCTGCCTTTTTGTATGAGCATCGGGAAGAAGCCGATTATTCCGGCCTGCTGAAGCGGCTGCGGTGGCTGCTGTTCGGGGTGCGGCGGAGCTATTTTTGAAAGGGGGATGCCTATGAAGACCGGGCTTTTGAACAAGCGAATTGAAATTCTGGGGAAGCAGGCGGCGACGGATGCATACGGTTTTGATACCCAGACCGACGTCGTGGTGTACCGCTGCTGGGCATCCATTGAGCCTGCCCGGGGCAAAGTGTTCTATGAGATGGAACGCAAGGCGGATACGGAGTACAGCAAGATTACCATCCGCTGGCGTCCGGGCGTCACTCATGACATGAAGGTGAAGTACCAGAATCACCTGTATGACATCGACACCATCGTGGACCCGTACATGCGCCACGAAGCCCTGGAACTGTACTGCACGGAAGAAGTGAGGGGGATGGACAATGAGCGGAAGTGACTTTGAGGTCAAAGGATTGGATGACCTTTCGGAAAAACTGCTTTCTGTCATTGAAGAGTTTCCCGGCACTGCTGAAAAGGGCCTGGTGACGATTGGCAACAAGCTCAGGAAGGAGTGCGTGAAGAACACGCCGGAAGGCAGCACGGGCAAGCTGAAGAAAGGCTGGAAGCACAAGGTGGAAGGCTATAACGGTTCGGAGCTGACCTATGAACTGGTCAACCGGCACCCGGTCCATCACCTGCTCAATAACGGCCATGTCAAGAAAACGCCGGGCGGCAGGACCGTTGGCTATTATGAAGGCCAGCACTATACGGAGAAATCCGTCAAGGCCTTCGAAGCCCGGGAGTTGCAGCCGGGCCTGGAGAAACTGGCGAAGAAGCTCCTGAAGAAAGCAGGCGGCACATGATTCATGACATCGACATCCTGCAGGCCGTACAGCAGAAGCTGAAGGAACGGTTCCCGTATCCCGTGTATCTGCAGGAAGTGAAGGAAGGGTTCCGTCCGCCAGCGTTTTTCCTGAAGACGATGACGGTGGCTTCGCCCCAGAGCTGCAAGGAAGTGTACCGGGATACCGATATTTACATCACCTATATACCGCAGAAGCAGACGGCCAGCGCATCCATCTATGAAGTGCTGGCTGCTGCAGAAGACCTGTTCCGTGACGGGATTGCCGTCCAGGACAGGTTTTTTGCTGTCCGCTCGATGAACGGGGAACTCATCGGTGCCGACAACGACGGCGGCCGGCTGACGCTGACCGTCCAGTACTATGATTCCGCCGATGAAACGGAAGCAGCCGAACGGATGAAAGTGCTGCATCAGCGATATCAGGGAAAGGAGACAACAAAACATGAAAATGCCATCCATTAATGTCGTGTTCAAGGAAAAAGGCATCAGCGCCATCGAGCGCAGTGAGCGCGGCATTGTCCTCATGATCCTGAAGGAAGAGACCCTGCCTTCGGTGACAGAAGTGAATCTGTACACGGCAGATGACATCCCCAAGGAACTGTCCGACAGCAACCGGGAGCAGCTAGAACTGGCGCTCCGGGGCTATGTGAACAGCCCGAAGAAGGTCATCGCCGAAATCATCAGCAGTGAAGCCGAGGACTATACGGATATCCTGAAGGTCATCGAGAACAAGCGCTTCGATTACCTGGTCATCCCGGACATCGGAACGTCGCACATCGATACCATCGCCACCTGGGTCAAGGGGATGCGTACCAATAAAGACAAGATGATCAAGGCCGTCCTGCCAGACTGTACGGCAGATACGGAAGGCGTCATCAACTTCGTCAACAAGACCATCCGCACGAAGAGCAAGACCTATACGACGGCCCAGTACTGCAGCCGCATTGCCGGCATCATCGCCGGGACGCCCATGACGATTTCCTGCACCTACGCACCGCTGCCGGAAGTCATCGGCTGCGATGTCTGGACGAAAGAGGAAATGGACACCATGGCCGGGGCAGGGGAGTTATTCTTCTTCTTTGACGGTGAAAAGGTGAAACTGGCCCGGGGCATCAACTCCCTGGTGACCACCGTCCAGGACAAGGGGACGAGCTTCCAGAAAATCAAGCTCGTGGACCTGATGGACATGATGCACGATGATATCCGCACGACGGCCCAGGACCATTACCTCGGGAAGTACGCCAACAGCTATGCGAACCGCTGCCTCCTGGTGACGGCCATCCAGGGATATCTTGACCAGCTGGCCCAGGAAGGGCTGCTGGAACAGGACCAGAACACAGCCTATATCGATGTGGAATCCACGAAGATATGGCTGGAATCCAACGGCAAATACACCAAGGCGGAATTGGCAGATATGTCCGATATGGACATCAAGCTGGCCAATATCGGCAGCAATGTGTTCATCGCCGTCAAGGCATCGCTGCTGGATGCCATGGAAGACGTGACGATTACCATCAATATCTGAGGAGGTGAAGCCGGATGAACAGTATGGAAGCCAAACGGGTCATGAACGGCAAGTACGCTGACCTGTATATCGACGGCGACCTCATGGCCGAAGCAACGGCATTCAAGGCCGAGGTCACGCTGACCAAGGAAGAAGTGAAGATGCTCCGCCATGTAGGCAAGGGTTACAAGGTCACAGGCTACGACTGCAAAGGCCAGTTGAAGCTGCACAAGGTGTCGAGCTACATGATCCGGAAGATGAACGACAACATCAAGGCGGGCAGGCAGACTGTCGTGACCATCGTTTCCGTCCTGGATGACAAGGATGCCATCGGCAGCGAGCGCATTGTCATCAAGGATGCGACCTTTGACAGCCTGATTCTGGCCGACTGGGAAGTGGACAAGATGGGGGAGGAAAGCTACAGCTTCACCTTCTCGGACTGGGACCTCTTGGATTTAACATAAGGAGAACAAGCACATGAATATGGTAGACCGACTGTTGAAAGCAGATGTAATGAACAAGCTGGCCGAACGGCCTGAAAAGAAAGTGAAGATGGAACGGCTCTCGAAGCTGTTCGGGTTCGATTTTGTCATCACGCTCCGGGCCATCGACCCGGAACGCTATGCGGATATCCAGAAGATGGCCGTGGATTTCACCAACGGCAGTGCCGATAACATCGACATTTATCAGATGCAGACCCAGACGCTCCTGGCGGGGATTGCAGACCCGGACCTCAAGAACAAGGACCTGCTGGAAAAATTCGGGGCCGTACTCCCTGGTGACATCATCCGCAAGCTCTTCCTGGCCGGAGAGATTGCCGACCTTACGGCACAGATTACAGAACTCAACGGCTATACGACCCAGGAAAAGGCGGACAAAGCCGTAAAAAACTGATCCGGACCGATGGCGAAGTGCAGGCGATGTATCTCCTGTTCCGGGAGCATCACCTGCTGCCGTCAGCGGTCATGAAACTAGGATACGGTGAACGGCAGGTGTTGTACGCTTTTGTTCGGTATGAGATGGAAGAACGCAATAAAAAAGTATCTTTAGCATTATCGGATTAACTGCTGAAAATACGGCTATCTGGCATAAAGTCATAAGGTAGGCTCAATCCACTTAGATATTTCATAGACGAAGTCGCTTTTTTTCTTGCATTGTGGGTGGGCGACACGTAGTACATGAAAGGCTTGATTGCCCAGCGTGGAAATGGCTTCCTGCCAGGGCATTTTTCTTTTCCCAATATCTTTAAAACCGTTGTAATGAATATTATAACGGTCAAAGACGTTAGGGATGTAATCGTCATAATACCAAGATGTATAAAAAATGACATGAGTAGGATGTATTACCTTTAATTCCTGCTGAAGGACTTTTAGGTTTAGGATACAGTTGGATTTTACAAAATCTGAGGTAGTATCCTTTCCTCCGGAATTGTTGCATTTGACAATATTGGTAAATGCGATGTGTTCTATGGAATCGTCACCGAATATTCTCAGAGTGATAGCACGAGTATAGCTCCAGTATGGCCAGCTTTTGTTCCACAGAGATTCACGGGTATATTGAAAGGGATTGCGGAAGCCGTCTTCAATCGTGCCGGGATTGTTTCTGGCATTTTTACCGACAAATAGAATTCTCTTGGAAGTTTTATTAAAATCGGAACCTACGCACCAACAGCCAATCGGCAAGGATAAACGCTCTCTCTTATGACATTCTTCACAGATTTTGCAAGTTCCAAGCCCCATATGGTGATATCGTTCAGCTAATCTTTTTTCTGTTTCATTGAAATAGCGCATTGGAATTCCTCCGTAAAGATAGATTTCTTTTATCTTACTATATTTTTATAGCTGTAACAACATTAAGAGGTGATATCTATTGGCCAATAACGTCATCGATGCTGCTATCCGTTTGCGGGATTTGTTCACGCCGACGGTGCGGAGCGTCAATGCCAGCCTGGGAACCATGAAGGCCCAGATGGCGGCGGCAAAACAATCGATCAGCGGCCTGTCGGACAAGCTGACGGAGCATGAGCGCATCCAGAAACGGACGGCAAAGAGCATCGAGCAGACGGGAAGCAAGATTTCCGGTATGTCAGACAAGATGGCCCTGCTGTCGGCACCTATCCTGGCGGCTGCGACGGCAGGCTTCAAGCTGCACAGCGACTTTGCCAATGGCATCGCCAAAATTTCGACTCTGGTGGATACGACGGTCGTTTCCATGCAGAAGGTCAGTGATGAAATCCGTGCTGTCAGCGATGAGACCGGGGCAGGCGTTGCCGACCTTTCCGAATCGGTCTACCAGGCCATCTCGGCGGGTGTTGATGCCGGCCATGCTGTAGGCTTTGTCAAGGATATGACCATCGCCGCCAAGGCCGGGTTCACAGATACGACAACTGCCGTAAACGGCGTCACGACCGTCCTCAATGCCTATGGTAAATCGGCAGAAGAGGCCACGGCGGTGACGGACCAGATGCTCCTGGCACAGAACTTCGGCAAGACATCCTTTGGCGAGATGGCCCAGTCCATGGGCAACGTCATCCCCATTGCGGCACAGCTCAATGTCAGCACCCAGGAACTGTTCGGTTCCATCGCCGTCCTGACCAAGAACGGTATCCGGACCAGCGAGGCCATTACAGGACTCAAGGCGGCCTACAGCAACATTCTGAAGCCGTCTTCTGAAGCGGCGAAACTGGCTCAGTCCCTTGGTCTTGAGTTCAACGCGGCTCATTTGCAGAGCGTAGGATGGGTGAAGTTCCTGGGCGAAGTGAAGCGGGCCACGGGCGGTGATGCCGAACAGATGGCCCAGCTCTTTGGTTCTGTCGAGGGCCTGAACAGCATCCTGGTCCTGACGGGCAAGGGAGCCGGGGATTTCGATAAGGTCATGGACCAGATGGCCCAGTCTGCCGGCATGACCCGGGAAGCCTATGAGAAGATGCTGACCCCGTCGGAGCAGATGCAGATTGCTATGAACCAGCTGAAGAATGCCGGGATGGACCTGGCTGTTTCCTTTACCCCTTATTTCAAGACCATGTCCCTGCGGGTGAAGGAACTGGCGGCCTGGTTCCGGTCGCTGACGCCGGAGCAGAAGACGCTGATCGGCCAGGTGGCTTTCGGCATCGTGACCTTCCAGCTCTTCGGTTCCACCCTGGGACGGGTGCTGACGATAGGCGGACGGGCCTTTGGGACGTTCAGCTCCATCGCCGCGGGCATCAGCAAGGCCGGGAGCGTATCGAAGTATCTGGCTGCCCAGTTCAAGGGCCTCATCACGGTGGCAAGAGGCATCGCCATCGTTGCCAAAGGCATGGGCAGTACGTTACTGACAGTGGGCAGGCTGATGATTACGGTCATCCGGGCAGTCGGCGCAGCAGCGATGGCCAATCCCATCCTGATTGTCATCGCTGCCGTCATCGCAGGGCTGTATCTCCTCTGGAGCAACTGGGATACGGTTTCGCAGTATATCGAACAGGCCATCCAGGCGGTGTCGGATGCTGTGGATGCCGGGATGCAATGGATTGCTTCGGCCTGGGACGGAGCCATGAACGGCATCAGCGAGACGGCTTCCAGCATCTGGGAGAGCATCAAGGATACTTTCCGGAGCGGTGTGAACTGGGTCATCGACCAGGTGAACGGACTCATTGCCAGCGTCAACGGTCTGTCCATTGACATCCCGTCTCTGACAGGCGGGGCGCCGACTCATGTGGGATTCAATATTGAACCCATCAGTCATTTTGCCGGAGGCGTCGAGAACTTTGGCGGTGGTTTTGCGGTCATCAACGAAAACCACCGGGGCGAGCTGGTCCACCTGCCAAACGGCAGTACCGTGATCCCGCATGATGAAAGCATCCGGCAGGCTATGAACGCAGGCAGCCACGCCATCACTATCCGCATCGACACGATGAACGTCCGCAGCGAGCAGGACATCGATGCCGTAGCCGACAAGCTGGTGGAAAAGATCCGGCTGTACGGCATGAACCGCATGAAAGGAGCTACCATCTGATGGCCTCATTATTAGAATCCATCCTGAATGCCATCGGGCAGGCGTCACAGGATCTGACGATTTCCCTGGCTGCGGGCAGCTCTGTCGTGACCTTTCCCGTGCTGCCTTCGGAACTGATGGTTTCCGTCAATACGAATCATGGCACGGTGAATATCAACAACTACGGGGAGTATCTCATGAAAGGCAGGACCGGGCTGAAGTCCCTGACGCTGGCGGGATTTTTCCCCGCCCAGGATTATCCCTTTGCCATGATGATGATGTCGCCTTATACCTATATCGCCGAACTGGAAGCCATGCGTACAGGTGGCGAGGTCTGCCAGCTCACGGTATCGGACACGCCCATCTCCATGCCCTGTCTGATCAGCTCCTTCAAGTTCGGGGAAAAGGACGGCAGCGGCGATGTGTATTATGAACTGGTGCTGACGGAATACCGCTATGTCACAGCGGCGGAAACTGGGAAAACGGACCCGGCAACGGGGCTGAAGAAACGCCCTGAGTCGTTCTGGCAGAAGATGAAGAAGAATATCACCTATTATCCGGGCGACGGCATCGGCAATGTCGTGGGCCGGGCCGTCGGGAAATCGGTCACGATCAATAAGGAGCAGTTCTCCAAGTTCCAGGTCTACCGCAGCATCATCCGCAGCGGCGGCCTATCGGCGGGGGACATCATCCGGCTGACGACCATGAACCTGAAAAGGAATGATGAAAATGTTCCAGTTGGAAAAGATAAATAAGGCCGATACGGAAAACCAGCAGGCAGATAAACCGCAGAACACGGACTTGTCTGCCTATGCCCTTTCCTATACCTGGTCGGGCGATGTGGAGCAGGCCGGGAGAAAGCTGGAATTTGATATCGCCTATACCACGAAAGACAAGGACTGGACGAATGCCGTCCTGGAGCTGGGGGATGAAGTGTGTCTTTCCTATACCGATGAGGTCACGCAGGAGACGTACCCCGTTTTCCAGGGACGCATCTTTTCCCGGAGCCGGGACAGCGAGTCCTATGCCATGCGCTTTGTGGCCTTCGACAACATCATCTATCTGGCAAAATCCCGCATTACCCGGAAATACGCCAATGTGACCGTGGCTGATGCCATCCGGCAGACCATCCATGACTTTTCGATTGAAGCCGGGACGATGCCGGACCTTTCCGTGGTATGCAGTTTCATCGCCGATGACATCTCAGCGACCGATGCCATCAAGCAGGCGCTGTCTTACCAGTCGGCACAGGATGGCAAGGGCTATCATATCTACATGACGGACGGGAAGTTGAATGTGGTCTGTACCAATGACCAGGTGGTTGAAAACTTCCTCATCAGCGATGAAACGAATCTCACCGGGGCATCTGTGTCCGAGTCCATCGAAGACATGGTGTCGAAAGTGGTGGTCGTAGACAGTGCGGGCCAGATGAAAGGAGAGATGCCGAATGGCACCGACATCGAACGATTCGGCACCATCCAGGCCATCTGCAAGGCCGACCCCAAGCAGGACGATGCCTCACAGGCCCGGGTCATGTTGAAGACCGTTGCCCATGACATGTCCGTCAAGGCGATCGGCCATATCCAGTGCATTGCTGGCTTTTCCGTGGACATCCAGGAAGAACAGCTCAAAGGGCGGTTCTTCATCAAATCGGACAGCCATCGGATTGAGGGCAACAGGCATACCATGGAGCTGCATCTGGTCTTCCATAAACTGCTGGATGAGCAGAAACAGGAACTCGATAGCGCGTCCTACAACGCCAATCCGGATTACGTGCCGCCTGCAACGGCCGCTTCGGGCAGCAGGGGCGGGGCGTCCATGAACGGGAATGCCGCCGGAGGCGATGTGGTGGATTCGTGCATGGAGAATTTCGATGGCACCGTTTCGCCTTATGGTTCCAATGGCTGTGTGGACCGAGCAACGGTTACCGCTGCCGGGTATTCACCCTTTGCCGCGCAGGAATACAACAACAACGTCAAAGGATGCGACCAGCTCCGGGCCGATGCCGAAGCCCAGGGACTGGCGATTCCCTACAATCCGGCACAGCTGGAGAAAGGCGACATCATCATGTACAACCGCTACAGCAAGCCGGACCCGAACTGGCATGTCGTGGTCTATGACGGCAATGGCGGCTGCTGGGGCAACAGTTCCAGCGTGTACGGGTGCTTCCATCATTACGAAGGCAGCATCGACATGGGGAGCGACTACTATCCGGCGACCATCATCAAGACATCGAGGGGGTGACGGGAGATGCAGAAAAATCCATATATCAGCCTGCTGAACCTCATGGAGCAGGTATCGAGGAGCAGCAACAGTCCGTCCATCCAGATTGGCGAGATACTCCAATCCCCGCCGGACATCCAGGTGAAATACAACGGCATCGTCCTGACCAAAGAGGAACTGTGGATTTCCCATTACCTTCTGGCAGGCTACGGCAGGACGGCCCGCGGCCATCTGGTATCGGCTACCCAGAACCGGGCAGGCGGCAGCGGAGATGCGGCGTATCAGTCGCATAACCACGACATCCATAACGACTACACCGATTCGGTGATTACCACGGATACCCTGAAGCCGGGTATGAAAGTTGCCATCATGCCTATGCTGGTGAACGGAAAAATCCAGCAGTATGTGATTTTAGATGAGATTGTGAGGTTGGACGGATATGGCTGATCCTTTTGTGGCCTTGGCATCCGGAGCGGATGCCCGCGCCAGAGAAATATTGCCGCTCCTTTCGGAATACGGCTATGACTTTGAGAAACATCGGTTCCGCTATGACGAGAACGGGAACAACATCACCGTGACAGAAGATGAAGCTCTCAAGGTGTGGATCTATAAAGCCCTAATGACGGAACGATACCGGTATCTGGCCTACCATGATGAATACGGCATTACCATTGAACCCTATCAGGGAACGATGCCCAACAACGTCTATACGGCAGACCAGATCTGCCAGAACATCCGGGAGGGGCTGGTCGTCAATCCCTATATTGCCCGGATCAACCGGGTGGATGTGGAAAAGCGGGAGAAAGATGATTTGTTCATTCTAGTGGATGTGACATCCATTTACAGCGATGAAAGCATTACGGTTGCCGCAGAAAGGAGTCTTGCATGAGCGATTTGTTCGATGCCCAGACAAAAGACCAGATTGAGAGCCGCATGGTGCAGACCCTGCACACGCTGACCGATACGGACAAGACGGCCATCGAGGGTTCGTTTGCCCGGGACATGATTGATACCAATGCCGTGGAATTCGAGAACAGCTATGCCGAGATGGCCATGCTGCGGGACGCGGCGTTTGCTGAAACTTCCTGGGGTGACTATCTGACGCTCCGGGCCGAGGAATTCGGCATCCAGCGGAAACAGGCGGTGAAAGCCAATGGCCAAGTGACGGTTACCGGGCAGTCCGGGGCTTACATCATACGTGGCAGCCTGTTCCAGACGAAAGACGGGCTGCGCTTCTATA
Source organism: Megasphaera indica (assembly GCF_046614755.1). Lineage (NCBI taxonomy): Bacteria > Bacillati > Bacillota > Negativicutes > Veillonellales > Veillonellaceae > Megasphaera > Megasphaera indica. The sequence goes on from NZ_JBKKJR010000001.1 coordinate 297,140, forward strand.
CGACAGAATCCGCTACGATTCCATCTGACGGAACCGAAGCAAGCATTGCTGTCCAGGCCGCAGATACAGGGGTGAAAGGGAATGTGGCACCGGGGACGATTACGGAAATCCCTTATTCCATCCCCAACGTGTACAGCGTAATAAACCCGGAGAAATGCACGGACGGGGCTGATGAGGAAACGGATGCGGCCCTTCTGGCACGGCTCCTGTTCCGGGTCCGCCAGCCCATCACGTCCGGCAACGCCAACCACTACCGCTCCTGGGCCATGTCCGTGGACGGGGTGGGCAACTGCAAGGTCATCCCACTCTGGAACGGGAACGGTACGGTGAAAGTCATCATCGTAACGGCAGAGAATGAATCGGCTTCCAGTGAGCTGATCCAGAAAGTGGCCCGGTACATCGAATCCCAGCGGCCCATCGGGGCCGCCGTGACTGTGGCATCTCCGGCACCTGTATCTGTGGATATTGCGGCAGAAGTGTACGGCACCGTCAATGCGGATGCGGTGACGGCTGCAGTGTCCGCCTATTTCAAGAATACGGGCTTCAGCCTGTCCTATGTCAGCCTGGCCCAGATCGGCCGGCTCATCCTGAGTGTGGATGGGATTACAGACTACCGGAACCTGAAACTCGGCGGCAAGACGGAGAATATCCGCCTGACCAATGAGCAGATCCCCGTAGTCGGGAAGGTGGTGCTGAACCTTGTCAGCGAATGAGTGGATGAGACAGCAGCCCATTGATGTACTGGACTACCTGCCGAAATTCCTGGGGAAAGACCCGATGTTCAAGAAGACGGCGGATACCTGCAGCACGGAGCATAACCGTCTGCGTCTGGCCTTGCAGGATTTGGCGGACAACTTCTTCGTGAACACAGCCACCTGGGCACTGCCGCTTTATGAATCGTTCCTTGGCATCAAGCCCGGCGACGGGGATACCGACGAATTCCGCAGGCAGCGGATTCTCTTTAAGCTGCAGCATGTGGATGTATCCACGGTGGATTTCATGAACTCCATCGTGAACCTGTACAGTGTCGGCCACATCGAGGAAGTGAATGAAGAATATTATTTCAAGGTGTACTGCATTATGAATGACAAGGATACCGTAACGCTTTCGAAGCTGATTGCCCAGCTCGACATCTACAAGCCGGCCCATCTGGGCTATGCCATCTATTGGGGCTATTCCTGGAACGGGAAGATCCACTGGGATGGCGAGGCGACGTTCTCGACAGCGACCATCGTATCCGGGAAAGGAGTGACGGCAAGTGGCTGAGTATATCAAGGAGAAGTGGTCGGCAGATTTTCCGGACCGGGCCGGGCAGGAAGTCCGGCCGACAGAAGCCGTAGAAAATACGCTGGATTATGATGTTCTGTTCCCTCAGTATCTTTCGGAAGACCCGGTGGTCTTCAATCAGCAGAACAGGACCGTGTCCCAGCTGGTCAGCAATGATGCCCGGCTCTATGAGCGGATTTCTGCGACGGCAGCTGACATTAACGCCCATCTGACCGATGCCAAGGCCCATGCCAGCGGCATCAGCGGCAATGCGGCCAGTGCGTCGAAACTGCAGACGGGACGGAAGATTCACCGGGTGCTGTTTGATGGCACGAGGGACATCACCCTGTCGGATTTCAGCGGCTGCGGTGAGAAGACAGCAGGCCAGAGCGGCATGGTCCCGTCACCGGCTGCGGGGAAGCTGAATACGGTCCTGCATAGCAACGGCAGCTGGGGTAAGGTCACTTATGCGGATATGGACGAAGAGGCTGTGGCAAAGATCCAGGCTTGTCCGTTCCCTGTCAATGCCATCTACATTTCTACGGACGGGAAGAATCCCGCAACGTATTGGCCGGGTACGACCTGGGTGGCCTTTGCCATGGGGCGGTGCCTGATCGGGGCCGGGGCAGCAGACAGCGGGACCATGTACAAGGCCGGGGACAAGCTGGGCGAAGAGAAGCACACCAATACCCTGGCGGAAATACCAATTCACAAGCATAGTGGTTCAACGGCTAAAAGTGGTGGACATAATCATAACCGAGGGGACATGGAAATATGGGGGAACTTTGGGGGAGATGACGCCGTGCGTGGCCAACAGGGGTTACCTGCGCCGGGGGGCTCCTTTTATCCAGGCGGAATTGCCAGATATGATGCTAAATCTGGATATGAGGGTGATGAAGATGGCGTAGTCGTAGAATTTCGTGCTTCCCGCACCTGGTCAGGGAATACGTCATGGAATGGAGAACATGCGCATACCTTTGATACAGGAAATGCTGGGGGCGGTACAGCCCACAACAATATGCAGCCGTCCATTGTCGTGTACATGTTTCAGCGGACGGGATAGGAGGTGAGAAATATGGCTGAATGGTTACAGATGGCCGCATCTCTGGTATCGGTCCTGATGCTCTGCGGCGTTATCTTCAATTTCAGCGTCATCAAACCCTTAAATCAATCAGTACGGAGCCTGCAGGAGTGCATTGATCATCTGCGCAGGCAACTATCCGATACGGAATCCAAACGACAGCAGATGGCAGAGCGGTTGTCCCGGGTGGAAGAAGCTACGGGGCACGTGCAGCATCGCCTGGATGTGATTGAGCAACGGCAGAATGAGTAGGAGGTGATAGAATGGGTTTTTCGGTCATTCGAAACCGGCTCTTTTTGACAAGAGGGGATTCTGCTGAAATCACGCTGATTATTCGGGACCGGGTGACAGGTGCCATCTTTATCCCAGGTCCGGATGATCAGCTTACTTTTACCGTTAAGCGGGAGCTTTCAGATGAAAAGACAGTGATAGAAAAGCATCTGGATAGTGGTATTCTGCGCCGAGAAAATGACTGTGTTCTGATCCTGATACCAGAAGATACAGCACAGCTTCCATTTGGAACCTATTGGTATGATGTGGAATTGGTGCTGGACTCTGGGTATACAGACACAATCATTCCAACCAGTCCGTTTATTATAACGGGAGAGGTAACAACCCATGGATAAGTATAAAGGCACTGTAAAGGGAATAAATACTCTGCAAGGGATTCTATCCGTGCCGGTGGTACCTTCCAGAAATTATCAAAAAAAAGTGGTCATTCCTAATAAAGAGAAACAAATCATCCGACCAGATGCGGGCTACGATGCCTTGCAGCGGGTTACGGTAGCTGCCATTCCGTCGAACTATGGCAGAATTAGCTTCAATGGATATGAGTTAAAGGTTGAGTAAAGGAGAATAACATCATGGCGAAAAATGTAAAAATCAATTCCGTAGTGTATGCAGAAGTCCCTCAAGTTTCGATTCCACTAGCAGAAGGAGAGGGAGCCGCCACTTTTTATGATACAACAGGGGCGACTGCAGTATCTGTGGATATCCTGAATGGGAAAACTGCATTCTTGGGAACCGGTTCAGTGACAGGCTCTATGCCAGATAATGGGGCTGTCAGTGGCAGTATTGGCAAGGTGGACGGTTCGTATACTATCCCGGCAGGCTACCATAATGGCAAAGGCGCAGTTACCATCACGAACGAGGAACAAGCCAAGCTGGTCGCGGATAACATCAAGGCAGGTGTGACGATTTTGGGAGTAGCTGGCAAGGCTAGTGTGGTGGATACGGCAGATGCTACCGCAGCTGCGAGTACTATTGTGTCGGGTAAAACCGCCTATATTAACGGAGCGAAAGTGACAGGTTCCTTGACCTCTGTAGCAGTATCCCAGGATAGTCTGACCAAAGTGCTGACCATTGAATAGGAGGACTGAGCCATGAAGGTGGATGTTAAGATTGCGGGAGCTAATTACACGGAAGTTCCATCCATATTATTACCCCTTACAGCGGGAGGCAAAGCAAGGTTTTGTGAAGTGTCCGATACGACAGCCGAAATTGGAGATGTTGCTCGGGGAAAAAAGTTCTATACGGCCGATGGGGAACTGGTGGAAGGGACAGCGAACGTATCTGTTGGTGTGGATACCCGGAAGAAAATAACCCTGGTGCAAAAAGACCATCAAAAAGTTACGATTACCTGCAATCATCCAGAGTTATCGATGCAATATGATACGGATAGAAATGCTGTGTATGCTACGGAATATCAAAATATGCTCGATATTACCCTAAAAGCAGACAATGATTATTATGTCGGGAAAATCACAGTTAATGGTAAAGAACAGGGCACTGTCAGTTCGAATCATCAATATGCTTCTGCGTCTATGCCGATTAGTGATGGCATGATTGTCAGTGCCACGGATGCAGTTTTGATTCCCACCAGTCCCTTTACGACTGTGAACCTTACACTGCAAGGACAAGGCTCACCGTTCCTTTTAGGAAGTCTGCTGATGACCTTAGCGCAGAGTCCGGACAGTCCTAAGATAGAAGGGATTGTTGTTGCCGAGGATGCGGATAATAAAGGGATGATATTCCTGGTAAAAGAAGAACAGCGCTATGCTGCCTGTAAGGCTGAAGTCACAACGGGAACGGGGGTCAAGGAAATCATAGACTTGACATATAATATAGACACAGATTTAGGGGCAACAATGTCTGGGAAAATTTCTGATACTTTATACACTTATTTAAAAGAGCGTTCGGAATCGAATGCAGAAGTGACACTACAGATTAAGGTGGTAGCGTAAGTATGTTTGAAAAAGTGAATATCCCTGATTGCATAGTCGTCATCGGGCTGGTCATGGCACTGATCTTGGCGATTTTTTATGCCCTCAACGAGCTGGCCATGTCCATCGCTTCTGGCTTGCTCGGTTACATCGGCGGGACCGTGAAAACCGCTGTTCATCAGAAAGGAGAAGAAAAGCAATGAAAGTATTCCTGAACCCCGGCCATGCGCCGAACGGGCATCCCGACCCAGGTGCCGTCAATGAAGAAACGGGCCTACGCGAGAGTGATGTAGCATTGGCCGTTGGTAAATCCGCTGCAAGCTATCTAAATGCTGCAGGCGTAGAAACAGAACTGCTTCAATCGGATAGCCTGTATGAAATTTGTGAAACCGCCAATAGCAGTGATGCCGACATCTTCGTGTCCATCCACTGCAATGCCGCTGAAGCCGAAGAAGCCAACGGCACAGAAACCTGGGCCTGTGCTGGCAGTTACTGTGGCAGCATGCTGGCCAACTGCATCCAGAGCCAGCTGGTCGATGCTCTCGGTACCACTGACCGGGGCGTGAAAATCGCAACGCCCGGCGTTAACGGCCTGTATGTTCTCACGAACACGGACATGCCAGCTGTCCTGGTCGAGTTGGCCTTCATCACTAATCCCAGCAATGAAGAAATCCTGGCCTATGCTCAGGATGCCCTGGCCAGAGCAGTAGCCCGGGGTGTCACTGATTATGAACAACTGATCTTAGGAGGTAAATGACTATGAACCGTGAAGAAATCAAGAAAGCCGTCGCCGATACGGTTGTATCTTTTGCCAGGAGCGAAGCCGAAGCGGCCATCAAGTCCATCGACCTGGAGGACATCCAGAAGCTGGTGGAAGCGCAGATGAAGAACCTCACAGACCCACTGGAAGTGGAAATCCAGACCACCACCAGTTGGTGGGTGAAGATTCGGAACAGGCTGTATATTACTTTGCTGCAGCAAGCGGTCAAAGCTATTGTGGCTGATGCAAAGCAGAAGATTGTATGAGAAAAGCCGATACGGAACATCGGGAAGGATGTTCCGTATCGGCTTTTTTGTTTTTATAGTACTTAGTAATAGCCGTTCTGTCCTGTTACTCCTGAAGACCAAAAATTTAGGAGGTATCCATCATGACGGACGAACAGAAACAACAGATTATTGCTCTGCGCCGAGCTGGGGCAGGGTATGGCAGGATAGCGATGCAGCTCCAGATTTCCATCAATACGGTGAAGTCGTTCTGCCGGCGGCACAGTCTGGTAACCAGGATAGATGGAGCAGTATGCGAGCAGTGTGGGAAGCCTATTGATCAGAATCCGGGGCGGAAGCGGAAACGGTTCTGCTGTGATGCCTGTCGGAACAAGTGGTGGAACGCACATCTGACGCTGGTGAAGCGGAAGGCAGTCTATACTTTTACTTGCCCGGCCTGCGGAAAAGCATTCACTGTCTATGGCAATAGTCATCGGAAGTTCTGCTCTCATGCTTGCTATATTGCTTACCGGTTCGGAGGTGTCCGCCATGGATAAGAAGTTATTTTTTAATGAAATAACTTTTCAGGTAACGATAAATCTGGCAAGGAAAATGTTGAATGATAAACTTATTACCAAGAAGGAGTACCAGTCCTTCAAGAAGGAAATGCTTCATAAATATCAACCGTTTTTCGGAGGGCTATACACTTGATAATTCTACTGGTTAGAGTGATATATATAGTTGGAAGGAGGGCTCAACTATGGAAAAGAAAATGTGGAAAATAGAACAGAAGGTTACCGAAATTTCCAAACGGAAGCGGGTTGCTGCCTATGCCCGAGTCTCTGTAGAGTCAGAGAGAATGCAGCATTCCCTATCGGCTCAGATTAGCTATTACAGTTCATTGATACAGAAAAATCCTGCGTGGGAATATGCGGGGGTATATGCTGATTATGGTATTACTGGAACAAAGATTATTAAGAGAAAAGAGTTTCAACGTATGCTTGCAGATGCAGAAGCTAGAAAAATTGATATTATTCTTACGAAATCCATCCAGCGGTTTGCACGTAACACGGTTGACCTGCTTAAGACGGTTCGGCACCTAAAAGAGATTGGTGTCGAAGTCTGGTTTGAAAAAGAAAACATTTGTAGCCTAAGTGGTGATGGAGAGCTGATGCTGACAATCCTTGCCTCCTTTGCTCAGGAAGAAAGCCGCTCTATCAGCGACAATATCAAGTGGAGGTTTCAAAAAAAATACGAAAAAGGAATTCCCCATGCAAAGTTCTTCATTTATGGGTACCGATGGAAAGATGGAGAACTAGTTATCCAGAATGAGGAAGCAGCGATTGTTCGGAGAGTCTTTAAGGGGTATTTAGCAGGGAAAACGCGAAGAGATATACAGCGAGAGCTTGCCAATATCGGAGCTCATACGATGTACGGCAACCTATTTCAGGATTCTACTATAAAGCAGATGTTGCAGAATCCTGTATATAAAGGGAACCTGGTCATTCAAAAGACCTTCGTAATAGATCCAATTACCAAACACCAGGTCATAAACCATGGAGAAAAGGATAAGTATGTAGTGGAAAATCATCATGAGGCCATTATTGATGCAGCGACATTCAATCAGGTTCAGGAAGAGATGGCGTGGCGTAAGGAGGCGGGAAAGCAACGTGGCGGATATGCCAGAAATTTCCTAAACACATCCTGCTTTACAGGAATCATCAAGTGCGGTATTTGTGGAAAGAGCTACATCCATAACATAAGAAAGTACAAAGGCAAACCGAGTGAATACTGGTCGTGCCTGTCAAATAAAGGAAAAGCGGAGGAACGGTGCGGGGCCTATGGTGCCATTCCACAGCCTGCTCTTGAACGCGCTTGTATGAGTGTGGTCCTATGTCAAGTTTGAGTACAAATTAAATTGAGGTTTCTATCAATCAGTTATCCAGCAATCAAAGCTGCCTTTTTCTTGTAGTTTGCATATAATTTTTCATAGTCAT